>JAPPNM010000156.1 GCA_028873825.1 Gemmatimonadota bacterium | reverse complement strand
GCCGCGTTCTTCGGCGCAGAAGCCGTCCGGGTGCAGCGCGGCCGGGAAGAGGTACGAGCCTATGTTCGGCTGCCCACGGAAGAGCGGAACTCGATTGCCGATATCGAAGGCTACCTGCTCCGTACGCCGGGCGGCGACAAGGTGCCGATCATCGGCGTGGCCTCGCTGGGCATGGGCGTGTCGCCGTCGGCCCTCCGGCGCAGGGACGGCCACCGCGTCGTCACGGTCACCGCCGACGTGGACGCCTCGGTGATCTCCGGCGACGAAGCCAACCAGATCCTGGCCGGTTCGATCCTCGCGGACCTGACGGCGGAGCACCCGGACCTGACATACGCGTTCGGCGGCGAACAGCAACAACAACTGGAGTCCATCGACGCCCTGTACCGCGGGTTCGCGGTCGCCCTGATCCTGATCTTTGCTCTTCTCGCCATCCCCCTCCGTTCATACACCAAGCCGTTCATCGTCATGGCCGTGATCCCCTTCGGGTTCATCGGCGTGATCCTGGGCCACTGGATCCTGGGAGTAACCCTGAGCGCCATATCCTTTATGGGGATCTTCGGTCTCAGCGGTGTGGTGGTGAACGATTCCCTGGTCATGATCGATCTCATCGATCGGAAACTCAGGGAAGGCGTCCCGCCCGGGACCGCGATCGTCGAGGGCGCCAAGGGGCGCTTTCGTCCGATCATGCTCACTTCCCTGACCACGTTCCTGGGCTTTACGCCGCTGATCCTGGAGCGCGCCATTCAGGCCCAGTTCCTGATACCGTTCGCCGCGTCGCTCGGTTGTGGCATTGTCTTCACCACGGCTATACTCATGATGGTTGTTCCGGCGTTATGCGCGTTACATCTGCATTTGACGCCTTCGCGGCATCCTTCGACTGCGAGCGCCGGATGATGCGCGGCGGCTGCGGCAAGGCGAGAGCCGATGAATGAGCTGAAATTCCGCATCTCCGAGCAGCGGCGGGAGCTGCCCGCCTGAACCGCACCAGAATGCGACTGGGCCAACTGTCGAAAGCGCTGAGAGATGCGCACCCTGGATCGGGCGTCGCCCGTCGAGTCCGGCACCTTGGCGGCCGGCTTGACCGGGCGGCATCGGAAGCTGCGGGTGCGGGCACCTACGACCACGCGGAAACGGTCAGAGACTACTATGAGCTTTGCAATGGCTTCATGGTGTGGGGCTGGGGCGAATCCCTTCATTTTGCGCCTCTCACGCCTAACGAGAGTCTGAAGGAGTCCAAGGTCCGGCACCAGCGGACGATGATCTCCAAGTTGGAGCTGCAACAGGGCATGAAGGTGGTCGACGTCGGTTGTGGAATCGGCGGCCCCATGCGCCGCGTCGTCCGCGAGGGGGGTGTCAGGGTCGTGGGAATCAACATCAACGAGATCCAGCTGGCGGAGGCCAAGAAGTTGAACGCCGAGGCGGGGCTGGATCACATGACCGATTTCAGGAAGTGCAGCTTCGCGGACATGAGCGCCATCGAGGCCGACACCTTCGACCGTGGTTACGCCATTGAGTCGACGTGCCATGCACAGAACAAGCAACGCGCTTTCGCGGAGATATTCCGCGTACTGAAGCCGGGCGCCCTGTTTTGGGGTCAGGAAATGTGCCTGACGGACCGGTTCGACCCGCGGGACCGCCGGCACCTCATGCGGGGTATCGCCCTGCACGACATCGCCACGTTCGGGGAAGTGAATCACGCTCTCGAAGGGGCGGGATTCCAGGTCATCGAGGGGAGCGATTGGGAAGTGCGGGAAGGACCCTCCACGCCTTGGTATCAACCCATGGCGAGTCGCCACGGGGCGTTGGGGAACGCGGTGCGCAGGCTTCCCTGGGGCCGCAAGGCGCTCATCGCGGGGTTGAAGTTGGCCGAGGTACTGCGGCTCTTTCCGAACGGCTCGGCGGAGGTCGTTCGACTCCTTGATCGAACCGCGGAGGCCTATGTCGCGGGCGGCAAGACGGGCATCTTCACGCCGCTGTATTGTTTCCTGGCCCGTAAACCCGTTCGGGCCTGAAGACCACTCATGGAGCACGTGCTCGCAACGCCCCGTGACTGCAACCGCGCCTACAGCTTCCCCGGGCGCACCTTCCTGAACCGCCATCCGTGCAGGATGCTCCCGTAGTGGTTGAATGACCTGCGCGCTTCCGCGTCGTCGAACGGGTAGTCCGAACCGAGCTGCCTCGCCGCGGCGAGCCCGCTGACGAAGCAGGTCTCCTGGCTGTTGACCAGCGTGTGGGCGCCGCAGTGCCACGTCCGCCTCCTGCCCTGAATGACGCGGAACAGGGGGACGAGGAGCGCGACGTGGCGCACGTCATGGACGACATGCTGAAACCACCACCGGCCGACCGTCCTCTCCGGGTCGATCCGGCTGACCGGGTTGTAGGTTACCAGACACGGCTTGTCCGACCGCCCCGCCCAAGGCTGCTGGTTGTGCATGATGTACGTGATTTCGTAGTTGTCCGGCCGAGAGCCGTACTGTTCGATGTGATTGCTCCGCGTCGCCACGGGCTTCGCTTCGTTGTCCGGAAGCACCGACGCGTCGGAGTGGACGATCGCGTGGTTGTGCAGCTCGCTCTCGTAGCGTACCGACGAGAGGATGTAGCGTTCGAGCATGGTGGGCCGGTCGAGGATCATCAGCGTCTGGTTCGCATTGCATGCGAGAATCACGTCGTCGAACCTCTCCCGCACTCCGTCCTCGTCCTCGACCACGACGTGCGACCGCTTCCGGTACACCTTTCGCACGGGCCGGTTGAGATGAATCCGGTCCCCGAAACCGGCGGTCAGGTTCTCGTAGATGCGCCTGGTTCCCCGGTCCCACGTCTGCATGGGGGTGGCGGACTCGATGTCGAAGAACTCGAGATACCTGCAGAAGAGCGACGCGGGCATGTCGAACACGTTGGTCGCCATGAGGAAGTTGACGAACATGGGCTTCAGCACCTGGTACCTGAAGTCCCCGGACAATCCGGCCAGATTCAGAACGGTCCCCATGCTGACGTAGTTGAACGGGTTGAGGGCATTCAGGAACTTCGACCGGGAACGGGTCAGTCGGCCGAACCGGTGAAGACGCCCTAGAATCCGCTGGAACTTCGCGATCTCGGACTGCAGCTCGTCCCGCATGCCGGAGTCGAAGTCGTGGGCGTAGACCCGGCCCCGGTACTTCACGCTGTAGCTGAACCGGGTGTCGACCAAGTCGATCCCGAGCCGCTCCATCAGCAGCACGATGTGGTGGTACACGGACGGGATGCAGGCGGTGACGGAGATGTCGAAGGGGATGGAACCCCCGCCGTCCTGGGGCATGTCGGCCGTCACCGCATTCCCGCCGATCCGGCCCCGGGCCTCGAAGAGCCGGAAATCGAACCGGTCCGGGTGGCGGTTCAGCGCCCACGCGGCGCCGAGTCCCGATATGCCTCCGCCGACGATTGCTATTCGCCGGGGCACCTGCCCGTCTCCCTGTCTTCGCCCCTTCACGCAGGCTGCGCTGCTGCGGCGCAAGCGGCTCCCGGCAGCCCGTGGACAAAGTCCGCGCGCGTCCAACCCGGATGCGTCGCCACTCGAATCTCCCATGGCCGCGAGCGGCCGCGCCGCGGACTGAAACTCGCGGTGCGGAACGGTGCTTGTTTCACAGAACTGCCGTGGGGGTCTATTGCGGGGGCCCCCGAACCTCGTCAGACCGGCAGCTCCCGCACCTGCTCGGCGATGCGGAACTTCAGCTTCTTGCTCGGTTTCATCGACGGGAAGGGATTGAACCGGAACCTGAAGTTCGCCGGGGCGATCTCAACCGTAAAGTAGTGAGCGACCATCAGAACGTTGACCGCCAGCTGCAGCTCCATCCACCGGAAGCCGAGACACCTGTGCGTGCCCAGCCCGTACGGCGCGTACCCGGGGCCGCGGTGCTCATGGCGCGGGGCCAGGTAGCGACCGACATCGAAGGTGAACGGGTCGGCGAAGACGTCGTCCATATAGTGCGTGGCGGTCTGGGCGATCAGGATAGTCTCCCCCACCGGCAGCTCGTAGCCCTCGACCACGCACGAGTTCATCACGGTGCGCATGGAGACCGGAACGATCGGGTACATCCGCAGGCACTCCATGAGGAAGCGGTGCGTGAAGTCCATCGCCTCCGGCGTGAAGTCCTCGCCCTTCGGATCGCCGTTGCCGAACAGCTCGTCGGCTTCGCCCCGGATTCGCGCGTAGTCATCGGGCCGCGAAGCCATGGCGTAGACCGCGAAGCTGAACGCGTCGCCGAGGTAGACGCTGGCGATCAGCGCCGCCGACAGCGCGAAACGCAGATTCGACTCCGGCACGAACTGCGGGTCGCTCGCGTTCAGGCTCAGCAGGTCGTCGGCGAGATTCCGCGGGCATCCGGCCCGCTGCGCGGGCGTATGCACGCTCTGGACCCGCCCCAGCAACGTGTCGACGGCCTTCGCCCGGCGTTTCATGCCCGGCGTCTTCAGCATGAACTCGGGTAGCGCCCCGGTGATGTGGACGTTGAGCGCCCGCTCCTTGTACTTCGACATGTCGTCGAAGATGTCCTGCGACTCGACGCTGACGAGCATCGGGGAGATCTGGGAGTTGATCATCCGCCGGCTCAGCCTCGTGGCGGACACGGTGTCGCCGACCTTCCACTCCACCCCCATGTGCTTGCGGCCAAAGTGGAGGAGCTGGTCCATCTGGTCCACCAGCCTCCGCCGCGAATACGCCGGTGCCAGGGCCTTGCGCAGCCGGAAGTGATCGGCGCCATCGAGGGAGGGAAGCACACCGGACGCCCCGTAGACCTTCTCGAAGTCGGCGAAATAGTCCCTGGCCCTCAGGTACATGCGTCCGTGCCGGTTGACCCACTGGTTCGCCTCGGTTCCGGCGATGAAGATCATGCGCTTCCCGAACGGCGGACGGATCTGGTAGACGGGCCCGTACTCCCTGGCCAGGTCGGCAAAGAGCGCGGGGAGGTTGCCGCTTCGGACATGGCGATTGACCAGCAGCTTGCGCAGCGCGACACGCGGAATGTGCTTGGTCAGGCGGGAGCGGCGAAGGAGCGGGACGGCGACGTTGTGCAGGACCGCAGCGGCGATGGAACGACCGATCAGGTCCATCTTGCAGATGAACCCGATGCGTTCCTCCGCCGCCGCGTCGAGCTGGAATATGAAGCGAAAGGCGTCGCAGGTGTTGACGAGGCATATGACGATGACGTCCCGCGGGTCGGGGATCGTGTCGGTGAAGATCGCCCTGCCGATACGCGTCTTGATGAACTGCCCCGCGGTGCTTTCCTCGGTGTCGCCGTACAGTTCCGTGTGCCAGACCGTACCGGCCACCGTCCAGAAATCGCCGTGGTGGTACTCCAGGATCCTGAGCTTGACGAGGCGGTCCAGCGTCAGGTCGATGACCGATTCCGCGCGGTGCGCGAGCCGTTCGACCCAGTATTGGGCGTTCCGCCGGACCGGCTCGTTCGCGATCTCTTCCAGAACGGGATCGAGGGCGGGGTCGCCCGTATCCGTCGCGTCCACCAGGTAGAGGGACTCCAGGTCCGTGTCGATGCGCGACAGCAGCGAGAGCTCCGCGAGCACCGCGCCCATCACGGCGCAGTTCAGCTGCCAGCCGGGCACCTGGAGGAAGTAGCCGTTCTCCTCGTTGAGGAGCATGAGGACGAGCTCCTCGGGCAGGGTCAGCGCCTGGGTGGTCACGCCTTCGGTTGCAACAGCCATCGGTCTTGCTCCCTCTGCACGATCTCCATCCCGGGCGCCCTTGGCGGGAATTCGCGGAACTTCATTTCCGGTCTCTCCCCACCGATGCCACCAGACGCGTCTCCGGGCCGACTCGCCGGAGCGGCCCCCGTGCCGCGGACCGGAGCTCCGGATAGAACTGCCGACAATAGAGGCGGTACTTCCCTATGGGGCCGTCGGTCCGGCACAGCCGTGGGGGCGACCGGTACCGCTTCCGCTCCCAGATGACAACATCCTGCATGACGTACCGCTTCTCTTCGGCCAGGAGAAGCCGGCTCATCAGCCTGTGGCGCAGCCTCACGGGGAGAAACCCCAGACCCGTGACGAATCGGCCCGGCTTGCGGATTTCCCGCACCTGCGTGACCAGCGTCAGCTCGACGGACGTGCCGTCGACGGGTGTCGAGAGCACCCACAACCTCGCATCCATGCCGATCGTCTTCTCGCGGAATTCGACGAACGAGTAGCCCAGCCCATGGACGTGGGTGACCGCCGAGATCTCTGACACGATGTCCACCAGCCCGGCGATTCTGCGAACGTTCGTGAAGTCGAAGCAACTCTTCAGGTAGGCGCCGTCGATCGCCAGCGAGGCGGCCGGCTCCACGTCATCGTAGCCGTGCGTGTAGCCCAGGTGTTCCACGTCCACAGAATTCTCGGTGGTCTCCTGCGGATGGCCCCGGAACCGCAGGGTGCAGGATCGCAGCCGGCTCCAACGGGCCCCGGTGGCGGGATCGTCGGGCAACTCCCACTGGACCGGCCGGCCGCCGCTCCCCCACCAGGCGAATACCATCCCGAGGACCTCTCGGGTCTCGTAGACCTTCAGCTTCGCGGCCTTGGGGGCCGGGGCGTTGGGCGTGGCGACACACTTCCCGGTGGTGTCGAATTCGAATCCGTGGAACGGGCACACCAGGCAGCCGTCGCGCACAATGCCGCCAACGGTCGGTCCCATGTGCGACCCCAGGTGCGGGCAGTACGCGTCGGCCACGCAAACGCGGCCCCGCCGGTCGCGCCACGCGACGATTTCCTCCCCCAGCCAGGTCTTCTCGATCGGATTCTCCCCGCGAAGGGCCTCGCGGGTGGTGACGAGATACCATCCCTCGGGAAACGGCGGCAGCTCGTCGAGACGATGTAGCGTCCGTCCGTTTGACTCGGTGGCCATCTGCCTGCGGTTCCTTGTCGAAGGCGGCCTGCGTGAGGATGGGGAGCCGCGCCCGCGTGCGGTCGGCCGAATCTCCCATCCGCCCATCCCAAATGTAACGTATACCTAACGTGCGTTCCCGGCGCCGGGGAATCCGATGGAGCGGACGCCCGCTCCCGGCCTTGTTCGCGAGGGCGGCGGTTTCGCGGTGACGTAGGCTCAGGGCGCCCCGGCAGTCCGCGAACGAGGACGCCCGGGCACCGAGATCGGTGAGACGCAGGGCCGGCCCCTCACCCCAGCACCCCCGCGAGCGCCTCCGTCACCTCGTCGACCTGCTCCTCGGCGATCACCAGAGGCGGCAGCAGCCGGATCACCGTAGTCCCGGCCGCGAGCGCCAGCACGCTCCGTTCGGCCAGCGCCTCGATGTACGGCCGGCACGCCTCCCCAAGCTCTACGCCGATCATGAGTCCGACCTGGCGCACCGCGCGCACCCTGGCCGGAAGCCGCGCTTCGAATCGCTCCCGGAAGCGCGCGCCCAGCTGCTCCGCGCGCTCGCCGAGCCGCTCCGCCTCCATGAAGTCGATGGCGGCCAGCGCGGCCGCGCACGCCAGCGGGTTGCCGCCGAAGGTCGTGCCGTGCCTGCCCGGCGGCGGCCGGATGCGGTCGTTCGCCAGAACGGCGCCCAGCGGCACGCCCCCGGCGATCCCCTTGGCCAGGCAGAGCATGTCGGGCACCACCCCGTGGCGTTCGCACGCGAACATGCGCCCGGTTCGGCAGAAACCGGTCTGTATCTCGTCAAGGACCAGCAGAGCCCCGGTCTCGTCGCAGATCTCTCGGGCGGCGAGCAGGTAATCGGCCCCGGCCGGCCGGATCCCGCCCTCTCCCTGCACCGGCTCGATCAGGACCGCCGCCGTGCCGACGCCCACGGCCTCCCGAAGCTTGCCGGGGTTGTTGAAGGGCGCGAAGGAGAAGTCCGGCACGAGGGGCTCGAAGGGCTCCCGGTACTCCTTCCTGTAGGTGGCGGACAGCGCGCCCAGAGTACGGCCGTGGAAGCCGCGCACGGCGGAGACGATCCCGGTGCGTCCCGTGGCGAGGCGCGCGAACTTGATCGCCGCTTCGACCGCCTCGGCCCCCGAGTTGCAGAGGAATCCGCGCGACAGCCCCGGCGGGGCCACCGACGCCAGCTTTTCCAGCAGCCGCGCGCGCACGTCGTTGTAGAAGATCCCGGGACAGGTCACGAGCGTACGAGCCTGCTCGGCGAGGGCCTTCGCCACCGCCGGGTTGGCGTGTCCCACGCTCGCGACTCCGATCCCGGCCACGCAGTCGATGTAGCGGCGCCCCCGGTCGTCCCACACCTCCGCCCCGCTCCCCTTCACGATCGTGATGTCGCGCTTGGGAAACACCTCGAGCGCATGGCGGCGCTCCGTATCGCGGCCGCCCCGGGGGCCGGTCCCCGTCTTCGGCGCCGGCCTGCGCGCCCGGGCTTCCGTCTCGCGGCTCAATTTTCGGCCGGAAAAGCCCGCGGCCGCGAGCGCCGCGCCCGGCGCCTCGGGAGGCCGGGCGCGGCGCTCGCGCGGGAAGGCCGCTACGGGGTCTTCTGCTCCGGCAGAAGCACGAACTTGGCGTACTTGTCCAACCTCAGATAGCGGACCGCGGCCTGTTGCACCTGCTCGGCGGTCCAGCTCTCGATCCGGTCGTACTTGGGAATGTCGCGGAAGTCCCTTCCGGCCTGTTCGTAAGCCCTCAGCTGGCTATGCCAGTAACGGTTCTCCTTGAGATCCGTCTCCTTGGAGCGCCGGTCGGTCTCGCGCACCTTGGCAACGATTTCCGCGTCGGGCCCTTCGGCCTTCAGCCTCTCGATCTCTTCGAAGACGACCGCCGACAGCTCCTCGGCCCGTTCGGGGTCCGAACCGAAGTTGACCTGTATCCGGTACTCTTCGTCGGGCCGGTACGTGAGGGATCCCGAAACGCCGACGCCGTACGTCCCGCCCATGTCTTCGCGGAGCAGCTCGCGCAAGCGAATGCGGAGAACGCCGGCCAGCGCCCTTATCGTCGTCGATTCCTCCAGGGAATACTCCGCGTCGCCCGCGAAGATGATCTGCGTCGCGCTCTGGGGCTCCAGCCCCTTGTGCACCACCTTCTCGATCACTCCACCCGGCGGATCGATCCCGTGGTCGACCCAGCTCTCGACGCGCCCCAGGCCGGGGAGCCCTCCCAGATAGGTCTCCGCCATGGGCCTGACTTCCTTCGGATCGAACGCTCCCACGAAGTAGAAGGTGAAGTCGGACGCGTCCGCGAAGCGGTCGCGGTAGAAGTCGAGGGCCACGTCCAGGTCGGCCTCCTCCAGGGCCTTCAGCCGGTCCGCTAGGGTGTTGGCCCGGGGATGTCCCTGGCTCATGGTGTTCGACACGGTGTCCGAGAATGCGACTTGGGGCATAGCCCCGAAGTTGCCCATGATGCCCAGCTGCTGGGCCTTGTAGGCTTCGAAGGCCGTTTCGTCCCTCCTCGGGGCCGAGAAGTACAGATACATGAGCTGGAACGCCGTCTCCAGATCCTGCGGCGACGCCGAGCCGTTGAGTCCCTCGGTGAGCGACCCGATCGACGGCGAAACGCTGACGCGCATCCCGGTGAGCTTCTTGCCGAGCGCGATCTGGTCAAACTCTCCCACGCCCCCCTCCCGCACGGCGCTCGCCGCCATTCCCGCATCCTGGAACGCGTCGTCGGACGCCAGCGAACTGCCGCCCGGACTTGTAGCCGAGAAGAGAACCTCGTCGTCCTTGAAGTCGGTGGGCTTGAGGATGACGCGCACACCGTTCTCCAGCTCCCATATTGTGACGCCCACCTCTTCGATCACCTCCTCGGACGCAACCGCGGAGCCCTCCGGGACATCGGCGACGAGCGGAGCATCGACCGCCGCATCCTCGTAGGCCTCGACCTCCTTTTCGGAAATCGCCGCGAAGATTCCGGTGACCTCTTCGTCGGTCGGGACGACGAGCCCCTCCTTCTCCGGTCCGCTGACCAGGATCACGCGGCCCTGCTCCTTCATCCATCCCTGGGCCAGCGCGTTGGTTTCCTCCAGGGTGATCCCCGGCAGGAAGGCATCCAGCAGCTCCATCTGCGTCTCCACGCCGGGATACGGAGCTCCCTCCAGGAACACGTTGACGTAGCGGTTCGCGAGCGATCCCGATTCCCTGTTCTCGACCTCGGCCAGCCTGCTCTCGTACTGCCGCCGCAGCGAGACCTTCTCCCTCTCCAGTTCCGTGGCCGTAAAGCCGTGCCGCGCGACCCGCTCGGCTTCCGTCAGCAGCGCGTCCAGGCCTCGTACGTGGGCACCTTCGGCAACGGTGGCACCGAGCTGGACCGCGTCCATTCCCCGGATGAACCCGCCGCCGCCGACATACGCGCCCAGGAACGGCGGGTCGGCCTGCGACGTCAGCTCCTCGAGCCTCTGGTTGAGCATATTGGAGTACAGCGTACGGACGCGGTCCCGGCGGAAATCGGCCAGCGTTCCCCGCGGGAGCGGGGTCTGCTTGTACATGAGCCCGATCTGGCTGAACGGCATCTCCGGATCGCTGGTGATCGAGATCAGCGGCGGATGGTCGACCGGGACCTCCGTTTCCGTTCTGGGCCTTGGCTCCTCCGGGCCGACCAACCCCCCGAACCGATCCCGGATCGTCGCCTCGATCTCGGCCGCGTCGAAGTCGCCGACGGCGATGACCGCCATCAGATCGGGACGGTACCAGTCCTCGTAGAAGCTGCGCAGCACCTCGGGCGGCGCCGTTTCGAGGATCTCGGGATCGCCGATCGGAAGCCGCTCCGCGTAGCGCGATCCGTGGAACATCACGGGGAACTGCTGATCCTGAACCCGCGCGAAGCCGCCCCGGCGGCCCCGCCACTCCTCGATCACGACGCCGCGCTCCTTGTCGACCTCCTCCGGGTCGAAGAGAACCGCGCT
This sequence comes from Gemmatimonadota bacterium, assembly GCA_028873825.1. Lineage (GTDB taxonomy): Bacteria > Gemmatimonadota > Gemmatimonadetes > Longimicrobiales > Gaopeijiaceae > Bin94. The sequence continues at coordinate 22,071 of JAPPNM010000156.1, read as the reverse complement.
CGCCCAGTCCACGAGGATCTGGAAGGCGGTCGAGAGCATCTCCGGGTCGTCCATCGGGACCTGCAGCATGTAGACGGTCTCGTCGAAGCTGGTGTAGGCGTTGATGTCCGGCCCGAAGCGCATTCCGATCGACTCGAGATAGTCCACGAGCTCCTGCTTCTCGAAGTTGCGCGTACCGTTGAAGGCCATGTGTTCCACGAAATGCGCCAGACCGAGCTGGTTGTCGTCCTCGAGGATGGAGCCCGCGTTGACGGCCAGACGAAGTTCGGCGCGGTTCTCCGGCTGGTCGTTCTCGTGGATGAAGAAGGTGAGCCCGTTCTCGAGGGTGCCTGTGACTACGGCGGGGTCGGGGGGGATGGGGTCGTCCAGCGACGGCTCCTGGGCCGAGGCGCCCGCGGCCCACGGGAGCATTGCCGCGCCCGCGATGATGGAGAGCGCGCGGGAAGTGTGATGTCCTTTCATCGGTGTCCTTTCGTTGACGATGACCGTCGGGTTGTTGGCGCAACCGACACGCTGGTCGGGGGATGGACGAACGGCCCCGGGCCGCGTGAGACGATCGGTCCGGGGCAGTGGATCATAACTTCACACCGCGCGGGTGCGCACCCCGCGCCGGGTCGGCGGGACACCCGCGCCGGGCGGGCGAACGTCGCACGGATTCCGGCGATTCGTCGGATCCGTTTGCGGGCCAACGACTTGCACGTCACCCCCCCGCCCCCCGCAGGCACCCCCGGCCCGCCAGGGACGAAAAGGTCCCCCCCGCCAGGATGATGTGGTCCAGCACCGGGATCCCGATCTGTTCCCCGGCCGCGCTGAGCTGGCGCGTCACCTTGAGGTCCTCGGCCGAGGGTTCGGGGTTCCCGGAGGGGTGGTTGTGCACCAGGATGAGCGCCGCGGCCCGGAGCACGATGGCGTCGCGAAACACCTCGCGCGGGTGAATGAGCGACGCGTCCAGGATGCCCCGGGTGACCTGGCGCTGGCAGATGGGGCCGTTTTGGGAGTTGAGGAGGAGCACGTGGAACTCCTCATGGGCGAGGTGGGCCAGCGCGGGCGCGAAGATGTCGTGGACATCGGCGGGGCCGGTGATCGGCTCGTCCCGGTTCGAACGGGCGGATCCCACCCTTCGGCCGAGTTCGATCGCCGCCACGATCCGCGAAGCCGCGGCGGGACCTATCCCGGGGATGCGGACCAGACGTCCGGGATCCATCCGCGCCAGATCGCGGAGGTGTCCGCCCGAGAGGCCGAGCACCTGCTCGGCCAGCGTGCGGGCGGAGAGCGACCCGCTTCCCGCGCCGATCACGAGCGCCAGCAGCTCGTGCTCCGAGAGCGGGCCGGGACCGAAGCGCTGCAGTCGTTCCCGCGGCCGGGCCTCGGGCGGATGCGTCCCCGTCAGGCCGGGCTTCCGTGGCACTTCTTGTACTTCTTTCCGCTCCCGCACGGACAGGGAGCGTTGCGGCCCGGAGCCTTCGCGACCGTAACCGGCACCTTGGGCCGCGCCTCGCCGCGGTTGGTCGCGAGCCGGCCGACGTCGCCCGGGCCCGCCGCGCCGGAGCCGCGTGGACCAATCCGGGCCGGTCCCGCAACCGCACCGCTCCGAGCCGAGGCGGCGACTCCCGTCGAGTCCACCTCCGGCCGGCCCGGCCGCCGGATCCGGGCGGGCCCGCCCGGATCCGGCTCGGCGGGTGCGCGCACGCCGCCGCCCGCCGTGTCGGCCGGACCGGAGTACGAGAGACGGCGCTGCCTTTGCAGGCGCATGGCCGGGCGCTGTTCTAGCCGCACCCGGAAGAACTGCCGGGTCACCGTGCGGCGGAGGTCGTCCATGAGCCCCACGAACATCTCGTAGGCCTCCTTCTTGTATTCGACGAGGGGGTCCTTCTGTCCCCAGCTCCGGAAGCCGATCGACGCCTTGAGGTGGTCGAGGTCGTAGAGGTGGTCCTTCCACTTCCCGTCGATGATGGAGAGCAGGACGAAGCTCATTACGCGCTCGCCGTGTTCGCCGAAGGACCGGACCTTGCGTTCGAACGAATCGCGCACCGCGTCCTCCGCCACGCGGAGCACCTCTTCGCGGTCGAGCTCCTCCGGGTCGTCCTCGTCTTCGAGCGCGGGAAGGACCGTGTGGAGGTCGAGCAGCATCCTCTGCCTCAGACCCTCGACCTCGATGCCCGCCGCCAGGTCGGATTCGGGAAGGTGGTCCTCGAAGACGCCCTCCATGGTGTGGTGGATCATCTCCCATATCTCGCCCTTGAGGTCCTCGCCGCCCTCCAGCGCGAAGAGGCGCAGGTCGTAGATGACCTCGCGCTGCTGGTTCATGACGTCGTCGTAGTCGAGCAACCGCTTGCGGGCCTCGAAGTTGTTGCCTTCGACCCGCTTCTGGGCCCGGCCGATCGAGCGCGTAACCAGCGCGTGAGTGATGACCTCGCCCTCTTCCGCGCCCATCCGGTCCATGGCCTTCGCAATGCGTTCCATGCCCCCGAAGAGGCGCATCAGGTCGTCTTCGAGCGACAGGAAGAACTGCGACGCCCCGGGATCGCCCTGCCGCCCCGCCCGGCCCCGCAGCTGCCGGTCGATGCGGCGGGCCTCGTGGCGCTCCGACCCCAGGATGTGGAGGCCGCCGATTTCGATCACGTGGTCGCCGGGCTTGTCCTCCAGCTCCTCGTAGCGGGTGGGGTCGGTGGCAGCCAGGGACTCGAGCTCCAGCCCTCGCTCCCGCGCCCATTCGACCGTGCGCGCATCGGTCACCGCGGGCCCGAGTTTGATGTCGGTGCCGCGGCCCGCCATGTTGGTCGCGATCGTGACCGCCCCGGGCTGGCCCGCCTCGGCCACGATCTCCGACTCGCGCCTGTGCTGCTTGGCGTTGAGGACGTTGTGGGCGAGGCGCCGCCGCCGGAGCATGCGCGACAACGTCTCCGACACCTCGACGTTCGTGGTGCCCACCAGCACGGGCAGCCGGAGCCGGTTGAGACGCTCGATCTCGTCCATGATGGCGGCGTACTTCTCCCGCTTTGTGCGGAAGATGAGGTCGTCGCGATCGTCTCGCGCGACGGGGCGGTTCGTCGGTATGACCGAGACGTCCAGGCTGTAGATCTGGTGGAACTCGGTCTCTTCGGTCTCCGCCGTCCCGGTCATCCCGGCGAGCTTTTCGTACATGCGGAAGTAGTTCTGGATGGTGATCGTGGCCAGCGTCTGGGTCTCGCCTCGGATCTCCACCCCCTCCTTGGCCTCGACCGCCTGGTGCAGCCCGTCGCTCCAGCGCCGGCCCGGCATCTGCCGCCCGGTGAACTCGTCGACGATGACGATGGCGCCGTTCTCGCCGATGATGTAGCGCTCGTCCTTGTGGAAGAGCGTGTACGCCTTGAGCAGCTGGTGGATCACATGGATGCGCTGCGACTTCTCGGCGTACCGGGCTTCCAGCTCCGAGGCCCGGTCCCGCTTCTCCTCGACGGAGAGCGTCTCGTCGTCCTGGATGGCGCCCATGGCCTCCGACAGGTCGGGCACCACGAAGGCCCGCGGGTCTCCCGGCGACAGCTCGTCGAGCCCGGCGTCGGACAGATGGACGTTGCTTCCCTTTTCGTCCATGGCGAAGAGGAGCATTTCGTCCACCTCGTGGAGACGCTTCTCGCGCATGTAGTCCGCCTCCACCTTCTCGACGAGCTTCACCGCGGATGGCCGGTCGGCGAAGATCTTCATCAGGCGCTTGTTCTTGGGGCCTCCGCGCTTTGCGGCCAGTAGCTTCTCGCCTGCGACGTACTCGTCCCCCTCCTCCGACTCGATCTCCCTCACGGCCTCGGCCACGAGCCGGTTCACCTTGCGCGTCTGCTTGCGGTACAGCGCTCCCACCGCCGGCGCCATCCGCTTGAAGGGCGTGGACGTGTCCCGGCTGACCGGCCCCGAGATGATCAGCGGAGTGCGCGCCTCGTCGATCAGGATCGAATCGACCTCGTCGATGATCGCGTAGTTGTGCCCCCTCTGCACCCGCTGGTCGAGCGTGTGCACCATGTTGTCGCGCAGGTAGTCGAAGCCGAATTCGTTGTTGGTCCCGTAGGTGATGTCGGCGTTGTAGGCGGCTCTGCGTTCCGGCGACCCGGGCTCGTGCAGGTCGACGCAGTCCACCGTCAGGCCCAGGAGCTCGTAGATCGCTCCCATCCACTCAGCATCCCGCTGGGCGAGGTAGGAGTTGACGGTGACCAGGTGGGCGCCCCGGCCGACCAGCGCGTTCAGGTAGAGCGGCATCGTGGCCACGAGCGTCTTCCCCTCGCCCGTCGCCATCTCGGCCGCGCGTCCGCGGTGGAGCTGCACGGCGCCGATCAGCTGGACGTCGTAGGGGATCATGTCCCAAACGAGCTTGTGTCCCGTGACCGTGACCTCCCGCCCCACGAGCCGGCGGCAGGCTTCCTTCACCACCGCGAACGCTTCGGGCAGGATCTCCTCCAGGACCTCGGCCGATTCGCCCCTGTACTTCTCCTCGAGCTTCCCGATCTCGACGCTCAGGTCCTCCCGCTCATGCGGGTCCGCGGCGACGCGCTTGCGCGCCCGAATCGACTCGATTTCCGCAAGCGTATCCTCCGTGCGCTTGGCGATGGTCGCCCTGAACTCGTCCGTCCTGGCACTTAGCGCCTCGGCGGAGAGCGACGCCAATCCGGCGTGGATTTCGTTGATTTTCTTGACGAGCGGACCCAGGCGCCTGACTTCGCGTCCGTGTCTCGACCCGGCTATCCTCTTGACGATTCCCTTGATCATTCTCTTGTCCGGTAGAGTCTTTCACGCTCAATGATGGACGCTACGCGGGGCGCCACCATATCCGAAACGGCCATTCCGCGGGCGACCCGGCCCCGGATCCGCGACGACGAGAGGTCGACCGGCGTCACGCGGACGGTTCGCACCCCGGCGTTCACCGTCCGCTCGGGCACCGGCGCCGCGCCGGCCCGCCGGACGGCCACCAGCTCGGCCAGCCCGGCAATGGCCTCCGGTTCCCTCCAGGACGCGAAGCCGCCCAGCAGATCGGACCCCAGAACCAGAAAAAGAGACCATCCGGGATGGCTCGCCCTCAGGCTCCGCAGGGTGTCGACGGTATATGAAACGCCTTCTCGCTCCAGTTCCAGGTCGCACAACTCGAATCTCGGGTCGTCGCCGACGGCGGCTTCGACCATCCGCCTCCGCAGCTCCGCCGGCGTGGCCGCGCGGCCCGGTTTGTGCGGCGGTATCCTGGCGGGCACCCAGAGAAGGCGGTCCAGACCGACCGCGTCCGCGACCTCCCCGGCCGCGATCGAATGACCCAGGTGGGGCGGATCGAAGGTGCCCCCGAAGACCCCTACGCGCCGGCCGGCGACCATCGGGGCGGAATGCTCCGGGCGGGAGGCGCGCGGCTCCTCGTCGTCGAGACCGTGTCGCTCCTCGAGGCCTCGTCCAGCGTTCTCGCTTCGGGAGATTTCGGGTAGTCCTTCAAGAGCCTGACCCTGGTTTCATCCCGCTGGTCGTTCCATCCCCAATCCTCGTAGATCTCGATCAGGCGAGCCAGGGCCCGGGGCGCCGCATCGGTGTCCGGGTACTCCGCCAGGAGGAGCCGGTAGACGTGTTCGGCCGATTCGAAGAGCTTGTTCCGGAAGTAGAACTGGCCGACGACGCCGAACATCTTGTCCGCGAGCTTGTTGTGCATCTCGCGGGCCACGACCGCCGCCGAATCCCCGACCGGCGTCCCCGGCAGGTCGCCGGCAACCTGCCGGCAGGTGTTGCGGGCCTGGACGGTGTACTGCTGGTCGCGCTCCGGGTGGGGGGACATCGCCTCGTAGGCGCGGCAAATTCCCAGCCAGGCGTTCGGAGTGCGATCGTCGTCCGGGTAGACCTGCACGATTCTAGTGAACTCCCCGACGGCGCTCAGATACTCCTCGTCCTCGAAGAAGGCGCGGGCCAGGTGGTGGCGCGCCTCCACCGCATGCTCGAAACCCGGAAAGTTCAGAACCAGGCGCTCGAATGCCCGGCGCGCCTCGCTCCATTCGCCTTCGTCGAAGGCGCGCCGGCCGTGTTCGTAGAGCTGCTCCGCCGTCCATCCCGAGTACGGCGGCGCCGTCGAGCACGCCGTACTGAGCAGCCCGGCCAGCAGCCACGGACTTCTCAGCATGCACCCTCTCCGCCATCGCCGAACCTGATTTCGTCGATTCGGTCCAACGCCCGGCGAACCAGGGCTCCGAAACCCGTGCCGCTCACCGAAGAGACCGCGCCGTACGACTCCAGGGCGGCGGCACATTCTCCGAGCTCGGCAAGCAGTTCGGCCCTGTCGAAATAGGCCTGGGGGAGGTCGGTTCTCGGCTCCCCCAACGCCAGGACCACCTCGAGGTGGTCGATGGCCTCCGCCGCGGCGCCCCGCTCTCTGCGTTCCCGGGCAAGCTGGAACGAGCACCTTCCCACGTGCCATCGCGTCTCGGCCTCGCGCCCCGGCGCCAGGGCCTTGAACTGGTCGAAGTAGAAGAGGGCGCTCCCGCAGTCCCCGATCTCCTTGTGGGCCAACGCGGTTTCGAAGATGATGCCGGGGTTGGCCGGATCCGCCCCAAGGGCCCTGAGATAGAGCGGCCGCGCACGAGCGTTCTGGCCGGTCTCGCTGTAGTGCCGGGCCAGGGGGAGGGCCAGTTCCGCGACGACGACTCCGGGACGGAAGTGGAGGGCGGCCTCGATCGCCGACGCCATCCCGTAGCCGTCGCCGTTCTCATGCGCCCGCTTGGCGAGAGCGACGAGGTCGGATACCGCCTGGTCGGCGTACAGGCCGTCTTGCAGGGCGGCTTCCTCGTACAGGGATCTGGCTTCGTCCACGCGGCCCAGGACGGCGTAGGCATGGGCAGCGCGCACGACTCCCCCGGTCCCCGGATCCTCCTGAAGGAGGGACAGGCGGTACTCGGCGAGCGCTTCCTCGTAGTCCGCGCGCGCGAATGCGCGGTCGCCCCGCAGCTGCGCGGTCTCGTCGGCCGGGTCGGCACCGCACCCGAACACCCAGAGCGACAGGACCGCCGACGGCGTGGATCGCGCCCGGCGGCGGCGTACGGTTGTCATGCGTTGCTCGCTCCTCATTCCCTCTGGCCGGCCCGGCGCGTAGCCGCTCTCGGTGCTCGGTCTGTCTTTTCCACGGACTGCTAGACCAACGCCCTGAAATAAGGGATCGTCCTTCTGACGCCCTCGCGCAAGCCGATGGTTGGCGCCCAGCCCGTTTCCCGCCGGACGGCGGAGATGTCGGGCCGGCGCACCGCGGGATCGTCCGGGGGCGGCGGCCCGAAGACCGGGGGCACCGAACTCCCGGTTTCCTCCATGATCAGGGCGGCCAGCTCGAGGATCGTGCATTCTTCGGGGTTCCCCACGTTGACCGGACCGGCGCGCCGGGAATGGAAGAGCCTGACGATCCCCTCCACCAGGTCGTCCACGTGGCAGAAGGACCGGGTCTGCGAGCCGGTTCCGTAGATGGTCATCGCCTCGCCACGCAGCCCCCGCACGATGAAGTTGGACACGACTCGACCGTCCCGGGGCCGCATGCGGCTCCCGTAGGCGTTGAAGATCCTGACGATGCGCGTATCCAGCGCGTGGGCCCTGTGGTAGGCCATCGTCATCGCTTCGGCGTAGCGCTTGGCCTCGTCGTACGCGCTTCTCGGTCCGACCGGATCGACGTTGCCCCGGTACTCCTCCGGCTGCGGATGAACCTGGGGGTCGCCGTAGACCTCCGAAGTCGACGCCAGCAGGTAGCGGGCCCGGTGACGCCGGGCGAGCCCGAGCGTGTTGTGGGTCCCGAGTCCGCCGGCCTTGAGGGTCTGAATGGGCAGCTCGGCGTAGTCCGCCGGGCTGGCCGGCGACGCGAAGTGCAGAACGCCGTCCACCCGGGGCTCCACGAAGAGCGGAGCGGAGATGTCGTGCTCGATCAGTTCGAACCGCGGTTCGCGCCGCAGATGCGCCAGGTTCCGGCGGGAGCCGGTCAGGAAGTTGTCTACTCCGACGACCTCGTGTCCGTCCGCCAGAAAGCGATCCGCGAGATGGGAGCCGAGAAACCCCGCCACCCCGGTGATCAGGACTCGTCCCGCCACCGCCGGTTCGCTCCAAGAGCCCACGCGGGACGGCCTGCCGAACGGTACTTGAACCCGTGCGTCCGCATCGCCCGGGGCGAATGGAGGTTGCGTCCTTCGAAGATCACCGCGGTCACCCCTTCACGATCCAGCGCTGTGGACGCGCGGTTCGGCGCGAAGCCGCAACCGACGCAGTCGCGTTCCTCGCGTCGACGAGCACGGGCGAGAGTGCGAATATCCGCCCCGCGTCGAAGCAGGAGTGGTCGGTGACGATCACAACCGCGTCGGCCCCCCGCAGCAGGTCGTCGGCGAAGGGAGCGGACCGCAGCGTACGCCCATCCCGCGTGCTCCACTCCGGCACGTGCGGGTCGTGGTAGAACACCTCGGCTCCGTCGCGCTCGAGGTGGTCGAGGATGTCCATGGCGGGAGATTCCCGCACGTCTCCCACGTCCTTCTTGTAGGCCACCCCGAGGAGCAGAACCCGTGAGCCCCGGACCGGCTTCCGGACGCCGTTCAGCGCCTCTCTCACCTTGCCCGCCACGAACGTCGGCATCTCGGCGTTGATCTTGGACGCCATCTCGATGATGCGGGTGCGATAGTCCATCGTGCGCATCTTCCAGGACAGATAGTGCGGGTCGACGGGAAGACAGTGCCCGCCCAGGCCGGGGCCCGGCGTGAACTTCATGAAGCCGAAGGGCTTGGTGGCCGCGGCCGCGATCACCTCCCAGATGTCCAGGCCCAACCGGTCGGCGATGAGAGCCATCTCGTTGACCAGACCGATGTTGACCGCCCTGAAGGCGTTCTCGAGTATCTTCGTCAGTTCCGCCACCTCGGCCGAGGAGACGGGAACCATGCGATCGACGAAACGGGAGTAGAAGCCGACCCCGGCCTCGGTACACCGCCGCGTCACCCCCCCGATGATCTTCGGGGTGTTCCCCGTCTTCCAGACGTCGTTGCCGGGATCCACCCGTTCGGGCGAGAAGCACAGGAAGAAGTCATCGCCCACCTTCATGCCGCTCCTCTGCAGAATCGGCAGCACCACTTCGCGGGTCGTTCCGGGATAGGTGGTGGACTCCAGGACGATGAGCTGCCCGTGCCCGAGGGCGGCGCCGACGGCCTCCGTCGCCGCTAGAACGTGGGAGATGTCCGGGTCCCGGGTCTTGGAGAGCGGCGTGGGGACGCAGATGGCGACCGCGTCGCATTCCTCCAGCCGGGACATGTCGGCGGTGGCCGAGAGGAGCCCCCGCCGCACCAGTCCGGCCACCGTCTCGTGCGCAAGGTCCCGAATGTGGCTGCGCCCGCGGTTGACGCCGTCCGCCACGCGCCGGTCCACGTCGAATCCGAGCACCCGGGCGCCGCTCCCGGCGGCCTCGACCGCGAGAGGAAGGCCCACGTAGCCCAGTCCGATCACTCCGAGGGTGGCCTCTCCGGACCTGAGCCGGGCAAGCCTCGGTTCTCCCGAGCCCGTCACCTCCGCACGATGTCTCCGGCCGTGCGGCGAGACGACCGTGCCGTCGTTCTTCTCCGAGGCCTCGCTCTGCGCTGCCATTCCCCCTTCAGAGCGCCTCGCCGGCCCGGCGCACCGCTCCCGGCGCTCGCGCGGACCCGTCCACGGACCGCTACCCGGACCCGGAGCCGCCGCCCCCGGGCGGCGGGGTCTCCAGCACCCGGATCCCGGTGACTTCGATGAAGTTCAGATACCGCGTCCCCTGCGCCACCATTCTGTCGGCCTCGCTTGTGAAGGCCCCCGCGGCCTCCCAGACGTCGACAACCGAGTCGGTCGTCGCCACGACCCTGCCTGTCACGGCAACCGTAGTCCCCTCCGCAACCCGCGAGACCGCGGTCGTGTCGGCCCGCACGGAGTCGGAGACGTAAAGCAGGTAGCCGTTGCGATTCACGTCCACAAGGTTTATCCAGTGGCCGTGATTGCCGAAGTTGGCCACGATTTCGATGTCTTCCAGGCTGACCACCTCGCCGAGGTATTCGTCCGGCCCGGTCGAGAACTGCGCAAGCGTGATCAGGTTCGCCAACTCGTCCTCCTGATCCGGCGGGAGGATCTCGGTCGGTTTCGCCGTGACCGACAGCCAGTACGTGAAGCCCGCAATCACCACGAAGCTCGTAATCATCAGCCGCATCCCGAGCCTGTCGGCCCCCGCCCGCAACTTCAGCAACGTTGCCATTCTGCCTTCCCTCGGTCCTTTTCCGGAGGTTGGGTTCTGGAGGCCGGGTCGGCCTCGCCCGTGGGGCAGGATTCTATCACACCAACTCGATGAGCGCCATGTCGGCCGCGTCGCCCCGACGATTGCCGAGCTTCAGTATCCGCGTATATCCGCCCGCCCGCTCGGCGTAGCGGGGTCCGATGTCGTCGAAGAGCTTGCCGAGCACGTCCCGGTCCGCGATGCGCCGCGCCACCAGGCGGCGGGCGTGCAGGTCTCCGCGCTTCGCGAGCGTGATCAGGCGTTCCGCGTAAGGTCGCAGCTCCTTGGCCCTGGCGGTGGTGGTGGTGATCCGCTCGTGGCGAAAAAGCGACGCGGCCATGTTTCTCAACAGGGCCTTCCGGTGACTCGGAGACCGCGAGAGGCTTCTCCCCTTCTTCCGGTGACGCATGGCTCCCGTTTCCTCGTTCGCTCCGAGACTACTCTTCCGGGACTTCCGGGACGGCGGTGGTTCCCTCCTCCACGTAGAACAGCCGTCCGTCCTCCCCCCGCTCCATCTTCATCCCGAAACGGAGTCCGTGCTCGTCGAGGAACTCGTAGATCTCGGTGAGCGACTTCTTGCCGAAGTTGTCGATTCCGAGCATCTCCTCCTCGCTGCGGGAGATGAGATCCGCCAGAGTGCGGACCGATTCCTTCTGCAGCGAGTTCCGGGAGCGCACGCTGAACTCCGCCACGTCCTGAATGGACTTGGACATCAGTTCGGCCGTCGCTTCGGGAACCGGCGTCAGCGATGGCGCTCGCTGCTCGGGGAGCCCTCCCTCCGCGAAGTAGAGCATGTACTTCAGGTGGCGGCGCACCACCTCCGCCGCATACCGGACCGCATCCACCGGAGTCACCGACCCGTCCGTCTCGACGTGCAGGGTGAGCCGGTCGAAGTCGGTTCGCTGCCCGACTCTAGTCTCCTCGACGGTGAAGTTGGCGCGCAGAACCGGATTGTAGATCGCGTCGATTCGCACTACGTCGACGGACGCCGTGGAAGGCAGCGGCTGCTGGTCGGCCAGGACGAAGCCCCGCCCCTTGTTGACGTAGAGGTCGATGTGGGTTTCCCGGTCGTCCTCGAGGGTGAGCAGGTGGTGATCGGGGTCGTGGATCGTCACCGCCCCCGGAGCCTTGATCTTCCGGGCCGTCACCGGACCCTTCTTCCTCACCTGGACTTCCAGCACCGCCTCGTCGATGTCGTCGTCCAGCGACACCACCAGCGACTTCAGGTTCTGAATCACCTGATGGACGTCCTCCACCACGGACGGAATGGTCTGGTGCTCGTGTACGACCCCCTCGATCCGGAACGCGCGCACCGCCGCGCCCCGAAGCGACGACAGGAGCACGCGCCGGACCGCGTTGCCCAGGGTATGGCCGTAACCCCGCTCGAGCGGTTCGAGAACGAATTCGGCGGAGCGGCCGTCGGCGGACTCCTCGGCGATCTCGATGCGTTCGGGAAGCACGAGACCGGTCAGATCGATATCCGGATTCACGCTCGGTATTCCCCCTTTGGTCATGTGCCTGCTTGCGTCCGCGGTCTGCGAGGCCGGACCGACGTCCCGCCCCGCCCGCGGGTCACTTGGAGTAGAGTTCGACGATCAACTGTTCCTGTGCGGCCAGCGGGACGTCTCCGCGCACGGGCTGTCTCAGGACTCTGCCCACCCGCTCCTTTTCGTCGAGGGCGAGCCAGTCCGGCAGCTGGGGCCGAGAACGCGCCCCGAGGCTCACCGCCACCGGCTCGAGGTCCCGCGACCGTTCCCGCAGCGCAATCTCGTCGCCCGCGCACAGCCGGTAGCTCGGAATGTCGACGAGCGAGCCGTTCACCTTCACGTGCCGGTGCCGGACGAGCTGCCGGGCCTGGCGGCGGCTCGCGGCGAGACCCATGCGGAATACCACGTTGTCCAGCCGGCTCTCGAGCGCCACGACGAGGTTCTCGCCGGTGACGCCCGGACGCCCGGCGGCGTACTCGAAGAGATTGCGGAACTGCTTCTCGTGCAGCCCGTAGATCCGCTTGACCTTCTGCTTCTCCCGCAACTGAACGGCGTAGTCCGACTGCTTGCGGCGCCGGACGGAGGCGGGACCGTGGTGGCCGGGCGGGTACTGCCGCCGTTCGACGGGACACTTCTCGGTGTAGCACTTCGCGCCCTTCAGGAAGAGCTTCTGCCCCTCCCTCCGGCAACGCCTGCAGACTGGTCCCGTATATCTTGCCATTTGCGGTTTCCGAAGTTCTCTAGACGCGGCGTTTCTTGGGCGGACGGCAGCCGTTGTGGGGCAGGGGCGTCACGTCGTGGATGGACGCGACGGTGAGCCCGGCCGAGGCCAGGGCCTGGATCGCCGATTCGCGTCCCGAGCCGGGTCCCTGCACGCGGACCACGATCTTGCGGACGCCCATGGCGACAGCCTCGCGCCCGACCTGTTCGGCCGCCATCGTCGCCGCGAAGGGCGTGGACTTCTTCGAGCCCTTGAACCCGGCCGTGCCCGCCGAGCCCCACACAATGACGTTGCCGGCCCGGTCGGCGATGGTGATGAGCGTGTTGTTGAAGGTCGCCTTGATGTGGGCGACGGCCTCCGCCGCCACCACCTTCTTCGACTTCTTCGTTCTGCTCGGTCTGGACGCTGCCAACGGGCACCCTCCTCCGGGGGACGTGGACCCGCGAATCGGATCCGCTGCGAGATTCTGACGCCGCGCGCTACTTCTTCGGCGCCTTCTTCTTGCCCGCGATCGCCCGCCGCGGGCCCTTCTTGGTGCGGGCGTTGGTGTGGGTGCGCTGGCCCCGGACGGGCAGGCCCCGGCGGTGCCGGAGACCCCGGTAGCAACCGATGTCCATGAGCCGCTTGATGTTCATGGACACTTCGGTCCGAAGCGTGCCCTCCACCTTGTAGTTCCGCTCGATCTCCCGGCGAAGGCGGCTGGCGTCCTCCTCGGTGAGCTCGTGGGTGCGGATATCCGGGTCGATCCCGGTCGCCGCGAGGATCTGCCTCGAGGAGGTTCTGCCCACGCCGTATACGTAGGTCAGCGCCACCTCGATCCGCTTGCTCCTGGGGAGGTCGATGCCCGCGATGCGTGCCATGGCGCCCCCCTCCTCAGCCCTGCCGCTGCTTGTGGCGGGGATTCCGGCTGCAGATTATCCGCACCACGCCCTTGCGGCGGATGACGCGGCAGTATTCGCAGATCGGCTTCACGCTGGTCCTGACCTTCACGCCGAAGCACCCCTCTCGTTCATTTCCGTTCCCTCCAGGCGTCGGGCCCCTTACGCAAGGGGCACAGCTTAAGAAGGTAACGCCGACGAATGTGGAACGGTAGCCCGGGCGCCTACGGTGCCCACGCGCGGGGCCCCGCCCGCAACCTTCTCCCCCGCCGAGTCCCAGATTCCCCCGCCGGTCAGAATCGCCGGCCCCTCCTGCGTCACCGCCACCGTGTGCTCGAAGTGGGCCGAGAGCGACCCGTCCAGGGTGGCGACCGTCCAGCCGTCGTCCAGGGTGCGGATCCGGTCGGTTCCCACGGCAAGCATGGGTTCGACCGCGAGCACCATCCCCTCGCGAAGCGGTAGCCCGAATCCGGCTCTGCCGATGTTCGACACCTGGGGTTCCTCGTGGATCGCGCGACCGATGCCGTGGCCGACCAGGTCGCGGATGATCGCGTGGCCGGTGGGACGGACCGCGCTCACGACCGAGGCGCCGATGTCGCCGACGTGACCGCCGGCCCGCACCGCCTTCACCGCGGCGTCCAGCGCTTCGTACGTGACCGCCATGAGGCGCGCCGCGTCCCGTCCGACCTCTCCCACGGGGAAGGTGTAGGCCGAATCGGCGCACCAGCCCCGCCGCTTCACGCCCACGTCGATCGACACGATGTCCCCTTCACGCAACGCCCGCGCGGACGGGATCCCGTGCACCACCTCCTCGTTGACGCTGGTGCAGGCGCTTCCCGGGAAGTCGTACAGGCCCTTGAAGGCGGGGACGGCCCCGTTGTGGGAACGCACGAAGTCGTCGACGAAGCGGTCCAGCGCCGCCGTCGAAACGCCCGGGCGCACCCGGGGCTCAAGCTCGGCGAAGAGAGCGGCGATTATTTCGCCGCACTGCGCGATCGCGCGGATCTCGTCCGGCGACTTGAGGCGGACCGGCGGACGCCTGCTCTCGGCCATTGGACCCGTCGGCTGCTATCCGAGGACCGCCGCCCGCAAGGCCCGGTACACCGCCTCGATATCGCCCTCGCCGTCCACGCGCGCCAGCAGTCCCCTGGCCTCGTAGAAGCCGACGAGGGGACCGGTGACCTCGCGGTGGACGGACAGCCGCGCCCTCACCGTGTCCGGTCGATCGTCGGCGCGGTGGATCAGGGGTTCGCCGGTCTCGTCACAGACCCCGTCCCGCATGGGAGGATCGAAGTGGACGTTGTACACCCGTCCGTTCGGCGACGAGCGGCGGCCGGAGATGCGCTTCACGAGCACCTCCTCGCGCGCTTCCAGCAGGCACACGCGGCTCACGCTGCGGCCCGCCCCGGACAGCACCCGGTCCAGCGCCCTCGCCTGGGGAACCGTGCGCGGGAAACCGTCGAAGACCACTCCGCGGCCGGGGGACATCGCGGCAAGGTGTTCGCGAACCAGATCGACGATTACGTCGTCGGGAACCAGTTCCCCGGCGTCCATGTACCTCGCGGCCTCCGTTCCGAGCGCCGTCCCCTCCTCGAGGGCCGCCCGCAACAGATCGCCGGTGGAGACGTGCGCCCAACCGAGGTCGCGCCCGAGCCGGACGCCCTGCGTTCCCTTGCCCACCCCGGGTGAGCCGAGGAGGACGACGATCTCGCCCGCGCCATTCGCCGCACCCATGTCTAGCGGGCGTCGCCGTTCGAATGCCGGGGGGATTTTGTCCACGGGCTGCCTACATGTAGCGCCCGCGGCCGCGCATCTTGACCCGCCCCTTCTTCATGAAGCCGTCGTAGCGGCGCAGAAGGAGATCCTGCTGGGCCTGCTGCACGGTGTCGAGGCCGACGCCGACCACGATGAGCAGGCTGGTGCCGCCGAAGAAGAACCACTGCATGTTGAAGATGTCAAGGATCCAGAACGGCAGCAGGGCGATCAGCGCCAGATAGATGGACCCGGGGAGGGTTACGCGGGTCAGGATGCGGTCGATGTACTCCGCGGTGCGGGCGCCCGGCTTGACCCCGGGGATGAACGCGCCCTGCTTCTTCAGGTTCTCGGCCAGGTCCACCGGGTTGAAGATGATGGCCGTGTAGAAGTACGCGAAGAAGATGATCAGGGCCGCGTAGGTGATGGAATACGCCCAGCTCGCCGGCCGGAAGATGTCCGCCATGTCCTCGAATATCCCGACCGAGCTGAAGGCGGCGATGGTACCGGGCACGACGATGAACGACTGGGCGAAGATGATCGGCATCACCCCCGCCGAATTCACGCGCAGCGGGATGAAGCTCTTCTGGCCCTCCCGGATACGCCCGCGCCCCACGACCTTGCGGGGGATCTGGATGGGAATCTTCCGCGCCGCCATGGTCATCGCCACGACCCCGGCCGTGATCCCGACGATGATCGCGAGCAGGGCCAGCACCTCGAAGAGGCCGATCTGTCCGCCGCTGACGGACTCCCAGGTGCGGGCCACGGCCCCCGGAAAGCCCTGGATGATCGAGAAGAAGATCATGAGCGACATGCCGTTGCCCAGACCCCGCTCCGTGATCTGTTCCCCCATCCACATGATGAACACGCCGCCCGTGGTGAGAACGACGACGGTCGTGAAGACGAAGCCGAACCCCGGATTGTTGACGCCGCCCGGCAGATTCTGCAGGAAGGATGCGTACGCGTACGCCTGGATCACACAGAGCAGGACGGTGGTGTAGCGGGTCCACTGGGTCAGCTTCTTCCGCCCCTCCTCGCCTTCCTTCTGCAGCTTCTCCACCGTGGGGAAGACCGCGGCCAGGAGCTGGAACATGATGCTGGCGGAGATGTAGGGCATGATTCCGAGCGCGAAGATCGTCGCCCGGCTGAGCCCCCCGCCCACGAACATGTCGTAGACGCCCAGAAAGGTGTTCGAGAGCTGGCCGGCGAAGGCTTGGAGCGCTCCCACGTCGATTCCGGGCACCGTGATGTGCGAGCCGATCCGGTAGACGAACATCATGAAGAGCGTGAAGAGGATCTTCTTCTTCAGCTCGGGAACCCGGAAGAGATTCGGGATCGGATTAGCCATCGCGGGCAACACCCCCCTCGGCGGCAGGAACCGTGTCGTACGACACTATTCGCCGCTCCCGCCGCTCGGGGAAAGGACGGTGACCGACCCGCCCGCGGCTTCGATCTTGCGCCGCGCCGAGGCCGACACCCCGTGGACCGAGCAGCTCAGCGGAGCCGCAACCTCCCCCGTGCCGAGGATCTTGACCGGACGCCGCAGGGAACGGATCAGTCCGGCGGACTTGAGCGACGCGGGGGTCGCGTCGCCGTCCAGGATGTGGAGGTCGCCCACGTTCACCACCTGGTACTCCACGCGGTTGCGGTTCTTGAAGCCGCGTTTCGGGATCCGGCGCTGCAAGGGCATCTGCCCGCCTTCGAACCAGGGGGGCACGCCGCCGCCCGAGCGCGAGTTCTGGCCCTTCTCGCCCCGGCCCGCCGTTTTTCCCCTGCCCGATCCGGGACCCCGGCCGACCCGTTTCCGCTTCCGGCGGGGGCCTTCCGGCGGGCGCAGGTTGTGTAGTTCGATCATCTGTCAGTCCACCTCCGTGACCTGTACGAGATAGTTCACCTTCGCGATCATGCCCCGGATCGCCGCGGTGTCGTCGTGCACCACCGCCTGCTGGTGACGCCTGATCCCCAACGCCCTCAGCGTGCGCCGCTGGATCTTCCGGCGCCCCACGGCGCTCCGCACCTGGGTGATCCTGATCCGCCTAGCCACGATCTCCGATTCCCAGTTCTTCGACGGTGATTCCCCGTTCGGCGGCCACGTCGTACGCCGTCACGAGGTTCTCGAGCCCGTGCATGGTCGCCCGCACCACGTTGATCGGATTGTTGGTCCCCAGACTCTTCGTCAGGACGTCGGTAACGCCCGCGGCTTCCAGAACCGCGCGCACCGGCCCGCCGGCGATCACCCCCGTTCCCGGCGCCGCGGGCCGCATCAGCACTCGTCCCGCACCCCAGCGTCCGACGATCTCGTGCGGGATGGTGCCCCGTACCACCGCAACCTCCACCATCTCGCGGCGCGCCTGCTCGAAGGCCTTGCGGATCGCCTCCGCGACCTCGTTCGCCTTGGCGTGGGCGATCCCCACGAGCCCGGACTGGTTGCCCACCGCGACGAGCGCGGTGAAGGAAAACCGGCGTCCGCCCTTCACGACCTTCGCCACCCGGTTGATGTGGATCAGGTTCTCGACCTGTTCCGCACCTTCCTGAAGTCCCTTGTTCCTAGCCATCAGAAGACTAGACCTCCCGCCCGCGCGCCCTCCGCGAAGGCCTTGACCCGGCCGTGATAGCGGAATCCCCCGCGGTCGAACACGACTACGGAGATTCCCCTCTCCCGCGCCCGCTCCGCAAGGAGCTTCCCGGCCGCCCTGGCCGCCTCCACCTTGCGGTTCCCATCGCCCCGCGCGCCGTCCCGCAGTTCCGCGGCCAGCGTCGAGAGGCCGGCCAGCGTCCGGCGGGCGTCGTCGTCGATCACCTGGCCCTCGATGTTCCGGAGCGACCGATAGACAACCAGACGCGGCCGCTCGGCCGTGCCGTGTACCGTCTTCCGTATGCGGGTGTGGCGCCGCAGCCGCTGAAGCCGGCGGCTCCTTCTCAGTTTGGCGGGTTTGATCCTGGTCATGTTCCAGCCGTCTTGCCGGCCTTGCGCCGGACGTGTTCACCTCTGTATCTCACGCCTTTGCCCTTGTAGGGCTCCGGGGGACGGAAAGCCCGGATGACCGCCGCCGTGTGGCCGACCTGCTGCTTGTCCGGGCCCTTCACGACGATCGTCGTCTGGTTCGGCACCTCGAAAGAGATCCCCCGCGGCGCCGCGAACTCGATCGGGTGCGAAAAGCCCAGGTTGAGTCGCAGCCCGGTACCCCGGGCCTGAACCCGGTATCCCACGCCCACGATCTCCAGCGTCTTGCTGAACCCCTGACTGACCCCCTCGACGATGTTGGCCACCAGAGACCGGGTAAGCCCATGGAGCGCCCGGTGCTCCTTCTGGTCGGAGGGCCGGGTTACAACCAGAGTCCGATCCCTCTCCGCTCCCCAACGCACCGCGATAGGGGCGCGCACATGCAGCTCCAGCTCGCCCAGCGGGCCCTTCGCCGCGAATCGCTGGCCGTCCAGCGTCACGGTTACGCCCTCCGGAATCCGGACCGGCTGCCTGCCGATGCGTGACATGGAACCTCCTACCAGACCACCGCGAGGACTTCGCCGCCGACCTGCGCCTCCCGGGCTCCCCGGTCGGAGAGGAGACCCCGCGACGTGGAGAGCATGGCCATGCCGAGGCCGTTGCGGATCCGGGGAATGTCGGCGACCCCCACGTAGCGGCGCCAGCCGGGCCGGGAAACGCGTTCGATGCGCCGGATGACGTGCCTGCCTTCGTAGTACTTGAGGTAGACGCGGACGATTCCGTGCCGGCCGTCGTTGAGAACCTTGTAGTCGTGAACGAAGGCGTTCTCCTTCAGGAGCCGCGCCACTTCGACCTTGAGCTTCGAGAGCGGGATGTCGGCCCAGCGGTGTCCGGCGCCGCCGGCGTTCCGAATCCGGGTGAGCATGTCCGCGATGGGATCGGTCATCATGGTAGGTTCGCTTCCGATGTAAAGTGCCCTGCCCGGGACACCGGACCGCTCTCGAGCGCGCTCATGAGGTCCGGGCCCCGATGATCACCGGGATCTCGCCCCGGAAGGGGAACCCGAGCTGGCGCAGGAGCGCGTAGGCCTGGTCGTCCTTGTCGGTCGAAGTCACGACGGTGACGTCCATGCCGTGGATCTGCCTGACCTTGTCGTAGTCGACCTCCGGGAAGATGATCTGCTCCCTGATGCCGACGGTGTAGTTGCCGCGGCCGTCGAAGGAACGCGTGTTCAGGCCCCGGAAGTCGCGGATCCGCGGCACCGCCACCGAAACGAAGCGGTCCAGAAACTCCCACATCCCACGCCGGCGCAACGTCACGGTCGCGCCGACCGGCATTCCCTCCCGGAGGCGGAAGTTGGAGATGGACCTGCGGGCCCGCGTGATCACGGCCTTCTGGCCCGAGATCACCGCCAGCTCCCCGGCGACCGATTCCACCAGCTTCCGGTCCCGGCTCCCCTCTCCCACCCCGACGTTCAGGGTCACCTTGACGACCTGGGGAATCTGGTGGGGGTTCGCGAAGCCGAACTGCTCCCGCAACGCCGGCCGCGCGACCCCCCTGTAGTGGGTGAGGAGGCGTGGCTCCACGGCGCCGGGAATCCTCCTGCCGGTCCCGCCGCCATTCCGCTTCGCGGCCCTCTTCGCCTTCATTGCCGGGTCCTCGGTATCGGGTTGCCGGTCCTGACCGCGATCCGCTCCTTGAAACCGTCCGGCTCGACGCGGATACGGACCCGGCTCGGCTCGCCGGTGGCGGGCTCGACGAGCATCACGTTCGATATGTGGACCGGCGCCTCGAAGGTTATGATCCCGCCCTCGGGGTTGGCCTGAGAGGGGCGCGTATGGCGCTTCCGCATGTTCACCCCCTGGACCACGACCCGGTTCGCCCGGCGCAACACCCGCAACACCGTGCCCTCGGTATCGCGATAGTTGCCGCGGATGATCCGCACCAGGTCGCCCCTGACGATCCTGCCGCCGCCTCGGGCCATGATCAGAGCACCTCCGGGGCGAGGGATACGATTCTCATGTAGCGCTTCTCACGCAGTTCACGACCGACCGGCCCGAAGATGCGCGTTCCCTGCGGCTCCTTCTGGGCGTTGATGAGGACGGCGGCGTTGTCGTCGAAGCGTATGTAGGTCCCGTCGCGCCGCCGCATCTCCTTGGCCGTGCGCACGACCACCGCCTCCATGACCTCGCCCCGCTTCACCGGCGCATTGGGCACGGCGTCCTTGATCGTGACGATGACCCGGTCCCCGATCCGGGCGTAGCGCCGTCGGGAACCCCCCAGCACCCGGATGCAAAGCGCGCGCCTCGCGCCGGTGTTGTCGGCGATCTTCAGCATCGATTCCTGTTGGATCATCGGATCTCATCGTCCTCTTTCCGCGCGGGCGTCAGGCAGGCCGCTCGATCAGCTCGACCACTCGCCACCGCTTCGTCTTCGACAGCGGCCGGGTCTCCATGATCGAGACCGTGTCGCCCACCCGGTATTCGTTCGCTTCGTCGTGCGCGCGGTACTTCGTCGTGCGCTTCACTTGCTTGCCGTAGAGAGGATGGGCGAAGCGGCGCTCGACCATCACCGTCACCGTCTTGTCGGCCCCGTCGCCGACCACGACTCCCTGGCGGACCTTGCGCCGTCCGCGCACGCTACTGTCGGTCAACTCGGTCTCCTCGTCCGTGTGTCGCTCATGGCCGTCCGGCGCTCGTGCAGGATGGTCCTGATGCGCGCGATGTCGCGGCGGATCTCCCGCCGCAGCCGGGGATTCTCAAGCTGCATGATCGCGCTGCGGAAGCGAAGGCGGAACTGCTCCAGCCGGAGCTCCCCCAAGCGGTGCTCCAGCTCCGCGGTCTCGAGTTCCCTGACTTCCTCCGCCTTCACCGTATCGTATCTCCGTCCATCCGTGGCATTCTAGAACTGGGATTCCCGCTCGACGAAACGCGTCTTGACGGGCAGCTTGAAGGAGGCCAGCCGCATGGCCCGGCGGGCCGTCTCGACCGGAACCCCCTCCAGCTCGAACATGATCCGGCCGGGCTTGACCACCGCAACCCACTGCTCCGGGTTGCCCTTCCCCTTTCCCATGCGGGTCTCCGCGGGCTTCCTGGTGACGGGCTTGTCCGGGAAGATGCGAATCCACACCTTCCCGCCTCTTCTCACATGCCGGGTGATCGCCACTCGAGCCGATTCGATCTGCCGGTTGGTGATCCAGCTCGCCTCGAGCGCCTGCAGCCCGTACTCGCCGAAGACAACCCTGTTGCCCCGGTAGGCCTTGCCGCGCATCCTGCCCTTGTGGGTCTTCCTGCGCCGTATCCGCTTCGGTGCCAGCATTCGCTTCTCTCCTCGGGACCCTAGCCGCCCGGCCCGGCCGAATAGGTCCGGCCGAAGCGGTCCTCGATCACTTCACCCTTGAAGATCCAGCACTTCACGCCGACCACCCCGTACGTCGTGCGGGCCTCCACATGCGCGTAGTCGATCTCCGCCCGCAGCGTGTGCAGGGGCACCCGGCCCTCGTTGTAGCCTTCGCGGCGGGCGATCTCGGCGCCGCCCAGTCTTCCGGCGCACTGGATGCGGATTCCCTCGGCGCCGGCGCGCATCGCCGACTGGACGGCCCGCTTCATGGCCCTCCGGTAGGAGATGCGCTGGCGGAGCTGGTGGGCGACGTTGTCTGCGACCAGGCGGGCGTTCATCTCCGGGCGCTTGATCTCCTCGACGTTCACCGAGACCTCGCTGTTCGTGAGCACGGCCAGCTCGTCCCGCAGCTTGTCCACCTCGGCGCCGCGCTTGCCGATCACGACGCCCGGACGGGCGGTGTGCAGCGTGACCACGAGCTTGGACGGCTTGCGCGCGATGTCCACCCCGGCCAGCGCGGCGTGGTGAAGCCGCCGGTGCAGGTAGGTGCGGATGACGTGATCCTCCTTGAGCAGCGCGGGCAGGTCCCGCTCCGCGTACCACCGGGAGCGCCAGTCGGCAACGATCCCTAGCCGGAATCCGTGGGGGTGCGTCTTCTGGCCCATTCGCTAGCAGTCCGTGGATAAAGCCGCCCGAGCACCGAGAGCGGCGAGGCGCCGGGC
>JAPPNM010000160.1 GCA_028873825.1 Gemmatimonadota bacterium | reverse complement strand
ACCCCGAACCTGCCGATTAAGAGTCGGATGCTCTACCAGTTGAGCTAGCAGGGCCGCTGGCAGCCCGGCGCCTCGCCGCTCTCGGTGCTCGGGCGGCTTGATCCACGGACTGCTAGGTACCGAATCTACACCCGCGCCGGTTTGCGCGACACTCTCCGGGCCGGCCCCGCGGCGTCCTCTTCGTTGCGCCTTGCCGGCCCGGCGCCTCGCCGCTCTCGGTGCTCGGGCGGCTCTATCCACGCGGACTGCTAGGCAACCGGCGTCGAATCCATCGGCGTCTGAAGTGGCGGGACAGTGCGGCTGCCGATACCTTGGCGGAGGCTTCCCTTTGGCTCACTCGAAAGGAAGGTGGGATAGGATGGCCGGAGATATGAGAGAGAGCGGCGCGCAACGGGACCTAAAGGGGGCGGCGGCTTCCGTCGGAGTCCGCCGCGAAGAGCGACGGAACGAGCGGGGGCGAGGTGCCAAGAGGTAGTTCGGCGTGGGCCGCCGGCCCGACTCCCGTCCCCTGGTGCAAGAAGTGCGAGCGCGTTGTCCCGGTCTCGGAGGCGCGGGCGATGGCGAGCGGGAACTACTACTACCACGTGATCCCGCGGCCGGCGACCGAGATCGGATCCGGTGCCCGGGAACAGCGGTGCGGCAGCATCGAATGGCGGACCTCCGCGCCGGAACGCCGTGCGCCGGAGGGGAAAAAGCGGGAGTGAGCGGGTCGTAGAGGTACCTTCCCGCCCGCCTGTCGCCACCCGGTTGCCGCTGCACGTCTGCGACGTGAAGCGCGACCGGGCCGTAGAGGTACCTTCCGAAACGCTCTCCAGCCGCGGAACGCCCTCCCGGTACGCTCGGCGACGACGGACCGGCGGATTGCCCGGCCCGAATCGGCTACCCGCCCGGTCCCCGCGGCGGCCTCAGCCCGGGGAACCGGTCGCGGCCGCGGTCGATGGCCCCGCGGCCCCGTACGCCGGGTCTCCGGTCCCAGCCGGGGTGTCCGCCGCCCCTTGCTCCCCGCTGGCGCCACACCCACCGGCGGTCGAGGCGCCGCAGCTGCCGCTTCTGCTCGTCGGTGAAGATCTCGCCGTACCGGCCTCGGAACTCTCGCCGGCCCGCCCGCGCTTCCTTCCTGATGGCCGCGAGCGCCTCTCGGACGGCGCCGGCTTCGCCGAGACCGGCGCGCACCTCCGAGGCCAGACGCATCATCCTGGCGGAGCGATCGGCCCGCTGCTCGACCATGCCGGCCCTCATGGCCTCCAGCTGCTCTCGCTGCTCCTGGGTCAGTTCCAGCCGGTCGCCGAGACGCATGGCCCGCTCGACCGCCCTCAGGGCGCCGGGGGCGGAGGCATGCGGCATCGAACTCGGGCGCTGCCCCGACAGGCCGGGCGCAGCCAGGGCCAAGGCGGCGAGAAGTCCGAAGGTGGCGGCAGCGGTCGTCAAAGTCGGCTTCGATATTGCGAAAGGTGCGGTGATCATCGTTTTCTCCTGTTTTCGCCGGGTTCCGGTGATGCGTCGTAGGGCGACCGGGTGTAGCTTTATTCCCCGGTCCCGGTCGGTGGACAGGCAAATGTCCCGGTTCGTTAGGAAGGAAGGATGTTCTTCAAGCAGATCGTCGACGACAAGCTGGCGCAGTACGCGTACCTCGTCGGGTGCCAGAGCACGCGGCAGGCGCTGCTGATAGACCCGCAGCGCGACGTCGACCGCTACGCGGCAATCGCGCGCCGCGAAGGGTTGCGGATCGCCGCGGTCGCCGAGACCCACATTCACGCCGACTTTCTCTCCGGGTGCCTCGAGTTCGTGGAGCGTTACGGGTGCCGGGCCTATCTCTCCGCCGAGGGGGGGGCCGACTGGCAGTACGAGTGGGCCGAAGGGCGCAGCTCGGTCGCTTTGCTCAGCGACGGCGACAGCTTCGAGGTGGGCGGGATCGACGTCCAGGCCGTGCATACGCCGGGTCACACGCCGGAACACCTGAGTTTCATGATCACGGACCGGGGCGCCGGGGCGGGCGAGCCGATGGGCATGGTCTCGGGCGATTTCGTCTTCGTCGGCGACCTGGGGCGCCCCGACCTCCTCGAGTCGGCCGCGGGCCAGGAGGGGGCGATGGAGCCTTCGGCCCGGCGTCTCTACGCTTCCGCGCGCGGCGTCTTCGAACTGCCCGACTACCTGCGCATCTGGCCCGGCCACGGCGCGGGGAGCGCGTGCGGCAAGGCGCTCGGCGCCGTCCCGGACACCACAGCCGGATACGAGAAGCGCTTCAGCCCGGCGCTGGCGGCGGCGAGGGACGGCGAGGACGCCTTTGTGGCCTACATCCTGGACGGCCAGCCAGAGCCCCCCCTCTACTTCGGCCGCATGAAGCGGCAGAACCGCCGGGGTCCCCCCGTGCTCGGACCGCTTCCCCGGCCCCCCAGGCTGTCCGGCGCGGAGCTGCTGGAACACGCCGCGGAAGACGGCGCGGTGGTGATCGACACGCGCGCCGACCGTCTCGGGTATTACGCGGGCCACATCCCGGGGTCGATCTACGCCCCGCTCGACAAGTCGTTCCCGACGGTGGCCGGCTGCTACGTCGATCCCGCGTCCCGAATCGCGCTCGTCTGTCGCGCGACCGAGGTGGAGGAGGCGGTTCGCGACCTGGTGCGCATCGGACTCGACCGGGTGGACGGGTGGACGCCGCCGGAGACTCTGGCGGAGTTCGAGGCCGCGGGCGGAAGGCTGGCCGACATCGAGGTTATCGACTTCGACGAGGTGGGGCGGCGCGCGCCGGGCTCCGGGGTCCAGGTGCTCGACGTGCGGCGGGCCACCGAGTTCGCCGAGGCGCGGATCGACTGCGCGACCAACATCGCTCACACGCGGCTGGCGGACAGGCTCGGCGAACTGCCCCGCGACCGCCAGCTCCTGGTCCACTGCCTGAGCGGCGCACGGGCGTCGGCAGCGGTCTCCCTCCTGGAACGGGAGGGATTCGCGGTTGCCGCGGTCAACGACATCTTCACCCGGGGCTATCGCCACGCCGGATAGGAACGCCGATGAGCGCTAGCGGTCCGTGGATAAAGCCGCCCGTGCACCGAGAGCGGCGAGGCGCCGGGCTGGCAAGGCGCGACGAAGGGGGAATAGC
>JAPPNM010000045.1:26908-33439 GCA_028873825.1 Gemmatimonadota bacterium | reverse complement strand
CTCATCCTCATGGGGACCCTCTTGGAGCATCAGGTGAGCCAGAGTGAAGAAGCCCGATCCGAGCTCCTCCGCGACCTGGACGACTTCCTGAAAAGGGACCGGGACCGGGAACTCTTCGAACTCCCGCCTCTGGCGGAACCGGTCCCGGATGCTTCCGCTCCCGCTCCGGACCTGGCTCCGTCCTCGCCCGAGCTCCCGCCGCTACGTGGGTGGAGTCCAGCGCGGTTGCCGGACGGCGACTGGGGATCACGCTATCAGGGCGACATCCGCAAGCTCCCTGATGATCTGGTCGGGTGCTCCATCGAGATCACGACCCGCCGCGGAGATTCCTGGATCGCCACTGTCGTCGAAGTCATCCAGCACGAAGCGGATTACGTCCTAGTCCGCGACTCCGGCAAGGGATAAACTGGGAAGAGAGGATGAGCTTATGCCGCCAGAATTAGCACCTTGGATTTCCCCCGCCGTCATCGTCGGCGTCATGTTCTACTTGTTCCGCCGCCTCGAGTCCCGGATGGATCGGCTGGAATCCCGCATGAATCGGATGGACACCGAACTCCGGGAGCGCATGGCGCACTTGGAGGGCCTGTTGGAAGGTCTGCGCGAAGCCATCACCCGCCGCAACGTCGCTTGAGTATTCTGGTCGCAGGATGGTGCGGATCTTACACGCGAGCTAACACCCTCCACCTATTGAATTCGCCGTATCAGAAACGGATGGCGGTGTCGATCAATCTGTGCCCTAACAATAAACCCGGCGACAGTGGTCCAGGTCGTCCAGAAGTCGGTAGTAGCATTGCAACTCTTCCCCGCCCCTGTTCACACAGTGGTTGTAATTGTTGAATGCCGCATTGACGCACGCAGTGAATCCTGGGTCGCAGCTCTGGGATTCTACCGGTACGAGGCACAGGGACGAAATAATCAAAATTGTTAAAAGTGTTTTCACTGAAATATCCTTTCTCCCGTAGGGTCTGTCCTTCCCATGGCCTCCATAAGAGCCGCTATAATTTCATTAGCGATTCTTGGGGCGCGTCGAGCCCTTTCCAGGTCTTCCCTAATCTCGGGGTGGGACTCATAAAGTTGTTCCAAGGTCATGTTTCTTTTCGCTGCGTACTCGGACAAGATTTTTTCCTTGCGGACCAGCATGACGCCACTCCCATTCACGTCCGTGGCGACCTCGTAGGGCAGCTTGCCGGAATGCGTCTTGATCCAAGGGTCGGCCCCAGCATCCAGGAGCATCTTGACCATCTCCAGGCCCTCCTCAGTGGGCTTGAGAACGGCGAAGTGCATCTGCTCATAGATGGGCGTCCGGCCTCGTGAGTCCTGACTGTTGATGTCGGCCCCAGCGTCTAGCAACTGCTGGACCTGCTCAGGGGTTTTGGCGAACTGCAAGGGAGAACCCACGCAGTCTTCTATGTAAGACAAGTCAGGGTCAGCATTCCCGAATTGAGCCGCCTGAACCTTTGCTTCCATGCAATCGAGCCACCTATCTGGATTGGAATGCCTCCGCTCTCCCGGCTGTATGTGCTGGCGCACTGGGGTGTCGGGACAAGATACGCAGTCATCCTTCACGGTTGGGATGGTCGAAGGGGTGTGGTCCTGTAATGCGTCGGATTCCGCATCGGACTGGTGTGAAGTTGGCTCGGGTTCATGGCCTGGGATAAACCACAAACCCACGAGCAAGATGAGGGCCAAGCCTACGGCCCAAAGGTGCCACCGAGAAAGCTTCATAGTTCCCTCCTGCTGTTCCTAGGTAGTTAGTGAGCAATTGAAACCATGGGGTCTCTCCCTCTATCCAGCACAACGCCGGAAATCTCCATCGGTCACAACTTTTTTCGATGGCTGTGGCTGTTGGAGATGATTCGAGAAGACTCTACGGAGGGCTAGCGGAGGTTACCCCTTGGTCTGAGGGTTCTGCGTAAGGCAATTGAAGCGGGCATCGAGGGGCTCCTGGAGCAGCTTGACGGCACGATTCAACCGAGTCGAGATATTCGACCGGGAGACATGAGCGCCACGGTTCACGGCCAGCGACTTGTGCTGGCCGAGGTTCTGGCGCAACTGGGGGGGTCTGGGGGGATAGGTCCCCCCGGTCCTTATTCTGGTCCGAGACTCGGGCAAGGGGTAGACTGGGGACCGGATGACCAACGAACAACTCCTGACCATCCTCCCTCATCTCACCTTCTGCAATCAGGAAGGAAAGGTTGAATAGACACGGCTTCAAGGGATGGCTCGAACAACGTGACCTCAAGAAAGCCTCCGTCGCTACGTACCTCGGAGACGCCAAGTGAGTCGAGAAGCACTGTGGCGATCTCGACCAACTCTACACAGAGAACGGTCTTGACGACGATGCAATAGACAGTCTCGTCACGGAGATCCCCACCACGCCCAAGAATCGATCGTCGTACAGATCGGCCATCAGACGGTACCGCAAGTACCGAGAGCAGATGCCCCCAGAACCCGGGAGAACCGCCGTGGCCGAAATGTCGTGGAAGGATGCCGCCCAGAAGGTGCTCGAAGACGCTGACGGGCCGTTACACTACAAGGACATTACGGATCGGATTATTGACCAGGGTCTGAAGACCACGACTGGCGCAACACCAGCTGACACCGTGAATGCCACGATCAGTACCGCGATCCTTAAGGAAGGATCGACTGGGGTGTTTGAGCGCACGGGAAGTGGCTATTACCGGTTGAAGACGGGTGGGGAATCCGAAGCGGGAACGGACGACGACGGGGAATCAGGGTCCCTAGAAGCGTTCGGCATGTACTGGGAACGTCACCGAGTGAATTGGGCCGGGAAGCCGCGGCTGTTCGGTCGATCACACCCCAAGGCGGACCGAGTAAACCTCGCCGGTCAGTACGGCGTATACCTCTTGTATGACGAATATAGAAAGGTGGTCTACGTTGGCCAAGCTGCGAAACAACCGATCTGGCAGCGGCTTGCGCAACACTCCTCAGGTCGGCTCACGAGTCGCTGGAATCGGTTTTCCTGGTTCGGTATTCGGCCCGTCGCCGAGGACGGTAAGTTGGGCGATGTGTCGACCGGAACCATCACACCGCAACGGCTGATAAGCACGTTGGAGGCGTTGCTGATCGAGGCTCTGGAACCGCGCCAGAACCGTGCAGGATCGTCGTATTCGGGCGAGGAGTACATCCAGGCCGATGACCCCCAGAAGTAACCTGAACGGTTACCCCCTGATCAACATCAGCACGATCGCTAACAAGGGGAGCCAGACAATCAAACGGGGCGAGAAAATCAGTACGGTAGATAGGACAATTACGGCAAGGAGAGCCTGCCACCAAGTGATCGAAGTATCCTGGATGACTCCCCAGATTAGAATCCCAGTCTGAGCCAGAAACGTCCCCAGGGAGATTCCAGAGTAAACGTTAGGAACCTCTTCTGATTCCAATCGGGTGATGTCCCAGAATCCGCCACGAAATCTTCGTCTATTGCGCGCCGCGTGAATATACGGAACCAGAATGGACCAACCCAAGACGGGACCGTCGGGTTCTCCTGGGCCTTGAAATACTGGTCTGCTACACGCCGCGTTCATGGCAAAATTGTGCATGACCCCGTAGGACCACCAGTCAACAATACCGACCACGATTGCGGCACCAAGGACAAGTCCGCCGTGGGGCCACCAAATCCAGATCGACACCAGAGAGATCGCAATTCCGACGGCTCCCCCCATCTCGTAATCCTAAGGATCTACTCGGATAGCGGATCAAGCGGCGGTGCCGCGCCCGCTGTCCAAGAAGAACTGTCGGAGTATGTCGAGCGTTCCCTCGATCCGACCCATGCGGTCCCGGAGGTCGCTCACTTCCCCGCGTAATTCCTTCATATCCTGATGTAGCGCTGCCGTGTCCTGACGCATGTCCTCGCGGAGGTGGCGCATGTCCTCGCGCAATCTCGTTTCCATCTGGGTCATATCCCGCCGCAAGGTGCGGGACTGGGCCAGGATGAGGCCAGCAAGGATGAGGAGGCCGCTACAGATCGGGAGGGTAACAGTCGTGAATTGGTCTGGCATCCGTTTCTCCTTCTCCAGTCTACCCCTTGCCCGATTCCCGGACCACCGGACTAGGTGAGGCGGCCACACCGCCGGCGCTAAGGAAGGGCCTGATAACCCCCTTTATCTGCGACTGAGCCCCCCCTCAGCCCCGGATAAAAACGTCCTTATCGGGATCTGAGGCGGCCCCCTGGGGCCTTCCGGACCCTCCCCCGTCACTTGGAGTTCTGCGGTGGCTCGGCTCCCGCGGCCGGCGAATTCGACCCCTGTGGATACCAATTTCTCGGATACCCATCTCTGTGATTAGGCGGAACGACGAGAGCTGGCGGATTGGACGCTCCGAGATCGGCGTGGATGCACGTCGCTTCCTCTGCCCCCCTTCGGTCCCTCTGGCCATGAGGGCCTCGGTCAGGGGTCCCCAGGGGTCAGATCTTGAATATGGGCATCAGAACCCACTCGGCCGGCTGCTGATTGGGCAGCGGATTGAAGGTCCGCTGCCCCGGCTTCCCGCGCTCGATGCCCCATGTCCCGTCTTTTAGGCGCAGCCGCATATGTTGTATGGGCGGCTGTTTGTCGGACCGGCGGACCTCGATAAATCCGTCGCGGCGGAGGACATTGTACAGTTTTTCCTGATTGCTCATCAGTCCACCTCCCGCCGGGAACACATGCGAAGCACCTGCTTGGTGGCTAGGTGTTCACTGATCGGGATCGACTCCGCAGCGGCTCGGGCCTTTTCCTCCGGTGCACCAGCGGCCAGCAGCGCGTCGTAAACCTCACTCACCATGACTCCCATGAGTTTTCCTCCAAGTCAGTCCAGTTTACCTTCCCTCCGATAAATCACGCAGTGGCGGCCGGAGAGTGGTAGTGTATACATTGTAATTATTTGCGGTGGGGTTTTTGGGCGCATGAAAACCAAGCTGGTACGGATCGGGAATTCTCGTGGGGTCCGCATTTCCAAACCTCTTATTGAGGAAGCAGGTCTTCGGGACGAGGTACGTCTGCGAATCGTCGAATCGGGCCTCCTCATCGAAGACATAGGAACCCGGCGGGCCGGCTGGGACGCTGCCGCCAAGAGGCTTCAGGGAAGAGGGGAAGACGGGCTGCTCGACGAACCTCATCGGTCCGCGTTTGACGAGTCCGAATGGGTTTGGGAATGAGCCCTCCCCGCCGCGGGGACGTTTACCTGGTTGCTCTGGGTCCGACCCAAGGCCAGGAAATCGAGAAAATGCGACCGTGTGCTATCGTCTCGCCGAATGAACTGAACAACCATCTGAGCACCTTCATGGTCGCTCCCATGACGACCGGCGGCCATGCCTATCCCTTCAGAATTCCTTGTCGTTTTCGAGAAAAAGACGGCTTTATCGTGCTTGATCAGATTCGGGCTGTCGATCGGCGGCGGCTGGTCAGACGCCTGGGGCGCCTGCACTCGGCGACACTCTCGAAGGCGCTTGATGTCCTGCAGGAAATGTTTTCACAGTGACGGTCGGGGTGGATGGAGGTGTCATCCCAGAGCGGGTGCCGGTTCATCAAGGCGCGGGCCAGTGCACCATTCGCCTGTGGCTCAGTATTTCGGGGTAAGGTCATGAGTGCCGCCGTGCCATGGACTCGCACACTGCACCGCAACGAGGACAGTCCATCCGGGTGCCTCGATAGCCACAGTCCGGACAGTGATAGGACTTCCGGTTTCGGAACCGCTCCAGAGCCAGCTTTCTGGTGGCTTTCAGCCTTTTCTCATGGATGTCCAAGTCGCTCATGGCGTTCATTCTGCCAAGACTGTCTGCTAGGCCAACGAAAAGAGGGCAGCGGTTGATCCCCCTCCCCGGACCCCTCCCCCTTGCAGGGAATAAGGACCGGGGGGCCTGCCCCCCAGACCCCCCGTTGCGCCCTCAAAGAGTCAGGCTCACATTGCCTGACTCTTTTTCACGCGCTCATGCCCGTCGCACGTCCCATAAGAATGGGACCCTCGCGCGCCGGGTCCAAACCCGGAAGATTCAGCTCCAACAACACAGCAGATCGCTTCGAAACCCCGACTCTCCAACTGTCAAAGATTTGGACAAGTTCAGCCCCAGAACACGTCAAGTTCCAGGACTAACCTGTGTAGTTCGGTTGCCATTTGTCTCACGCTGTCTGTACCAGGTGGCTTTCGAGATCCCTTCTGCTTCCCACGGGCGAGTGGCCGTCAGGGGCGCGGGACGGGCGAACAACGGTGCGTCACGCTCCATGATCTTCTCTACAGCCGTATGGCTCAGGCCGAATACCCGAGCGACTTGACGCTGGGACTGGCCGCCCGTGACGGCCTGGACGATAGTCTGGTCGCGCTCCTGCGTCCGCTTGCGGCGCGCCAGGCCGCTCCGGATGCCCCGCTCCCGGCCCCAGGCCGTCCGCTCTGCTTTCGAGTAGAAGCGTCCCTGCCGGATCCACTTCCGGCGGTAGCGCTCCACGCTGCGTGCGATTCCGGCGACTTCCGGAGGGTCCAGGGGAACGTCGAAAGCGTCGTTGACCCGGTGGGCCTCGTCGAAGACCGGGGAGG
>JAPPNM010000045.1:0-26808 GCA_028873825.1 Gemmatimonadota bacterium | reverse complement strand
GTCGCCAGCGTAAGGGAACGAACTCCGCCAATTCGTCGAGGGTGTACGGCTCCCGGCGCAGCCAATGCGTCTCGAAGCCAGGAAGCTGAGCGTCCTCCATGGGATTGTGGGTCAGGACGCCCGTATAGCCCGCATCCGCCCCCAGGGCGGCCGCGTAGTATTCCGAGATCCGACCGTACTTCTTCAATGGCGCCGCCAGCGCCATCTCGGCGCGGTGGACCGGATTCGTGAGCGTCCAGACCCCATGCACTCCCCCCGTGCGGCGATTCTCGACGGCCCAATTCAGAGCCCCCACTTTCGTCCGGCGCACGGCTCGCTCCGCACGCTCATAGCTGCCCCAGCCGTCCAGATCGAGGATGAGACACGTGTAGGAATTGGCGGCGCGCAGTTCCAGGCTCGGAAACAGCCAGGCCGCCCAGGGGGCGACCCGGAAAGACGCGCCGAAGACGCCGTCCCGCTTGCCGGGCGAAACCAGTGGACGCGAGTGCGCGTCCCGCAGGCCATGGTCCCGCACCTTCCGAGGCGCGTCGTCGATCGGCAGCCAGCGCTGCCTTACGCTTGCTTTTCGTCGGGGTCTTCGAGTAGAGTTTCGCATGTTACGGCAGCCGCGATGCCGTCACCGTCCACCTTGCAGCGCCAACTGCGAAGGCTTCCAGAAACCCCGCTCGCCGGCGGGGTTTTCTGTTTCCTGTGACCTTTCGGGTCGAGAATCATCTTCCTGATTCCAGTCTCCCATACCGGTCAGACAGTCACGCCTGCGCGAGCGCGTCGTAGACGATGATCAGGCCCGTGATCAGGCCCAGCGTGAAGCCCAGCGTGAAGCCCAGCGCCAGGCCGGCGAGACCGCCAGCCTGGTCCATTTGCATGAGGAGGTGTTCGACGAATTGCTGGGCTTCCACCATGGGTATTGTCGTTATGGTAACATAACCCAATTCCGTTTCCATCACGCATCAGAGGAGGAGCATCATGGAAGAGACGAGGAACGAGTTCGGAGAGAGAGTGATCCGGGTCGAGAACGCCGCCGAGTTCTGGCAGGTCTACGAGAAGGTAGAGGGAGAGTTTCTCATCGACGCGCCCGACGGCGTCGCAGAATCCCTTGGCTTCACCGACGTCGCACCGGCCGACGCATAGAGGAGCGGTTCCCGCTCAATGGCAAGATTCTGGCGCAAGAAGTCCAAACCCGTCGCCGAGCGCGTCCAGGAGCACCACAAGGAGTTCGCCGCTCGGATCATCAAGCAGATCAAGGAGGGCGTTGCGCCGTGGCAGAAACCCTGGAAACCCGGCGAGCGGTTCCTGCCCGCCAACTTCAAAACCGGGAATGCCTACCGGGGCACAAACACCCTCAATCTCGCCTCCGTCGCCATCGAGCGGGGCTACTCGGACCACCGCTGGGGCACCTACAAGCAGATCAAGGCCGCGGGCGGTTACGTGCGGTCCGGAGAAAAGGGCGCGAGGATCATCTACTTCGAGACACACCGCCGCCAGCCGGCCAAAGACGAAGACGGCAAGCCCGTCAAGGACAAGGACGGCAAGCAGGTCTATGAGCGGGTGCCCCGCGAGAAACCATTCCCCAAGCCCTACGTCGTCTTCAACGTCGAGCAGGCCGAGCGCCTCAACCTGCCGGAGCTTCCGGACGCAAAACCGGGCTGGAAGGCCCACGGCGACGCCGAGCGGGTAATCCGGGCCAGCGGCGTCGATTTCCGGCACGAACGCGGGGACCGGGCCTTCTACCGGCCCGGCAAGGACC
This sequence comes from Gemmatimonadota bacterium, assembly GCA_028873825.1. GTDB lineage: Bacteria > Gemmatimonadota > Gemmatimonadetes > Longimicrobiales > Gaopeijiaceae > Bin94. The sequence continues at coordinate 25,061 of JAPPNM010000045.1, read as the reverse complement.
AGATCGTCATGCCGCCGCCGGAACAGTTCGGCGACGAGGGACGCTACTACCGCACCGCCCTGCATGAGGTGGCTCACGCCACCGGCCACGAGAAACGCATGGACCGCCAGTCGCTTCACGACGCCGTGAACGCGGGTGTGGGATCTCAGAGCTACGCCCGCGAGGAGCTCCGGGCCGAGATCAGCTCCATGATGACCAACACCGAGCTCGGCATCGGTCACAATTCCCGGCACGGCGCCGCCTATGTCGAAAGCTGGGTTCAGGTCCTCGAGGAACAGCCCAAAGAGATCGGGGCCGCCGCGCGGGACGCCCAGACCATGAGCACCTACATGCTCGAGCGGGGCCGCGAGATGGGTGAACGGAACAAGGCCCAGGCGAAGGCCTCCGGATCCGCTTCGAGAGAACCGGAGCTCCAGCACCGGAAGACCGGAGCGGAGCGCTTCGAGTACCGTGGCGACGACCGCACCGCCACCATCACCCGCCCCGCCGCCCAGGATGGCACCACCGAACACGACCGGCGGCACACCGAACAGCGCCACTACCTGGTCACCATGGAAGACCGCGGGGGTGTGGGGAAGCTGACCGCTTGGGCGAAGGACTTGGACGACGCCCACGAGAAAGCTCGCCGGTTCACGGCCACGGGCGTCGCCCCCACCTGGAGCGAACACCATGGTCACACCGGAAGCCCCCGGCATTCGCCCGCCGCGCCGGCGGCGGGCCCCATTCCCGAAAGAACCGCCTCTCCGGACCGGGACGATGGCCCGGAACGGTAGTGTCCCGATGATCCGCCTCATGGGCCGCATCATCATCCACGCTTTTTTCTGTGTTGCCTTCACAATCCTCCGGTGGTGTGGCGCTGCCGTCCAGGGGGTCACCGGTCGTCTCATTCGTTTCGCCGAGAGGTTCGATTGATGTCCCGTTGGGACGCTGCCCGAGAGCCCGAGCGGCAGACCGATCCCCGGCAGACCGGGCACCGGCGGGAGTTCCAGCGCCGCCGGCAGCGCCGGCAGAGCTTCGCCGAGCGCAAGGAACTCGCGCTCACGGACGTCGCCGTTTTCCGCACGGTTTCCGTGCGAGACCTGGCGGTCGCCCGGTTCGGCGGACACCCCTTCACCACCCGCAAGGCCATCAACTCCATGGTCCGGTCCGGATGGATGCGCGAGCACACGGTCAAGGGTCCGAAAGGGGGGAAATTCCAAGTCCTCACCGTGACCCCCAAGGGAGCCCGGCGCGGCAACGAACTGGCCGCCAAGTACGGGCTTGCGGAGCAGGCCACCTGGTCCGGACTGGTCAAAAAGGCCGAGGTTCGCCACGACGTCGCCGTCTACCGGGCCGCCCAGGCCGAAAGGGCCAAGCTGGAGGACCGGGGCTGCATCGTCGAACGCATCCGCATCGATGCGGAGATGAAGCGCGAAGTCGCCCGGGCGACGGCCAGCCGGGCCGCCGCGCTGGAGCGCCGGCGCGTTGCGCGGCAGTTGGGGCTCCCGGTCCGGGAGGGGAAAGTCCTGGTCCCCGACGCGCAGCTCCAATACCACGATCCGGACGGACGCGCCGGGCGGGTCAACATCGAGGTCGTCTCCGAGCACTACTCCGGAGCGTCGATCGCCGCCAAGGCGGCTGCTGGGTTTTCCATCCATTCCGCCGGAAGTGGTGGATCCGCCCAAGGCGGCGGTTCAACCACTGGCACGAGAGTCAGCGGCGGGACGGCCGGCGGAGGCAGGACCGCCGCGAAGATCGCGGCCGCGCTGGGAAGCGCCGCCGGATCCGGATCCCGCAGCGGCGGCGGGAGAGGCGGAGGCAGGGCCAGAGGCTCCATCGAGCTATGAAGCCCTGGCAGGTCTCCGCCGGCATCACGGTCTCCGCCTTGGGCGTCACCGTCATCCTCCTGGGCGAGGAGCTGCATTACCTGCCCGCCCACATTCTGCTGCAGCACTGGGAACCCATTGCCCTGCGCGGAGGGCTGGCCGTCGCCACTCTGGCGGCGGGCATCTACGCTGCCGCCCGGATACTCGGCCTCGCAGGACTAGGCCGCCAGACCGGCCTGACCGAACGCGCCATCCGGCGCGGTCACGGCGACGCGGAGCTCGCGCAGGCACTCCAGCGCGAGGCCGAGGGGAATTTCCGGTGAAGGCGGTTAAGATGCTCGAAGTATCTCCGGACGTCGCCGATGGCTTGGAGCGAATGCGCGAGGCGGGGGTCGATCCTAATAAGTGGGTTATGGACACTCTTCGGGAGGCGCTGGCGGTCGAGCTTGAGGACTTCGCCAGGATAGAGGATTACGTGTTGCCCGGATGGATTCCTTGGGCATTGGAAGATGGCAGCTGGGGAGCCGCACACCATGATCCCGCCTCGCTCCCGGCGATCCTCAAAGGCCGGCGGATTGTAGTAACGACGAAAAAGCCGCGTCGCAAATGGACTATGAGAATCGTGGAAGTGTTGGAACGGACCCCCGATGTCGTGGTCGTGCGGGATACGGGGTTGCCCCGGACCGCAAAGAGGGATCGAGCACCCGGCTGAGAGAGCGTCACCCCCCTATGCCTACCCCTTGCCCATCCCGAGATCGGCCAACACAGGCGCTCTGAGGGCGTCTTTTTTCTCCAGATCCGACCGGAATCCCCCGCGGCCTTGATCTGCTTGTAGGTGCCCCAGCGGCTGGCTACGGTCGTGCGTCGGACGGCGCTCAGGCGACGTTGCGGCGGGTGATGGCTTCGCGCAAGCCTTCTAGGAGACCCTCCAGGTGCGCCATGCGCTCCCGGAGCTCAGCGTCCATCCGGTTCATGCGGGATTCTAGCCGGTCCATTCTAGATTCGAGGCGGCGGTTCAAGTAGAGCATGAAACCAACGATGACGGCGGGGGAAATCCAGGGTGCGAGCTCTGGGGGCATCGGTTTCTCCTAACGACAAGGATAGCACCTTGGCGGCAGGCGGTCTTGACATCGCTTGACCGGGACTCATAATACGTCGGTAACGTACTTTACCAGAATATTACTGGCCGCTGCCACCCAAAGTTCAACTTACGCGGAGACGTGGTAAACGCGCCTTTTCAGGTCGCCGGAGAGAACGTCGAGCACTCCGGGGACGAGCGGTTGCAATTCCTTTAACCGGGTTCGGGAGGCGCGCATGATGACGACCGGGATCGGCAAACGGTTTACGTTCTGCTCATGCTCGATACCTTGATCCACCGTCACGAGAGCATCGAACTCATGCTTGGCTGCAAGGCGCAGCAGATCCCCGTTTCCGCAGCCGGACCAATCCATTTGCTGCACTGTGCGAACCGTGAACGATTCTGGAAAGAAGGCCGCCAGCCGCCTCGGCATGGATTCGTCAAGCAGCAGCTTCATTCGTGTCGGCGAGCAGCAAGGCCGTCGCGCGTTCCAGCACTGCTATTGCCTGGCTCCGCGACACGGTGGGGTAGTCGTCCAGGAACTCGTCGAGATGGTCGCCGCCCTCCAGATGCTCCATCAAGATCCGGATGGGAACCCTGGTGCCCGCAAACACCGGAGTTCCCCCAAGGATTTGCGGGTTCCTGTCAATGGGCTTGTCGGTCATTGGTTTCTCCATCGTTACGCATGCGGTTCAGCGGTTTCTTCTCATCTCATTATACGCGACCACACTACGCCATCTGGGCCAAGCGCGGGGCCTCGAAGAGAACCGGTTTGTAGGCCCAGCGCCGCAAATCGACATCGTAGTCGCTCACGTGGATCGCATCCTCGACGTAGCGGTGGCCCTGCCGCCGGGTGATATGAATCACCAGGTCGATGGCGTCCACGACGCCTCGGCACGTCACCTCCCACGGGAGATTCCCGCCTGCCTGCATGGCGCAGTTCGCCAGCCGCGACAAGGCGGTCTCGGCGTTGTTGGCGTGGATGGTGGTGAGGCTCCCGCCGTGGCCCGTGTTCAGGGCCTGCAACAAGTCGGCGGCCTCGCCGCCGCGAACCTCCCCGACGACGATGTGGTCGGGCCGGTGGCGAAGCGAGTGTTTGACCAGGTCACGGATCGTCACCCCTTGCTCGCCGGTCAAGGCCCTGGCCTCGAAGCGGACGCAGTTCGCGCTGTCGATGCGAAGCTCCAGGGTGTCCTCGATGGAGACGATCCGCTCGTCGTCCGGAAGCAACTCGATCAAGGCGTTGAGCAAGGTGGTCTTGCCGGATCCGGTGCCTCCGGAGACCAGAATGTTGTGCCGGCTGTGCAACACGTCCCGCGCCTCGTCGAGGACCTCCTTGGGCAAAGATCCCATCTCGACCAGGTCCTCGGCGGAGAAGGCCCGCTTCCCGAACCGCCGGATCGTGATGGCGGCCGACGGAATGGCCGGCGGGACGCAGATGGCGACGCGGCTCCCGTCCTCCAGCCTCGCGTCGATGAGCGGCTCCTTGTCCGGGTCCAGCCCCAGCGGCCGCGCGATCTGGATGGCCGCCCGGCCCAGCGCCCGGGCGTCGAGCTCCGGCGCTGGGTAGGGAACGAGGCGGCCCCGTTTCTCGATCCAGACGTTTCCGGGACCGTTGATCATGATCTCGCTCACGTCCTGGTCCTGCAGGAGTTCCTCCAGGCCGGGAAGGAAGGTCGCCAGCTGGGCGAGTCCGCTGGCCGGCATCAGATTTCGCCCTTGCGCTTGGCGTCCCAGTAGCCAAGGTCCCGGGGCAGGTAGTAGGGCTTGAGGTAGACGCGGGTGGCCTCCAGGGCCCGCTTCCCGTCGTAGGGAAGGCAGATCGCCTGGCAGTTCTCCAGCTTGGCGAAGTCCCTGGGCTGAAAAAGGGCCTGCCATTGAAGCGCGAAGCGCTTGCCCCAGCCCATGTCCTTCTTTCCGGAACCGACCGTGGCGGTCAGGGGCGAGACCCCGGCTCCCTTGGAGGTCTCGTTCAGGCTCCAGCTGCTCTTCACGCGCTCCACCTCTCCGGAGAGACTCGAAGCAAGCTGGGTGGAGGCGTCATCCGAGAGACTCAGGAAGATGCGGGTTCGCAGCGTCTGCAAAAGGGCTCGCCAGGACTCGGAGCTCCCGAGGACGGCCCGAAGGCTCGACACCGACTGGGTGGCGACGATGGGGATGCACTTGCTCTGGCGCGTCAGGGCGAACGATTTTTCGTCTCCGGAAGGGTCGTCCTCTCCGACGGACGCGAACTGCTGGTACTCGTCGCAGAGGAAAACCGCCGGGCGGAAATACCGATTAGGGTGCTTCTTCATCTCGGCGGGCCGAAGGGTGAGTGCCTGGAGCCAAGCGTTCTTGAGCATGACGCCGATGGCGCGCCCCAGCGCCGGATTCTTCCCGGCGGGCATGTTGAGCGCCAGGACCTTGCCCCTCGCGATCAGGGTCTTGAGGGAAGGCAGGTCCGGAGCGGCGCTCAGGCGGTCCAGGCGCTGGTGAAGCTTGGCATCGGGACCTTCCTTCGCGCGGGGCTTCGGCGGGCAGAAGGACTGGGCGATTTCGGGCACGTCGAACATGGAGAGGAACACGCTGATGCCCTCGACGATGGTGCTCCGGAGCTTGTTGGAGAGCTGCAGCCAGTCGTGCTGGTACCATCGGCGGATCGCGGCGGCGTGTCTTTGTCGGGAGGTCGGTCGGGAAACGGCGCCGGTGACCACGGCCTGGACTTTCAGATCCTCCAGCGCGGCCGCCAGGTGTTCGTTCCAAGGGGCGGCGAATCCAGCGTCGCCGTCCCGCTGCCAGTCGGCGTAGGAATCCAGTTTGTCCCAGTGGGCAAAAGCATCCTGCTGGGTGATGGAGACGATCCGGGGGGGAGATCCGGCGTCCACGTCGGCCTTCTTTTCGGCGGCCTCGATGACCTGGTCGAGGGCGTCGCGGTCGATGGCGCAGCGGTAGATGTCCTGGAGCGTGACCCAGCCGTCCTGGTTCTCGCCGCACAACCGGTGGGCTTCGATGATCCAGCGGACCAGGTTAGTGTAGGCCTGCTGCCAGAACGGCTCCTTACCCTTGCCGAAGAGTTGATTCACGAGGCTGGAAATCGTGTAGGCCTGGGAGTAGGCATCGAGCCAAGTGGCGCTCAGGGGGTTCCACCGCCGTCCGGTGCGGATCCCGATCTCGACGTAATCGTCGGATCGTCCAGCCTGTTGGAGAATCTCCTGGACCTGGTAGCAGAAGTCGCCCTTGACCTCCAGGACCAGGGCGGCGGACCGGCGCTCCGGGACGTCGGCCTGCCAGCTGAGGAGCTGCTCGGCGAAGGGGTACATGCAGGCGGACGTCTTGCCGGTTCCGACGGCTCCGAAGATGGCGACCCCGGTGTACAGGCCTTTCTCCGGGATGGTGAGCCAAGAGGGGAGGCCGACCTGGCGGGGATCGACCGGATGGTGGACCTCGCCGACGACCAGGCTGGGAGCCTCGTCGGTGGGCTGCTGGGGCCAAGCCGGGAGCAGGCCCCAGTTGCGGCCGCGGCGGCCGGACTCTCCCCAGACCCGCCAGACGGTGAGGCCGACGTAGCCGGCGAGCCAGGTTCCGGCCGCCGGAGTCGCGATGTGCCAAAGGGCCAGCGCGGTGTAGATCCGGGGCGAGTGCGCCGCGATCAGGTCGAGGGCCTCATAGGCTCCGAACGGCGGAAAGGGAGAGTAGAAATAGCTCCTTGCCGCCACGATCAGCCCCGCGCTGAAAATGGCGGCCTTGGGCCACCGGATCAGCAGGGCGACAGCCCGGATGACACCCTCGGCGGTCCAAGTGAGCGCGTGCCCGGTCCAGGCGAAGGGTAGGGCGACGGACCAAGCGACGGCCCGGACCGTCTGGGCCCAGCGCGCCGGGCGCAGCGTCTCTTCCGGTGCGCTCATCTTAGCCTTCCCGCAGGGATAAATGAGAAGTGAGCGACCCCCCCGACTGGCAAGGGCGTGGTACACGGCGTGGTACACGAAAGGGCCAGGCGTGAAGTGCGATGCACTGAAGAAGGGGGGTCGCTCACTTCTCCTTCCTTACTCCCCGTCCGTCCCCGAGGCCTCGTGGAGGACGGGGGGAAGTCGAAGGGGCTCAACAAGATGGCGGAAACGCAACTCGGTACACTAGGAACACCAAAAACGGTACACACCCCCCCATGTGCGTGTACCGAACTGAGAGGGCTCGTCATCTAAGAGACCCCGGAGGTGGAACACGGGCTGGCCCGGAGCGGTTTTCCGGCTCCTCCTCCGCTGGAAGGCGGGACGACAGCCACGCCGTTCCCTGGTCGATCCGGACGCGGTTTTTCGCGGGGAGCCCGGCGGGCCGTTTGAGCAACATCACCCGGTAGTTCATGGCCTGCTTCCAGCCCCCGAACTGGGCGAGGTATTCCTGGTCGTCGTCCCGGACCGCCTGTTCGATGCGGGAGAGCTGGTCCTTTTCGTCCGGGGTGAGGGGCTGAAATTCAGCGCCTTCGCCCGGCTCGGCCCACCGGATCAAGACCTTCTTGGCCCGCTGCTGGCGGTCGTGGTCGCGGGCGACGGCGACGATGTGGACCTCGCGGCCGGCCTGGCGCAACGCGGTCCAGAGGCGGGCGTGGGAGCGGCCCCAATAGAGCAGCTCCGAGTCGCTGTCGCGGCCCGGATCGCAGTAGACGAAGGTGGCGGCGCGATCGTCCAGCGCGATGGGGAGCTTCACGGGGAAGTACCGGACTTGCCCCTTGCCGCGGCCATGGTAGTGGCGCCGGGGAAATGTCTGGTTGGGGATCTCCAGCCTCTCGAACGCCTCGACCTTCTCCGGCTCGGTCGGGAGCCAGGCCTGGTTCGGGTGATCCAGGACGTAATCGAGGGAGAGCAAGCGCCGCAGGAGAACGCCCCCACTGGCGGCCCGCCGGTGGCGGACGTCGGGGATCCCCAGCGCGCGGTAGATGCTCTTGTGGGTAATCCGGCACGGCCGGGTGGTGGTGGGGAGTCCATCAATGGGCTCCAGAACGGCGAGCTTGTGGTCGAGGAGAGATCGCACAAAGCGCTTGGCCTGGCTGCGCCAAGCGGGCGCGCCGCGAGATCCGAAGTAGGCGCAGAACTGAGCGCGGGTGAACAGGCCGCTGTGCAGGCAGACCAGCGCGGCCCAAGTGGCGTGTGGCGCGCTCCAGCCGAATTTCGAGAGCGCCTTCTCGCGGCCTTTCAGATGCTCGATCATCGCGCTCCCACCTCCATGGCGCGATCACCCTGCAGATAGGTGATGACCAGGCCCATCGGGTTGTAGGGCACCAGCTCGGGCGGGATCGCCGCCATGAAGACGAACTGCAGGGTGACGGTCCAACGTTCCCGTGCGATCTCCTTGTGAAAGCGGTCGGTGCGGACCAGATCGAAATCGGCGGTGGCCCCGTGGGGCGGATTCGGCTGGGCCTGGATGCGCAACACGAGGCGGTCCACGCGCAACTGTTCCCGTGCGCCGCCGGCCGCCACGAGGGCGACAGTTTGCGCCTCGGTGCGAAACGCCGCATTGGCGAGATCGGGCGTGAGGAAGCGCAAGGACCGCGCCCAGTACTCCTCGACGGTCGCCGTCTGGCGGCTGTAGTAGTCGTGGAGAAAGCGATTGAGGAAGTACTTCGTCGTGGGGTCCAGGGGATCGGCTTGCGCCTCGGCCGCTTCGTAGGCGACGGCCTCGGCGCGGCCCACCTCGTCGACCCGGACCACGATGGGACGGGGTGGCTCCTGCCCCGAGAGCCGGAAGACGGTGACGATCAGAAGCAGGCACAGCAGGCCCAGCGCGGCGGTGAGGACGCGCAAGTGGCGATTGGCGTGGATCGCCTCGCCCCAGATCTGTGCGAATTCCTTCCCGGCGTCCGATTTCTTCATGGTCTCATCCGGCCACCTTGGCGGCGGCGGCGGCCTTCGAGGCGCCGCCCGTGGCGGCCGTCGCCGCCATGGACATGAATCCGCTCCCGGCAGCCCCGCCGCCGGAGACCAGCATCGAGGCGAGCTCGCCCACCTTCAGGGAGGCGAGCAGGCCGGCGATCAATAGCGGCAGCAGGGCCATGGTCCATTTCCCCAGGTTGGTGATGCTGTTCAGATCCGCCGTCGACTGGGCGAAGGTCGTGACGTATCCCAGCCCGACGCCGAGAAAGACGCGCATGACGGCGCCGGCGATGGCGCCGTAGAGGCTGTAGGTCAGCAGCGCCCGGAACCACCCCCAGAACAGAAAGCTCAAGGGGGAGAACACGAGCATGGCGATGAAGATCGGACCCAGCAGCAGGAGGATCGCGATGGCGATCTGGGCCCAGATCACCTGCGCGTAGGTGATGGCGTAAAGCGCCACCATGCAGACGAGGATCGTCAATCCCATGACGGTCATCACCCCGGCGGTCAGAATGAGGTGCACCGCCCCGGTCAGCACCTTCAAGACGTTCATGTCTTCCCATTGCGCGGCGATGGAGGCGTTGAGGGTCTCGGAAAGATTGTTGATCTCGGCGCCCCACGCGGCTCCGAGATCGGCCAGGAAGTAATTCTGCAACCAGGAGCCGCCGCCCACGATCGCGCCGGGGAAGGTGTAGCCGGCGATGATATCGGTGTCGTAGAAGTGGAGCATGATCCAGGGAATCCAGAGGCCGATGACGGTGCGCACCAGGTCCCACGGCTGGAAGGTTCCGCTGTAGGCGATCTGAAGTCCCTTCCAGACGACCACCACGATGGCGAAGCCGCGCCAGAGGGCTTCTCCGGTGGCGAGGATCTCCGGCGCGGCGGTCCCGACGAGGGCCTGCTGGACCTGATCCAGAAACGGCTTGAAGTCGTGGATCTGGCTGTCGGGAATATTGGTCGGGACGGTGGAATCGATCGATTGGTAGGCGGGGGGCTGCATGGGTCAGGGGCCAGTAGTCGGCGTCCCCCCGGTGGGGGCCGTCGGGGTTTGTTCTCCGAAGGATCTTCCGTAGAAGGAGTGCACGCCCAGCAGCGTCCGCTGACGCATGGCGTCCCGATCGGCCTCGATGGCGGTCAGCCGTGCCTGAAGCGCCGTTTTGGCGTTTGTCTGGGCGTCGGTCCAGTCGCTGATCTTGTCCCGCAGGTAGCGTTGATCTTCCATCTTCTTCGCGGCTTCTTTAGCCGCTTTGTGGGCTTGGACCTGGGCCTGTGCCACGCCGAGATTCCCTCGGGTCAACGACCCGGACAACTGGGCTTGGGCCAAGGCGGTGTCCGAGACGTTGGTCTGTTGCCGTAAGTCCTCGATGGCAGCCAGGGCCTCCCTCAGCGCCGTAGCCAGCTCGGCGGCCGCGTCGGCTGCGGCAAGATCCAGCACCAGTTGCTTGTCTTCCCGCTCCCGCCGCTTCTTCCAGCTCTCGACGACCCGGTCCTTGAGTTCCGAGGGCTGGCCGTCGTGCAGGGCAACGACATCGGCCTCCTGGACGGTGTCGGCCTGCTGGATCCAACCCCGCCAGGTGGTGGTGAGAGACGTTCCCGACTGGCCCATCTCGGCGATGGCGGTCGCCACGTCACCGGGCGTCCCGGTGAATTCCGATTTCCAGCTCATGGCGTCCGAGACCAGGCCGGTTCCCTGGGACGCGAGCTGGGTGAACGGCTGGGTCAGGGCCTGGACCTGGCCCATGGAGGCGTCCTTGAGGTGCTGGTACTGGGCTTTGAGCTCGGTGAGCTGCTCGGTAAGGGTGGCGAGCTGGGAGACCGAATGGGTGATCTGGGTGATCTGGTTCGACATCATGATGATCCGTTGGGCCTTGGCGACCGGATCGACGGTGGGCAAAAAGGCCGCCACCGAGCCGACGAAAAGGGGCACGAGCAGAACGCTGATCAGGCCCCAAGCGATGTACGTTTTCATCTTTGTCCTCCTTCAGGGTGGTGGCCGGGGCACGAGGACATCCGACGTGAACCAGATTCGGAGCCGGTGCCCGGCGCGAATGGTGATAGTGGGATGCCGGTTGAGAAACCGGCTCAGGATCTGCATCCCGGACTGGGCGATCGACTGGCCGGCCCCGGCCCGGAACCCGGCCTCGCCGCCGGCATAGGGGTGGGACCCGCGAAGCGTGAGTCCGCTCAGGACGCCGACGGCTCCGACGGCGGCGAACATGGACAGGTAATGGCGGTTCACCTTGTCCTTGAGTGCCGCGTCTCCCGCCTGGTCCAGGCCGTCGAACTTCAACTCGACCCAGCGCCCGTCCGGGAAGACCAGACGGTGGAAACCGACGGCCAGGCGGGCCTGATCCCGATGGCCGACGGCCTGAGCCGAACCGATGGCGCGGGTGCCTCGGGGCACGAGGATCCGCTGCCGGTCGGGGGAGTAGAAGGGAACGGCGACGAGCGCCAGAACGGGACCGGTGAACTCGCCCGAGAGCTGGGTGACCAACACGCCTTCCAGGAACGATCCCTCGTGGATGCGCTCCCAGCCGGGCGGGTCGGAGGGCCCGGCGATCCGGGTGGGATCCGCGTAGTTGCCGTCGGGCCCGTCCGCGCCGGCGGGGGCCGGTGGCGGTCCGGGGGCCACCGGGGCTTCCGGTGGCATGGCTTGTTGGTCGACGCCGGCGAGCATCTCGAGGGTGCTCTGGTAGCTGGCCAGAGCATCCCGGACCGCCGCCTGGGGGTCTGAAGCGGCGGCCCGCTCCGCCTCGGCGGGGACGTCCGGAGCGGATTCCCCAGACGTCTCCCCGCCGCCGGTTCGATGAGTGAGAACGACGGGACCGGACCGGAGCGAGCGCCGGCGGCGCTCGATGTCCTCCAAGCGGAGCCGCTCGCGCAACTCGACTTCCGCCTCGGTCTGAAACTGGGGGCCGCCGCCAGCCGGCCCATATCCACTCCTGCCCGTTCCCGAGGTGGGGGAGTCTTCGCCCAGAATGGCGACAGTCCCCTGGGCGATTCGCACCGCGAGAGCGTCCTGTTGGGGCTGGCCTGTCCGCCTCCGCTGCTCCGCCTGCTCGCGTGCCATTCGCTCCCGTTGATCCTCGGTCAGGCCGGACAATCGGTTCGACACGCCCGCGCCGCCGGCGACGGGTTCCTGAGTCTGGGCCGGCCCGGCCGGGTCCGGCTTCCCGCCGCCGCACCACTGATAGCTGAGCAGCATGGTTCCGATCATGACGGCGGTCAGGCCGATCGCGACTTGCGAGAAGAGGCCCCCGGGGATCGTTCCGGACGGCTTGGGGACCACCTTCTTCCAAAACGGCGTCTCCGAGTCCATCTCAGGGCTCCAGGTCCTTCGGGTTGAAGCGCCACTTGACCCGCTTCTTCCCGATCTTCAGCCATCCGTCCCCGAGAACGTGCCGCGCGATGTAGAGACCATCCTCGTGCAGGTCGTAAGCGACCAGGGACGGCTTGCCGTCCTTCACCTCGTAAAGCGCCGGGGACTCCTGGGCGCTGGATCTCACATAGGTGAACTGGCCGTCGTGCCACATGCCGGAGACGAGGAAGGGCCACTCGTGGGCCTTCTTGTCCAACCGGTAGGGGAACTTGAGGCGGCGCGGGTACGCCTCACGGAAGGCGTCCACGTGGGCGAGGGTGTCCTGCCGGGCCTGTTGGACCCGGTCCTCCGCGTCGGATCGGGCCGCCCTCGCCTGCTCGCCGGCCTGCGCCGCCAACTGCTGATAGGCCGCGACCTGGTCCCGGGCGACGAACGCCGGCCGGTGCGCTCCCGGCTGGGCCGTCTTCTTGTCCTCGGATCGTTCGATGCGAACGATCAGGTGCGGCGGGTCCGTCTGCTCCGAGACCAGGAAGGAGTAGATGCGGCCCGATTCGCACACCAGCGCCACGTTGGTCTCCGACTTCTGGGAAAGGGGCTTGAGAAAGGCGACGTTGGCGGAACCCGTCAAGTGCCAGTATTCGGCGTCCCCGACGACGAAATCCAGAATCGTCTCCCCGGCGGGGAGCACCAGAACGGTCGTGTGCCGGACCTTGGTCTGAACCTGAACGATGGCGTCTTCGTCCTCCGGGACGCGCAGGACGGAGCCGTTGGATTCAGCGTAGGAGACGACCACGAGAAACCCAGCGAGGAGAGAAAGCAACAGGGCCAGCGTGAGCTGGCCCACACGGTCGGCATTCAGGCGGTGGTGGATCATACGGGTTCTCCTGGTGGGAATTTGGGCGGCCGGAAAGGATTCATCCTGGTCCGGAACTCCGGCAAGGGATAGACTGTGAGGAAGGAGAAACGAATGCCCCCTGAAATCGCCCAGTGGATCGTTCCCTTAATTGTCGTTTTCGGAACCCTTTCCCCCGCCGTCATCGTCGGTCTCCTGCTCTACATCCACCGCTCCCTACGCCAGGACATGCGGGAGATGCGCTCCGAGCTTCACGCCGGGCTGCGCGAGGCGGCCCGGGAACGCACCGAAATTCGGGATCGGATTGGCCAAGTCGAAGCCTCGATGGGCGACCGCATGGGGAGGATCGAGGGCCGGCTCGACGAACTTCGAGAATTCTTTTTCCGCACGGGCGGCACTGCTGCTTGACCTTCCACGGGATACGGCTACGCCGGCGAAAGAGCTTCATGTCCGCCGCTCCCTTGCGAGTCGTTTGAGCGCCTCCTGCAAGCCGTATTTCGAGATGGCATCGGCCCGCTTCGCGGAATCGCGCGGGGAGGACGTGTAGAGCCAGTAGCTCTCCGGATCCACCTCCAGCCGCAGGACGGCGGCACTGGTCGGCCGCCGCAGGTACATCTCCCGCTTCGGGATCAGGGACCGGACCTGGTGGAACTCGGCTTCGTTGAGACGGAAGGTCCGCGCGGCGGCCTCGGGAAAGTCGGGATTCGCGAGAAAGATCTTCGTGGGCATGGACTCGAGCAGCGCCTCGGCCCCGGCCGTTCCGGTCACGTCGATGACCGACTGGGTCGCCATGACCAGCGCCGCGTTTCTCTTTCTCCAGGTCTTGGCGGCTTCCGCGAGATAGTTCAGGACGGCGGGATCGCGAAGGTAGCGCCAGGCCTCGTCCACGACCATCAGCTTGACCCGGGAGACCTCCGCCGGGTCGTCCAGCGCCAACCGCAGGCGCTCCAGCAGGTAAAAGAGCGCCGCCTCGCACAAGTCCTCATGCTCGGCGGCTCCGGCCAGGTCGATCACCTGCCAGTCGGCGAGGGCGAGCTGCTCTCCGCCGGGGTTGTCGAAGATGGAGCCCCAGGCCCCCTCCCCGTACCAGCGGCTCATCGGAGCCCACATGTCTCGTGGCAGCGAGTGAACGAGGTTGGTGAGGGTCCGCCGCTCGGGAGGGAACGCATAAAGGTCCTCGACCCGCTTGCGGAGCTCGTTCGGGTCCTCCGGCCGTTCGCTCCACCCGCCCAGCTTGAGCAGCCGAGCGAGCCAGCTGGTCAAGAACGAGAAGGTGCGCTCTCCCCGGGGGAGAGAAAACGGGCGCAGCTTGAAGCCGGCTTCCGGGCCGCCGTCCTCGGCGGCCAACTCCAGGTATCCGCCTCCGAGAAACTGGGTGAGCCAGCGGTAGGACCCTCCCAGATCGAGGATCAGAACTCTCGGGTCGTATTGAAGCGCCTGCAAGAGGAGGAAGTTGAGTGCGAAGCTCTTGCCGGCTCCGGTGGCTCCGAGAATCAGGGAGTGACCCACGTCTCCGGAGAACAGGTCGTAGTAGTAGGGCGTGAGCCACTGGGTCTCCAGGACGGCCAGCGCGGGTTTGTGAAGGTGACGGCTTTGCGGGTCGCCCCTGGGCGGGCCGAAGATGGGAGCGAGACAAGCGGCGGCTCCCGCCGATACGAAGACGCTTCGGACCTGCCGGCCCCTGGGCTGGGCCGGCATCCGGTCGAAGTAGACCGCGAGTTGCCCGTAGCCCTCCCGGATCACCTTGGCGTCGTGGGCGGCGAAGATGCGCCGGATGTCTCCGTCCAGGCGCTCAGTTTGTTCGGTTTCGCCATGCAGCGACAGCGAAAGCGACAAGTCGCCGTAGCCGACGCCGTCCGCTTCGAGTTCGACGAGCGCCCGTCCGAGCCGCTCGGATTCGGCCGACGCGGCCGAATCCTCCATCGCGGCGCTCGTCCCTTGCGTCTCCTGCATGTGCGCCGCCATGGAATAGCGCTTCGAGAAGTAATGCTTCTGCGCGGACCGGATCTTCCGCCGAGCGGCGTCGGTGGTCCACGGCCGCCACTCCAGAGCGATGGTCAGTCGCGCGTCCAGCCGGTACAGATCACGGAGAAGATTCGCCTGGCACCCGCCCGGCGGCGAGAGCAGCGAATAGAGAATCAGGGGTTCTCCGTCCAGGCGCAGGAAGCGCCGTTCGGCTTCCAGCTCGGAAACGGCCAGCCTCCAGTTCATGCCGCTCCCGGTCGCCCCGTCCCAGGGCGTGCCGGGGCGGTTCACGAGGTCCGAAAGGACCCGGCTAGCTTCGGCGGCGGGGAGAATGTCGATGGGGGTGAGATCCGCCACCAGCGCCCGGGACGCATCGACCAGATGCCGGAATCGTTCGGCGGCCGCCTGGACGGCGGAGTGAAGATAGGTGGATTCGTGAGGGTTGCGCCGCCGCCGGATCCAGTTCCGCACGTAGGAAACGGACCACGTGGGGGCGGTGCGCTCCCCCGCCTGGCGCAGCTGGGGATTGTGGGCCCAGGCCAGATAGACCTGC
The DNA here is from genome assembly GCA_028873825.1 of Gemmatimonadota bacterium. Lineage (GTDB taxonomy): Bacteria > Gemmatimonadota > Gemmatimonadetes > Longimicrobiales > Gaopeijiaceae > Bin94. The sequence goes on along the minus strand of JAPPNM010000045.1, from coordinate 9,645 downwards.
AAATCCTGGATGCGCCGGGAAAGAAACTCCCGCCTCTTGTGCTGGGCGACGCCCGAGACGCCGTTCGCAGCGGTGGGTACGGAGAGGTGCAGCGGCCGGCGGAAGAGATAGAGATAAAGCCGGGTCTGATGGTCGAGGCCCGAGAGCATCCGGGACCAGCGCTCCAGCACTTGATCCAACTGCTCCGGCGTCCGGCCGTCCTGGACGGTCGGTGTGAGCCGCGCGACGGTGAGCATTTCTCCGGAACGGGTGAGACAGGATCGATCGTCCGGGAGCCAGCCCCAGTACGGGATCTCCTCGGCCAGGGAACCGGCGGCTTCGTAGTCCGGATCGCGGCGGACCCTGCCGATCATGACGGGAGCCGAAGATGCCACGGAGCGGCGGCCCACTTGCCGGGATCGTAGCGGGTCTTGAAGCGCGCCGAGACCTTGAGAATGCCGAGCATGTTCGGATCCTTCTTCCAGGCCAACCAGCCGGCGACGTAGAGCACCCCGAAAATCATTCCTCCGGTCATGAGGCTCTCGATCGTGTTCCACATGGCGAGCCCCAGAGTCGCGCTCAACAGGAACCAGCGCCGCTCGACGCCCATGATGGTGAGCGGCCGGCTCAGGGCGGGATGCGCCGGCCAGACTCTCGCGCCCTTCATGGTGTGAACAGCCAGTCCACGAAGTTCGCGGCGGCCATCGCCATCCCCAGGCCGAAGAGTATCCCCGCCAGCGCCCGCTTGGAGCCGCCTTCGCCGAAGGCGAACATCAACCCGCCGATCACGACGGCGATCAACGACAGACCTCTGGCGATCGGACCGGTCATCTGAGCCTGGAGTTCATTGACGACGTTCACCCAGGGGGAGGTGCCCGTCGTTGGCGGCGGCGGAGTGCCCTGGGCCAGAAGCATCTCGGCGGCGCTCAAAAAGATGATTCCGAGGGGCACGAAGAAGGTCCTGTAACGAGTGAAAATGTGGGCCATTTCGATTCCTCCTCGGGCGGTTCCTCAGCGCGCGATGGTATTCACCGCGAAAGTACGTTACCATTGCGTTAATGACTACACGACATCTGATCCAAAAAGACACCCCGACCCATCGACTCGAATCTCTCGGACGCGTGATCCCTCCGGTCTTGAGACGAGCGGGTCCCGCCGCCTGCTTCGCCGCCGACGAGTTCTTCTCGGCGCGGATTTCAAACCCCGAGACGCGCCGGGCCTATGCCCGGGCCGTCGGGTGGTTCCTCGAGTTTTGCGAGCGCGAAGACGTGGAGCTCGCCCGCGTCACCCCCGGCTTGGCCGGACGCTTCATCCGCTCCCTGCCGGTCGCTCCGGCCACCAAGAATCAGGCGCTGGCCGCCATGCGTAATTTCTTCGGCACCCTCGTCGAGCGTCACGTCGTCCTGCTCAATCCTTTTCAGTCGGTCCGGGGCATCAAACACAACCCCCTCGACGGCAAGACGCCCGAGTTGACCGTAAGCCAGGCCCGGATGCTGCTCGCCTCCTTCGATCTGTCCACCCATGTCGGCCGCCGGGACCGGGCCCTCTTCGGCACCATGATCACCACCGGGTGCCGCGTCGGAGCGCTCGCGCGCCTTCGAGTGGGAGACCTGTCTGACACGTCCCACGGCCGCGTCTTTCGGTTTCGCGAAAAGAACGGCAAGGAAAGAGACATCCCTGTCCGAAGCGATCTGGATGGCTGGCTCGAGGAGTACATGCAGGCCGACGTCTTCACCAGCGCTCCCCCGGACTCTCCACTCTGGCTCTACGGCAACCGCTGGGGCGCGCTCAAATCACGCGCCTTGCGCCCCCCCGGGATCCGGGCCCTTCTCAAACGCAGACTCAAGGCGGCCGGCCTCCCCGCCAACCTGACGCCTCATTCCTTCCGCGTCATGGTCGTCACCGCTCTGCTCGAGCAAGCCGTTCCCGTCGAGGAGGTCCAACGCCTGGTCGGCCACTCGCATCCGTCCACCACCCAACTCTACGACCGGAGGACCCGGCGCATCACCCGCAGCATCGTCGAGCGCATTCCCGTCTGAGTCGCTCGAACTCCGGAGCTCCGGATCCGCAAAAACGGGCTGCGCCCGATCTCAGAAATCTCCACTGTTGCGCGTGACGCTGCACGGGGCCGCCGCGCATCAGATCCCCTATGCCTTACCCTTCGCCATCGTGAGATCGCCCAACACAGGGCGTCTACGGCGATCTTTTTTTCGGAAATTCCGGGAAATCCCCTCAAATCGGTCCGAGAGGCCAATTTCGTCCGTTTCGCGCCGTCACAGAGCCTCGTTCGAGGACGGCTGCGGGCGTCTGAGAGCGTGGAATTTTTCGGGGATTATTCCGGGTCGGCCGAATTTGGACCCGGTCGCGCGAGGGTCTCATTCCTATGGGACGTGCGACGGGCAAAAGCGGCAGGTTCACGGCCGGCAATGTGAGCTGGCCGGGGTTCTGGCCGCAACGGGGGGTCTGGGGGGGAGCCCCCCCCGGTCCTTATGCGGCGGTGCCGCGTCCGGATCCGACGAAGAACTCCCGCAGCACGTCGAGGGTTCCTTCGAGGCGAGCCATGCGCTCTTCCAGGCGACCCATCCGCTTTTCCACACCGTCAATGCGAGAATCCAGCCGCCCTTCCAATCGGTCCAGCCGGCGATGCGTGGACCGGTGCAGGTAGAGCATGAGAGCGACGATGACGGCGGGGGAAAGCGTCCCGAAGATGACAATCAAGGGAACGATCCACTGGGCGATTTCAGGCGGCATCGGTTTCTCCTGGAGACAAGGATAGCATCCCGGCGGCGGGTTCCACCGCACCTACTGAGTCGCCGCCGCTTCCGCGGCCTTGAGTTTCCCTTGCGCTTGCGCCAGCTGCCCTTCAGCCTGACGCTTCACCGACGCAATACTCTGTTCCACCAGGCCCAGTCCCCCATCTTTGGCTCTCTCCAGCCGTAGCCGGAGGCGATTGCTGTCCTGCTTGCGGGCGATTCGCGCACTCGTTACCGCATCCCCCGCCCAGCGCTTCTGCCATTTATCCGTCTGGGCTTCTTGCACGGCCTGGAGCGTCGAAATCACCTTTTCGTGAATCCCATCGACCTCTTCAATCCGCTTCGATAACTCCGCCCGGATTTCCTCCGGCGTCTTCGTTGGTGGAGGAGGCGTTGGTGGTGCCGGTTTCTTCGGCGGCGCGGGACGAGCCCGAGCGGCGGTGTTTTGGGGCTTGGGCTTTATAGGTTTCGCCGCCGCAGCTCGTTCCTTCGCAGCGACTTCCGCTTCCTCCTTCTCTCGCTTCGCCTGAGCCAAGCCCTTTTTCGCCTCCTCTACCGCCCGCTCGGCGCCAGTCTTTCGTCCCCTCACGGCCATGGCGAGCATCGGCAATTCCGCATCCGTGTATTCCTCCACCTCCTGCCTCAACTCAGAGAGCATCTTTGGAAGCCTCTGTTCGGCGGATTCCAATCCTTGCTTCGCATACACCCTAGACGACGCCATCGTTTCGTAGCCCCACTGGGTCTTGAACGATGGTGTTGCGTCCACCACTTCTTTCCGCTGCCGCAACAGCTCGATCTCCTCGCGGCGCAGTTCCTCGATCTCATCCACAATCTGCCGTAGCGCCTGGCGCAATTCCTGAGCTTGTCTCTCTTCGGCGCTTTGACAGCCGAATCCCACCAGGGTCAGGAGTGCCATCCCGACAACAATTCTTTGTCTCATAGAGTCTTCCCCCCTGTTTCACGGACCAGAGCGAGATGCCAGAAGCATCTCAAGCGCTTCAACCCCCAACTGCTGGAGGGTCTTGTCTTCGTCAACCGCCAGGTGTTTCAGTCGGCGGGACAATGCTGGATCGATATGGATCAGCATCCCCTTCTTGCCCGCACGCGAGGGACGCGTTGCCGTGGTCGGAGTCGTACTCTTTGCGCGGCGCAGCGCCGCTCCCAGATCAGTCTTGCCCATCCTGGAGCCTCCCTTCCTTTCGCACCCAGTCAAACAGCGCCGCCAGTTCCCCGGCAGCTTTGCTCGACCGCGCCAATTCGGGCGCTGTGAGTCCATTCGTGAACGCATGAACATGAGCGATCCGCTGGTGGAGCACCACCGGAACCATATTGACCTCGTACCCCGCCACCGCCGCTTGAGCTTGCGAGACAAGCGGGCCCTGGACCGGCGCAGCGTTGAGGACCACGGCGGCGGCGGTTCCGGCGTTCCGGCTGATTTCGATGCTCGTTCCGATAGCGTGCAGGTCCGCGACCGAAGCCCGGCAGGGAATGAGAACCAGGTCCGACGCTTGCGCCGCCTTGAGAGCCGCTCCCGTGGAATGCGGCGCGGTGTCGATAATCGCGAGGTCCGCTGCCGCCGTTCGAGCCGCCGTCAGCAACGCGCCGAGTTGGGGAGCGCTTCCCGGAACGACGACGGGCGAATCGGACGCCCGGAGGCCGGCCCAGGCCGAGGCCGACCCTTGCGGGTCGAGATCCAGCAGCGCCGTCATGAGTCCGGCCCTTTCACCAGCGACCGCCAAGCCACAAGCCAGCGTCGTCTTCCCCGCACCACCCTTCCGGCTGATGAGAGCCACGGTGTACATGGCTAGCCAAACTAGCACAGTAGCCTGATATCTCTATAGCCCGGCTATCCAGTTAACACGCCTAGCCGATCTCTCTTCGATCACCGTTCCCTCTCCAATCAGGGTCCGTCGTCATCCCCGGTTTCCCCTGGAGACGATCCGGACGACGGCGACGCACTTCCGGTGGAACTCCTCCACCGTCATCAAGTTCAGAGTCTCGCGGCGGTCGATCCGGTCCGCTGCTGGGCGCTCGCTCACCACACCCGGCGCGTTTGCGCCTGAGATCGAGCGCCTGAGCCTCGCGAGCCATTCTTCGCAACTTTCACCCATAGCTAACCCTTCGTCCCTTCGAGATCGTTGATTGCAGGACCACCGCCGCGGCGTTCGCCACGTTCGCTCCCACCGCTGTTCTTCGCCTTCCAGGCTGGGCGATTCACCGCCCAGGAAAGGGCTTCATAGAGACACCCCCCGATCAGCCAGAGGAACATCGCAATGAGCATGTAAGGGGCATATGGGTCCAGGGCCGCCTCAATCCTTCTGAGCGCGTCAATCATCCCGATGCTCTTGTCTCACTCTCTGCCGGCACGCCGCGCCGGCAGGTTGCACACCGAACACCACCACCAGGTCTGGTCCGCTTCCCGCTTGCGCCGGGTGAGGGTCGTCTGGCCGGCCTTGCAGGTGCAACGAGGCCAGTCCTCCGTCGGGATGATCAGGTCGAGCAGCGGACCGGCACAGGCCCGCGACCGGGCCCGGTCCACCAACCGGGCCTCCAGCGTATTCCAGTTCACTTCAACTCCTTCACTTCGCGGTCCAGGACAACGACCCGCTCGGAGGTCCGTTCGAGAACCTCCACGACCTCGTATATGCCGAGCATGGGGCCGTATTGGGTGGGCGGCCCTAACTCCACCACGATTACTCGGCCCACCAGATCATCGGGGAGACCCTCTGGATCACCATGGACCGCCGTCCACCCGTGTTTGCAACGGTGGTCCGCCCACCAGCCCCTTAAACACTCGTATTTCGCCATGGCTGTCGTCCCCTTTTCCCTTTCCCCCTCCCTCTTCTTTGACACTCACGCGCGGCGGGTCCTACACTGACCTCATGCCCGTGATGCTGGCGGCGGCCGAGGAAATTGCGCACTTCGATCGTCGTCTGAACCGGATTGAGGTTCTGCTCGGGATTGTCGTTGCTCTGCAGATCGCGACCTTTGGGGCCATCATCTTCAAGTAGATCCATGGCGGTCATGCTCTCCGAGACCTACCAGGCGTTTATCGAGGCTGGGGCCAGCGAAGAGAAGGCCCAGGCCGCCGCACAGGAGATCGCGAACTTCGAGCAGCGCTTAGTGCGCATCGAATCAAAGCTGAACCTACTGATCACCCTGGTTGTGACCATCCTGGTCTTCGTCCTAGGTGCCGCTGCCACCATCCTGTTCCGATAGCTTGCCGTTGGATCGGCCCTTCGGACGACGTCTTCTCCTTCTCCGGTCTCCCGCGCCCCGCCGGTCGCACTCCTTGCGCCAGCGGCGAATCTCGGCCGGTGAGAACAATCCCTCCTGATGCCCGCTGACCCGGCGCAGCGGGCGCTTGCAAACCCCGCAACGCGGGAGCCGATCGCCCACGAAGGGAACCACCGGACCCGTCTTCACGATCCGCCACCGTTTCGGCGAGCGGCCCCCCTCACGTCTCAGCCGAGCCGAGCAGCGGGGGCAGGCGTGAGCGAACATGCTTCCCCGACCGTCCTGACGTTCCACGTAGTCCGCTTCGAACCGAATCGCATCCCCCATGTCTTCAGTCTTCGGCCGCAGGGAACTGCAGACCCGTATCATTCCCCCTCCCCCTTTCAAAGAAAAAGGAATCCAAGAGCGCGAGGTGAAAGATCCCTATCGGCGTGTGGACTCGAAGACTCGCCCACAGGCCGATACGGGACTCGCGCGCGGGAGGGACTGCGTCCCCCCGACACCCCCCCGCCGGATACAAACCAAAACAGGGTCCAAGAACCGGAAGAAGACAATCGCCGCTCCCCCTTCCAACTGTCAAAACTTTGGACAATTCTAGGCCAAAAACGCGTCATTTCCCCCTACTAACCTGTGTTAGGTTCGGTTCCCCCCTCGAAAAGAGCGGGCAGTCCCGTTTGAGGATCTTCCTTATGCCCGGCCTGGAGAGCCTGTGGAGCCGTGAGAGCGCATGTATGGACGTCCCGGATAGCCAAGCCTGGACGATCCCGGCGTCGCGTCCCTCCGTCCGCTTGCGGCGCGCCTGGCCCGACTTCTTGCCCCGCTTCGCTTGCGCTTCGCTGGAATGGTCGTAGCTGGACTTCCCTGGACCCCAGAAGCGTCCCTGATCGATCCACCGGCGTCGATAGCGCTCCACGCTGCGCGCGATGCCGGCGACTTCCGGAGGATCGAGGGGAACGTCGAAAGCGTCGTTGACCCGGTGGGCCTCGTCGAAGACCGGGGAGGCGAGATTCGCCGGAGAGCCAGCCCAGCGAATGCAGTGGCAGAAGACGTCGCAGTTGCGGCCCGCCGCCGTCCGGGAGCGCTTGGGACGTCGCCAGCGTAAGGGAACGAACTCCGCCAATTCGTCGAGGGTGTACGGCTCCCGCCGCAGCCAATGCGTCTCGTAGCCCGGGAGCTGAGCGTCCTCCATGGGATTGTGGGTCAGGACGCCCGTATAACCCGCATCCGCCCCCAGGGCCGCCGCGTAGTATTCCGAAATGCGCCCGTACTTCTTCAATGGCGCTGCCAGCGCCATCTCGGCGCGGTGGACCGGATTCGCGAGCGTCCAGACCCCATGTACTCCCCCCGTGCGGCGATTCTCGACGGCCCAGTTCAGCGCTCCCACCTTCGTCCGGAGCACGGCGCGCTCCGCACGCTCGTAGCTTCCCCAGCCGTCGAGGTCGAGAATGAGGCACGTGTAGGAATTGGCGGCTCGCAGTTCCAGGCTGGGAAACAACCAGGCCGCCCAGGGCGCGACCCGGAAGGAGGCGCCGAAGACGCCGTCGCGCTTGCCGGGCGAAACCAGGGGACGCGAGTGCGCGTCCCCCAGACCATGGTCCCGCACCTTCCGGGGCGCGTCGTCGATCGGGAGGCGAAGCTGCCTTACCCTTGTCTTTCGTCGGGGTCTTCGAGTAGATTTCTCTTGCATTCGGCATCACCATTGCCGCTGCCGTCCACCTTGGAGTTCGTACCTCCGAAGGCCTTACAGAAACCCCGCTCCCCGGCGGGGTTTCGTGTTTCTGGACTATTCCGACTGGACATCGTTTTGTGAGTTTCCCACAGCGGGGCGACAGTGGAAGTGCGTAGCGCGACTGAGAGTTCCATTCTCCGGCCCTCTCCCGGTATCTCCCTTTTGTGGTCCGCGTGGATCCAGGACAAAAAACCCGCTCTCGAGGTCTCAGGGACGAGTTTCGGCCCGATCCGCGAAAAATCGGCCTCCACAGACGGCCTGTGTTGGCCTGAAAAGGGTGGGGCAAGGGGTAGGTATAGGCCCTTGGGCGATGTCCCTCACCCGCCAGCGCGGCGGGCGGGATCGCGGTTCTCACTGAGGCTCACCACCTGGGGAACAGCCAGGTCCAGGCCCTCATCAGCAACAACGATGACATCGTGACGACGAGGGTGAATAAGATGTACGCTAGACTCCACCGCTCCCGCGCCTCACTGGCGAGCACTTCAATCTCTTCCCGCTGCCGCTTCACGGCCCGGCCGATCCGCTCCACGTCCTTCACCGCCGCCTGAATCGCCTCCTGCATGCTCGTCCGCCAAGCGCGGTTTTCCTCCTGCCAATCCCGCAACTCCTGGACACACCGGGTGATCTCCTCGCGGGTGCCGAGGAGATCCTCGTACAACGACGCCACTCGCTTCATGGTCTGGTGGATGTTCGCCATGGCTATCTACCTCTGTCCCAATCCCGCTCCTGGAGCCGCTCATGCACGAGCTCGGCCAGCCGCTCCGCCGCTCTCTGGATCTCCTCGACCATGCGCCGGATCTCCGCCTCCAACCACTTCAGGAACTTCTTCTCCTTCTCCAGGTCCTCATCCACACGAGTCCGTTCCCAGCGCATCTCCATGTTGCGCTGCTCCACCGCCGCCGCCTTCGCCGCGACTCCTGGCAGAGGGTCTTTCTCATCCGGTGTCTTCAGTCCCTGCGGTCCCAAGTGGACGCCGGGCTCCCGGCTGAACTCGGCGGCCTCCTCCAGGTCGCCCCGCTCCAGGGCGTCGTCCCTCCGGTCGGCAAGGCTCCGGCAGTCGATCCGCTCCTGCCGGCCGGCGTTGGCCAGCGCCCGGTTCGCCTCCTGTTCCCACGTCTTCCGGGTCTGGATCAGCCATCGCTTACCCTGCAGCGATCGAGTCTTTCGCGCGCCTCCCCGTTCAGGGTGCTTCGAGTTGGCCCGCTTGAACCAGGTCTCCTCGCTCCGGCGGATTCCGTCGTTCACGCGCTCGTTGATCATCAGATGGGCATGGGGGTTCTCTCCTCCGCCTCGATGCAGCGCCAGCGTGTAGGGCAGGGTCTCCTTGCCGGTCAGCCGCTCGGCGAACCCCACGGCCAGCTCGCGGCGCTGATCCGGGTCCAGCTCACGGGGCAGAGCGAACTGGACCTCCCGGTAGAGTGTGCCGTTGACCCGCTCGCGTGCGTCCGCCGCCGCCCAGTACCGGTGCGGATCGTCCGTCGCCCACTCCGGCATGTGGCCATGTTCGATGTGCTCGACCTCAGGGTCCTCCCACTCTTCCTCTTTGTACTTCCCCTCGCGCTCCAGGTAGTCGTCCTTCGATCCGGCGGACGCGCCGCCTCCACAGGAGCCGACGCTGACGGCCATATGGTACACGGCCATGGCGCTTTTCTTCTCTTCGTCCTCGAAAAGAGGACCGCACTTCATTTCTGAATAGAAATGACTATAGTGCGCCCTTACTCCTCTTTACATTCGTAGTAAGGGACTCTTATAACTTCCTTATTCTCCCTCTCATATCGGATGCTAACATGGCCTCCATGGCGCAGAAAACACTGGAAGAGAAACGGTTGGAATCGAGGATCGCAAAGCTCCGCGCGAAACAGGACGGCCTGGAAGAGAAGGCCCGCGAGTCGAAAAAGAGAATCCAGGCCCTGAAACGCAAGAAGAAGGCGGTGCTGACCCGGCAGG
>JAPPNM010000079.1 GCA_028873825.1 Gemmatimonadota bacterium | reverse complement strand
ACTGGTAACACAGATCGCTTTGCGCTATGGTCGCGCGCCATGGCGTTGGACAGGGAAGTTGGTGCCGCGGCGGGCGGCGGGAGCGTTGCCGAGCCGGACTGGCGGCTGCTCTACGAAGAGACGCTCCAGCGGGCCGAAGCTGCCGAAGCGCGTGCAGAGGAGCTGAAGCGGGCGGAGGTGGCCGCCCGCAGCGAGGCGGCTTCTTACAAGGGGCTGTTCCGGGCGGCCCGCCGCAAGCGTCTGGAGGCGGTGGAGGAGACCCGGCGTGTGCGCCGCGTCGCGAAGGACGCCCTGTTCTTTCAGTCCGAGGTGGGGCGCCTGACCCGGTTGCTCGAGGCGGCCGGCGTCGACCCGAGCTGGCGCAGCACGATCGTGTCGTTGCGCATGGAGGTCGAGCGGCTGCGCAAGCTGGTGCCGGGCGCGGAGGTCCAGGCGCGCAAGATCCGCCAACTGAACAAGGCCCTGTACAAGGAGCAGCTCGACAACGGGTCGCTGCGCCGGCTGCTGTACGATGCCGTGGAAGCTTATGACCGCACGAGGTTCCTGCGCGACCAGCAGCACCAACTCGCGTCGCTGACGGGAGAGTGCCGGCAACTGCGCCGCGACTTGCAGACATCCAGGAAGCTCAACGACCGGCTGAAGGAGCGCCTGGTGCGCTGGATCGAGAAGGCGCGTTTGCTCTCGCCGGTCGCCCAGGACGCGGAACTGCGCAAGGCCCTGCGCCGGTCGCGTTATCAGAAGAGTTCGCTCAACGCACTGAGGAAAGAGAACGCCCGGCTGCGGCGGCGGGCGAAGGCATCGCAGGGCCGGGTCGGGACGCTGGAAGCGGAACTTGCCAAGCTGCGCTCGACCGCGGCGGTGCTGTCGAAGACCCTGTACGGGCGGCGCAGCGAGAAGCTGGAGACGCCGGGCACGGGCCGCCGCCGCGGCCAGCAGCCGGGCGCACCGGTTCACGGCCGCACGCCGCGTCCCGGTCTTGAGGAGCGGGTCGTGGTGCTCGACCCGCCGGCCGAAGCGCGTAGCTGCGCCAGTTGCGGGAAGCGCTACGTGGGCAACGGCGCCGACGAGTCGTCGCTGCTCGAGATCGAGGTGCGCGCGCACCGCCGGGTGATCCGGCGGGGACGCTGGCGGCGCAGTTGCGACTGCGCCTGTTCGCCGGTCGAGGTCTCGGCGCCGCCGGTGCCGAGGCTGTTCCCGAACACCGCCTTCGGCGTGAGCGTGTGGTCACGCGTGCTCTACGAGCATTACGCCTGTCTGCGCCCATTGCATCGCGTGTCGGACTGGCTGGGCGACCAGGGGCTGCCGGTCGCGGCCGGCACGCTGGCCAACAGCACACCCCGCTTCGTGCCGCTGTTCGAGCCGATCGCCGAGGCGATCCGCGCGCATCAGGCCGATGCCGCCCTGCGCCATGCCGACGAGACCGGCTGGCGGGTGCAGGAACTGCGCGGCGAAGGCCGGTCGGGCCGCGCCTGGCTGTGGGCCTCGGTCAACGAGGACTCGGCCTGCTTCCACATCGACGCCTCGCGCAGCGCCGAGGCGGCGCTGCGGCTGTTGGGCGAGCTTGCGCCCGACACGGTGGTCGTCAGTGACCGCTACAGCGTCTACAAGAAGCTGGAGCGCCTGCTGGGCGGGCTGATCGTTCTGTCGTGGTGCTGGGCCCACCAGAGGCGAGACGTCATCGCCTGCGCGGCCGGCCAGCCCCATCTGGCCGCCTGGTGCCGGGCCTGGCTGGAACGGATCGCGACGATCTACCGGCTGAACAAGGCCAGGCTCTCCCATTACGATCCCGCGCTTGCCTGCCAGAGCGCCGAGTTCGACAGGGCGCAGGTCGCGCTTGTGGCCGCCCTCGACAATCTGTTCGAACGCGCCGAACGGCAACTTGACGGACTGCCGGACGATGCCCGCGAAGGCCGGGCGCTGCGCTCCCTGGTGAACCACCGCGAGGGGCTGAGTGTGTTCGTCGACCGACCTCAGATCCCGATGGACAACAACCTCGTCGAGCGGATACTCCGCGGGCCGGTGATCGGACGCCGCCTGTCGTTCGGCTCCGACTCCCTGACCGGCGCAAAGCTGACGGCGCTCATGTACTCGGTGATTGCCACCCTGACCCTGAACGGCATCGACGTACTGCGCTGGCTCGAGGCGTGGCTTGGGGCGTGCGCACACAACGGCGGCCGGCCGCCGGAGGACCTCGCGCCCTGGCTGCCCTGGTCGATGGAACCGGCGCGCCGGCTCGAACTCACCGCCCCGACGTGACCGACAGGATCGAGTGCCGCTACCACGGGCGCGACTTCACGAGCGCGGAGATGGCGCTGCTGCGGGAACTGATCGCCGGTCCGCCGGCGCTCAACCGCCACCTCCTCTCCAAGGAGTTCTGCCGCCGCATCGGCTGGTACAAGGCCGATGGCGGGCTGAAGGACATGATGGCCCGCGTGGTGATGCTGGCCATGCACAAGGACGGCCGCATCGAACTGCCGCCGCCGAAGCGGACGCGCCCGCCGCGCCGCCCCATGACCTTCGGGCCCGACACCGAAGCGCCGCTGCTGCCGCCGCCCACAACGCTGGACGAGGTCCGTCCGGTCAGCCTGCGGCCCGTCGTCCGCGACACCCGCGAGGGCAAACTCTGGAACGAATACGTCGCCCGCTACCACTACCTGGGCTACACGACGCTCGTCGGCGCCCAGATGCGCTACGCCGTGCACGCAAACGACGGCACGCCGCTGGCCATGCTCGGCTTCTCCACCGCCGCCTGGAGGCTCGCGCCGCGCGACCGCTTCATCGGCTGGACGCCGGAACTGCGAGAGAAGAACCTGCCGCTCGTCATCGACAACCCGCGCTTCCTGATCCTGCCCTGGATCCACATCCCGAACCTCGGCTCGCACATCCTCGCCCTGGTGCGCCAGCGCCTGCCCGGTGACTGGACCGAGCGTTACAACACCACCCCGGTGCTGATCGAGACCTTCGTCGAGACCCCGCGCTACACCGGCGCCGTCTACCGGGCCTCCGGCTGGACCCATGTCGGTGCCACCCAGGGCCGCGGGCGCTACGACACGAAGAACCGCTACGACAAGCCGAAAAAGGACATCTGGCTGAGGCCCCTGCGCAAGGACTGGAAGCGCATCCTCAACCGCTAGAATCCGGCCCCGTCACGCGACC
>JAPPNM010000038.1 GCA_028873825.1 Gemmatimonadota bacterium | reverse complement strand
GGCATTCGAACGGCGACGCATCCGCGCTGGCCGCTTCGCTTCACCCGTCCACGCGTAGGGGGTCCGCCGCCCGGCACCCTCGCGGCTCTCATCGGTCGGGACAGTCCCTCTCCCGGGTGCGCCAGAGCTTGACCCGGCGAAACGACAGGTCGGATTCGAAGCGGTCACCTTCGAGCTCGCAGTCCTCCTGGCGCATGACCACCGGAAGCTCGCTCCAGATTCGGTCGGAATCCGGGGAAACGTACAGCTCGTCGGTGCGGATCTGGCGGTCCTGGTCGGGTATGTCGAGCACGGCGTTCCCGATCGCCTTCAGCTCGTTGCCGCTCATGTCCAGGCGCCCCCGGTCGGAGGTGATCGTGGCCTGCTGCGCGCCCGTTCTCTCGTCGAAGACCTGCAGGGTGAGCCCGATGGCCCAGGTGTTGGAGGAATCCCGCCAGCTGAACATGCTGTCGGCGGTCAGCAGCGCTTCCCGGACGCCGTTGTTGGTCATGTTGTGCGACACGCCGTACAGGACTTCGTCGGCGCCCATTTCCTCGAACTCGGTCGGGGGCGCGTCGTCGGGGTCGCCGATGCATGCCGCCGCAACCGCAAGCTGCAGTCCCGCGGCCCACCGGGCCGGGCGCAAGCCGGGTGCTCTTCCATTCCGCCCCTCCATCATGCCGCTCCCGACCGCAGGAGATCGTGAAGGTGGACTATGCCCACCAGGGCGCCTTCGCTCACTACGGGAAGGGCCATGATTCCGTGTTCCTCCATTCTGCGCACCGCGGCCGCGCCCGGGTCCTCCGGCGACGCGATCCTGGGTGCCCGGGTCATGAACTCCGAGACCGGGACGTCGAGAAAGTCCTCGGTCCGCTGCATGAACCTCGTAAGATCCCCGGCGGTGACAACCCCGAGCACCGAGCGGTCCCGGCCGATCACCGGCACGGTCCCCCGCATCCGCGCCAGGGGTTCGATGATCTCGCGGGCGCTGCAATGGGGCGGCACGGCGGGGTAGCCATCGCTCTCCATCACGTCCCGCACCCGCAACGTGAGGCGGCGGCCCAGCGAGCCGGCCGGGTGGATGCGCGCGAAGTCGCCCCGTTCGAACCCGCGCCGCCTGAGCAGCGCCATGGCGAGCGCGTCGCCCATCGCAAGGGCGGCGGTGGACGACGATGTCGGCGCCAATTCCAGGGGGCAGGCCTCCGCCCGCACACCGCAGTCGAGTGCCGCGGCGGCGCGCCTTCCCAGAGGGGATCCGGGATCGCCCACCAGCGCCACGACGGGCACGTCGTGCCTCTCGGCGAAGGCCAGCAAACCCTCCAGCTCGCGGGTGGAGCCGCTCTTCGAAACGAGGATCATCATGTCGTCCGCTCCCACGATCCCCAGGTCGCCGTGCAGGCCGTCAACGGGGTGAAGAAAGACCGCCGGCGTGCCGGTGGAGGTCAGGGTGGCGGCCACCTTGCGGGCGATCAGCCCCGACTTGCCGATCCCGGACGCCACCACGCGGCCCCGGCAGGCGAAGACGAGGTCCACGGCGCGGGCGAAGCGCTCGTCGAGCCGTCCGGCCAACGCCCCGACCGCCTTCGCCTCCAGCGCGAGCACCCGGCGCCCTTCGGCGACCAGCGCCTCGTCGCGCGCGGACGGCGGCGCGCGCCCGGCGGCGGCCGGCGAGCCCGGATTGGCGGCGCTCCCGGCCATCCGCTCAGCCGCCGCGTTCGCGACAGTACTCATCGACCAGTCCGTCCCATTCGTCGCGGGCGCGCAGGAGCGCTTCGGCGAATTCGCGAACGGCCCCCCGCCCGCCTTCCTTGGAACTCTGCCACGCGGCGACCCGGCACACCTCCGGCGCCCCGTTCGCGACAGTGGCGGCCAGACCCGCGCGCTGGAGCACGGGCAGATCCGCCAGGTCGTCGCCCAGATGGGCGATCTCTCCCCACCCGAGACCGTGCTCGGCGAGGATCTTCTCCAGCAGGGGGATCTTACGCGCGTTGTCATCCTGGTACACCTCCTCGATACCGAGCTCGGCGGCCCGAAGGTCCGTGGCCGCGGAGACCCTCCCGGAGACGATCGCCACCCGTATTCCCGCATTCTGCAACATCCTGACCGCGATACCGTCCTGAACGTCGAAACGCTTGAGCTCCACCGCGTCGCCGCTCCGGGTCGCGCCGACGTAGAGCCCCCCGCCGGTGAGGACGCCGTCCACGTCCAGTACGACCATCCGGATGCGGCGGGCGGTTGCCTTCGCGATCTCCATCGACGCCGTCGTCACGCGGATGCTCCCGGGGCCAGCGCCGCGCGGATCGCCGCGACTTCGCCGAGCAGCCCGGACAGCTTGTCGAGCGGCAGCATGTTGGTGGAGTCCGAGGGCGCCGACGGCGGGTCCGGATGCACCTCCAGGAAGAGGCCGTCGCAACCGGCGGCCACCGCTGCGCGGACGAGCGCCGCGATGTGCTCGGGAGCCCCGCTCGTGGATCCGTCCGCCAGTCCCCCCGGCCGCTGCACCGAGTGGGTCCCGTCGAAGATCGCGGGCGCGCCGGTGGCACGCCGGATCCGGGAGAAGTTCCGCATGTCCACGACGAGGTCCCCGTAGCCGAACGCCGTCCCCCGTTCGGTCACGAAGACCCGGCGGGCTCCGCCGGCCCGCACCTTCTCCACCGCGCCGGCCATCGCTTCGGCCGACATCCACTGTCCCTTCTTGACGTTCACCGCCCTGCCCGTCCTCCCGGCCGCCGTCAGGAGCGCCGTCTGGCGGCAGAGGAAGGCCGGAATCTGCAGGACGTCGGCCACCTCGGCGGCCGGGGCGGCCTGCCCGGGTTCGTGGACGTCGGTCAGGATCGGGAGACCCGTGGCTTCGCGGACCCTCAGGAGCTGCTCGACGCCCCGGGAGAGCCCGGGACCCCGGGGGGATCCGAGCCGAGACCGGTTGGCCTTGTCGAAGGAGGCCTTGAACACCACCGGAAAATCCCGTTCCCGGGCGGCGGCCCGGACGCCGCGCGCGACTTCGAGGTTCAGGTCGTCGTCCTCGAGAACGCACGGACCGAGAAGGAGAACGAAGGCGCTTCGCGATCCGGACGAGCCTTCCGCCTCGGCGCCGCGCGCGGTGTCGCCGCCGACCGCCGGCCGGGAATCCCGCACGGGGCCTCCAGCAGTCCGCGGATATGGCCCCGCGAGCGCCGGGGGGGGGTTGTCCACGGGCTGCTACGCTCCCACGGCCGCCGTCTTCGGTTCGGAGACCCCGAGGGCCAGGGCCGCGCCGGCTTCGACGAAGGAGGCGAAGAGCGGGTGGGGCCGCGTGGGACGGCTCTTCAGCTCGGGGTGGAACTGCCCGGCCACGAACCATGCATGCCCCGGCAGCTCGATCATCTCGACGAGCTTCCCGTCCGGCGAGGTGGCCGAGAAGGAGAGCCCCTTCGCCTTGAGGAGCATCCGGTAGCCGTTGTTGACTTCGTACCGGTGCCGGTGGCGCTCGCTGATCCGGCCCGAGCCGTAGACCTTCGCGGCCAGCGAGCCGGGAGCGAGCCGGGCGTCCCAAGCGCCGAGCCGCATCGTCCCCCCCTTGGTGGTGACCTTGCGCTGCTCGTCCATGAGACAGATCACCGGGTGGGGCGAACCCCGGTCGAACTCGAAGGAGTGCGCCCCCTTCAACCCAGCGACGGTGCGCGCGTACTCGATCACCGCGCACTGCAGCCCGAGACAGATTCCCAGGAAGGGGAGATCGTTCTCGCGGGCCCACCGGATCGCGGCGATCATTCCCTCGATTCCCCGGTCCCCGAATCCGCCCGGAACCAAGAGTCCGTGGTATGCCGCCAGAAACGACGGATCCAGTCCCTCCTCCAGCTTCTCGCTTGCGATCCAGTCGATGGCGACCTCGACGTCGTTGGCTATTCCGCCGTGGATCAGCGCCTGCTCCACCGACTTGTAGGCGTCCACGAGCTCCGTGTACTTGCCCACCACGGCGATGCGGACCGCGCCCCGGGCCGGGGCCTTGATGCGCTCCACGATCCGGGTCCAGGCCCTGAGATCGGGTGCGGGCGCCTTCAGCCCGAACCTGTCGAGCACGAAGTCGTCCAGGCGCTGCCGGCGGAACTCGAGCGGCACCTCGTAGATCGTGTCCACGTCGAGAGCCTCGATCACGCCGGCGGGATCGACGTTGGTGAAGCCGGCGATCTTGCCCCTGATGCTCTCGTCCAGCGGGTGTTCCGTGCGGCAGATCAGGACCGCCGGCTGGATCCCCGTCTGCATGAGCTCGCGCACGGAGTGCTGGGTGGGCTTGGTCTTCAGTTCGCCCGCGGCCCGGATGTACGGCACCAGGGTGAGGTGGACGTGCAGCGCGCGGCTACCCACCTCCTGCCGGAACTGGCGGATTCCCTCCAGGAAGGGCAGGCTCTCGATGTCGCCGACGGTCCCCCCGACCTCGCTGATGACCACGTCGTGGCCCCGGGCGAGCACGCGCACGGAGCGCTTGATTTCGTCGGTGATGTGCGGGATGACCTGCACGGTGCGGCCCAGGTAGTCGCCCCGGCGCTCGCCGTCGATGACGTTGCGGTAGATCCGCCCCGTGGTGGTGTTGTTGTCCTGCGAGAGGCTGGCGTCGACGAAGCGCTCGTAGTGCCCCAGGTCGAGATCGGTCTCGGCGCCGTCCTCCGTGACGAAGACCTCGCCGTGCTGAAGCGGGGAGAGCGTTCCCGGATCGACGTTGATGTACGGATCCAGCTTCTGCAGGGTGACGCGCAGTCCGCGCTCCTTGAGAAGAACCCCCAGGGAGGCGGCGGCGATGCCCTTCCCCAGCGAGGAGACCACGCCGCCGGTGACGAAGACGTACCTGGTCCGGTCCGGTCCCGTCCGGGTCATGCTTCCGTCGCTCCTCCTCTTCGCAGGCGGCTCTCCATCCGTTCCAGGTCCCGCGGCGTGTCGACGCCTCCGGCAGCCTCCGCGACCACCGCCACGCCGATTCTCATGCCGTTCTCGAGCGCGCGCAGCTGTTCGAGGCCCTCCTGCAGCTCGAGCGGCGAGCGGCCGAAGCCGACCCAGCGCCCCAGCGCCTCCGGCCGGTAGGCGTAGATGCCCACATGCTTCAGCCGGCTGTTCGCGCGCCGGTGCGGCCGCTCTTCCGCTCGGTCGCAGGTGTGGGGAATCGCGGCCCTTGAGAAGTATAACGCCCTTCCACCGCCGGCCCGCACGACCTTGACCACGGCCGGATCCCGGAACTCCTCTTCGTCGCGAACCGGCGCCGCGCAGGTCCCCGCGTCGAATCCCCGCTCGACCATCGAGATCGCCGCCCTCACGGCGCCGGCCTCTACGAGCGGCTCGTCCCCCTGGATGTTGACTACCACGTCGAAGGCGCGGCCGAGGCGCCGGGTCACCTCCCAGGCGCGGTCGGTTCCCGTCGGGTGGGTGGGCGACGTGAGCAGAGTCTCGGCGCCCGCGCCGCGGCACACGTCCGCCACCTCTTCCGAGTCGGTGGCCACCACCAGGCGGTCGAGAAAGCGCATCCGGCGCGCGCGCTCCCACACCCATAGCACGAGCGGCTTGCCGAGAAGGGGCCGGAGGGGCTTGCGGGGGAGGCGGGAGGACCCTATCCGCGCGGGGATCACTCCCAGCACGCGGCTCACGAACGCACCGGGGAGAGGGTGCGCGGACCCGGATGAAATGCGCCAATCACGGACCTCAAGCTACCCCCGCGCCGGAGCGCTGGCAACGGAAGCGCGGGTGGGCGCTCGCGGCCATGCGAGATTCCTACGAAACAAGCACCGCTCCGCACCGCGAGTCTCAGCCGGCGGGGTGACCGCTCGCGGCCATGCGAGATTCGAGCGGCTCCTATCCGCGGGCTCCCAGAAAATTCGCCAGCAGCCTGCGTCCGTATTCGGTGAAGAGGGACTCGGGGTGGAACTGGACTCCCCAGACGGGGTGTTCGCGATGCCGGAGTGCCTGGATCTCGCCTCTGTCGGCCCGGTCGGCGCTCCACGCGATGGGAACGAGGCCGCGCGGCAGCTCCGGCGCCGTGACCAGCGAGTGGTACCGGGCAACGCGCATCGGCGACGGGATGCCCGAGAAGAGGGGATCTCCGTTGTGCGCGACGGGCGAGACCTTGCCGTGAACGGTCCTGGCGGCGCGGACGGTTCGCCCCCCGTAGGCCTCGCCGATGGCCTGGTGGCCCAGGCAGACGCCCAGCGTCGGAGTGGTGGGGCCCAGCCGGCGGATCGCCTCCACGCTGATCCCCGCCTCGGCCGGGGTGCGCGGCCCGGGCGACACGACAAGGCATGTCGTCCCCAGCCGGAGCAGTTCAGCGGGAGTGACCGCGTCGTTGCGGAAGACCCGGGGCTCGGCGCCCAGCTCGCCCAGGATCTGGACAAGATTCCAGGTGAAGGAGTCGTAGTTGTCGATGACCGCCAGCATGGCTGCTCCGGTGCGGGTCGAAGGCCGCGGGAATACGGATTATGATAAGCGGATCATGAGGAGCGCGTACGACCGATGAGCATGTACCGGAGGTGCCTGGTCTGCGGCCGCGACTTCGCCCCCAACGACTCCCTGGAACATGTGGACCGGGGCCGCCGGGTGGCCTACGATCCCGCGCGGGGCCGCCTCTGGCTGATCTGCCGCGCCTGCTCCAGGTGGTCGCTGGTCCCGATGGAGTCGCGCTGGGAGGCCCTGGAAGAGCTGGAGAAGCTGGTCGCCGACCGGGGGCGTCTGCTCTCGAGCACCGCCAACGTGGCGCTGCTCAGGGCCGGGCCGCTGGAGATCGTGCGGGTGGGGGGCGCCGAACTGCGCGAAGAGGCGTGGTGGCGGTACGGGCGGGAACTGAGAAGGCGGAGGGAGCGGTACCAAAAGCTGTCGACGGCGGGAACGGTGGCGGCGGCCGCCACGATCGCCGGCTCCTGGGCCACCGGCGGAATGAGCTTCGTCGCCGCCTGGCTGGTCTGGGACCGGCTGCCCGGGCTCGTAACGGGCGGGGCCCGCCTGCTCCGTTTCGGACGCACCGCCTGGCGCGGCGGCGGCGAGTGCGAACACTGCGGACGTCCGGTCGACCGGGTCCGGTACGGGCACGATCTGCTCCTGCGAAGCGAGGGAGAGTCGGTGGGGATCCGGGTCTTCTGCCTCCACTGCGGAGAAACCGGCGGCGGGTTCCCTCTCCGCGGACGGGAGGCCAGCCGGACGCTGCGCAGGGTCCTCGCCCACCGCCACTTCGCCGGTGCTTCGGAAGGGCGGGTGGACAACGCGGCGCGGCTAATCGAGGTTGCGGGGGGCTCGGGGAGGCTCCCGTCGAGGATTCTCAGGCGGGCGACGCCTCTGCACCAAGTCGGACGGGTCGGTCTGATCGCGCTCGAAATCGCGGTCCACGAAGAACACGAGCGGCGGCTGCTGTCTATGGAGGTCGCGGAGCTGGAGGCCTACTGGCGGAGGGAGGAGGAGCTGGCGCGGATCATGGACGGGGAGCTGACGTTTCTGCCGGGCGGCGCGCGCCGGCGGGGAGGACCGGCCGGTGGCGTTTCGGGCGAATAGAGCCGTTCAATGCCGATGGCCCGGCCACTTTCCGTGCCGATTGATTGACAGAGAGCCTCCCGGAATGCACCATAAGGCATGTTCCCGAACCGCAAGACCCCAACCATATACGGGATGGACCCGATGCGATTCGCTCTGGCACCTCTGCAACAAGGGCGCCGCGGTCGAGCAGCGCATCGAGGACCGGCCCGGCTGTCGCGATGCGTTCGCTTTCCCGGGCGCGCGCCGCGGGGGAGTGCCGGCCTTGGCGCGAGGGATGAAGGACAGCGTAGCCTCGGCTGCCGCACTATCGTCGTGACCGAGGAGCGGCGGGAGCGCGCGGTACATGTACCACCGCGCTCAACCTTGCGAATCCGTGTCGCGCCACCTCTTTTCCATCCGCGCCGCCACGCTGGCGGTTGCATGGTCCCGTGCCGGTGGGGCTCATTCAGTTCAGACCGAACTTCACAGAGGAGGATGTTACCGATGCGAACGCGAAGCCCGCAGAGCGGCACCGCGGCGCGGATTCTTCTCTGCGCTCTTCCCGCGTTGACTTCCGGGTGCTCGTTCGTCAACGAGACGCTGGTTCAGGCTCTTTCAATGATTTGGCTCGTCGTCTCCGTGCTCTTGGCCGGACTGATCGTAGGTGGGCTTCGATGGCTAGCATGGTCCGAGGCTCTGAAGGCATGGGAGCATCCGGATCCACCGAAACCGGTGACGAAGGCGTGGACTCCGATTCTGATCGTGGTCGTCGTCTTCGGCGTGTTCGCCCTCTACAATTTCTCCCTCAATCCGTTGCCGTCGTCGCCGGAACAGCAATGGTGGAATGCGGGCATGTGGTTTCTCGGCTCGTTGATCGGTGCCCTGGCCGGGTGGTTCGTCGGCAGGGAGGGCGCCCGCAGGTGGTTCGAGAGGGCTTACCCCGGTCAGTCGAAAGTGAACCGAATTGAATTGAAGAACACTCGAAATGGGGTTCGATTCTAGCTAAATGGCCAACACACTGATTGGTTGCGGCGGCACCGGCGCCCATGTGGCTCTGGCGTTCATGCGCCTGCACGCCCTCGGCGACCCCTTGGGCTTCTTCCGGCACGGGAGCAAGCCGATGGATTTACCAGCCCTGTATCTCGTGGACCAAGACAGTGGCGACGGGGCCGACGCGGACCGACCGACGGCGTGGCAGACGCTCCGCCGAGTGCTTGAGGGGCACCCTTCCCGCCTGTGGGGCGACGACGGCGACATCGGCCGGCGGTGGCCGGAGCTGCGGGCCATAACCCCGCTGCCGGAAGGGGCGAACCAGGACTTCCTGAACGACGGCATGACCAGCCTCAGGCAGCACTACCCCAACTCCGACTATCTCACCTGCATCCTGTCTCCCGGCCAGCGGGACATCGAGTTCTCGCGCGGGATGATGGGATCTCCGGCCGTCGGATCGCTTCTCTTCAAGCTCAAGAGCTACGATACTAGGCCGGACGATCCCGAAATCAACCACGACGAGTCCTACCACCAACTGCTCAACGTGCGGGGTCGCGTCGCAGTCGTGGGGTCGGGTGTGGGAGGCACTGGGGCCGCTGTGGGTCCTACACTCGCGGAGGAGCTTTCGGGTGTGGACGAGCGGCAGGTCATGGCGGTGATGCTCCTAAACTGGTTCGAGTTCGACGAGCTCCACGAGCACCTTGGAGAGAACCGGCTCAGAGCACAGCGCCGCAACAAGGTGATGCAGGAGAACGCTCACTCGGGACTCCGTTACTATGGCAACCGTCTGGCAGAGCACGTGGCCACCGTGCCTGTCGGGATCCCAAGGGCGGCCATGGCGCCACGCGTTTTCTCTGGAGACAACCACCAGCCGATGCTCGAGGCCTACCCGCACGCTTTGGCCGCCATCTGCTGCCTGCGCCAGTTCCTCAACGACGACGCCTACACCAGCGGCCTGTATCACCTCGACGCCGAGGATCCGTCCCGGCTCGGCGCGGGAACCGGGCTGCCCGGCGGCGGCACGATCGGAGACCTGGCAGCGCAGGGGAAAGCGCTCGTCAACATACTGGAGGTTTACCAGAAGGTGCTTGGCTCCTCGGATATGCCTTACATCGAGCCGATACTCAGCAAGCTGTTGGGAGACCGGCGGCAACGA
Source organism: Gemmatimonadota bacterium (assembly GCA_028873825.1). Classification (GTDB taxonomy): domain Bacteria; phylum Gemmatimonadota; class Gemmatimonadetes; order Longimicrobiales; family Gaopeijiaceae; genus Bin94. Next base: position 23,905 of record JAPPNM010000038.1, on the reverse strand, counting down.
GTCGCCGAGGAGCTCGCCAAGCACCGCGGTCGCTACGCCGAAAACTTGCAATGGCTGTGCGGGATGCTCAACGGTGACGGCCCCGAACGGACCCGGGGAGCCTTCAGGAGTGAAGCTGCGATACGGCAGCGCCTGAAGCACCAACACCAACTGAGGTCCCCCCGCCTTGCCTCTCCGGATCGAGCCGCTTCCGAGATCTTGAGGTGGCTGGCAGAGTGGGTGAGAGAGGAGCCGACCTCCACTCCCGCCGCTCCGAATCATGTGTACTGGCCGGAGATCCGCGGCGACAAGGGACTCACGCCGTCGCCCAAGAAGTCGGGTGCGCTCCAAAGGGTTCGGAGGTCCAATGTTCGAGCCACCCTGGACAGCTTCGTCGACCCAAGGCTGATGGCACAGAACGGTTGGCCTCACCCACTTGCCGCGACCGACTATTTTCGCGAAGCGATCGCCGACGACCGCCCCACCGCCATCCGCCAGCTCGAGCTGCTTTTCCTCGGCCTGTTCGTGGGGGAACTCAAGCTGCGCACGAACGAGAAGCGGCGGGACAATCGGCCGGTGTCGCTTGACGCACTTGTCGAAGACCACCGAGCCACAGATGGCAAAGATCTCGCGCGCTACGCCCTCGAGCGTGTCGGGCGGGGGGGCGTGGTCATGGGGTTCACGTCGCCCGGTACCCTGTTCTGCCCGGTTCCCGGTCTGCCCGACTCGGAGTGGGCGGGCCTTTGGAACGCGGTGACGGGCCAGAGGGCCGCCGACTGGAAGGTAGGTCAATCGTGGGGAAGCGGGACCTCCAGCGCCGGGCGAATCCGCGCATGGATGAGGCGTGCAAGCGACGACACCCCCATGCGACACCCCCAGCGTGGACGAGGATCTTCGTCGGCGTATCGGTCGAGCCCGGATACGGCGGCGGGGCGGCGCTCCAGGTGCGGTGGAGCGGCAATGAACCGATCACCGTCTTCCTCCCAAGGAGAGACGAAGCAGGTCTTCCGCCGGACTTGAACGATCTGAAGCGCGCCGAGCAAGACGAGTTCCTGCGCGAGCACTCGGTGGTCACAGCGGGTGAGCGCAGATACTGGTGCGTCGAGTTCGAGATCGCCGGCGAGGACAAGGTGCATGGCATCTGGGACGACCACCTCCGACACCTGCAACGGGTGGGAGAGATCGCGTTCTTCAACGACGATGCGGCACGCCGGCAGGTGTACGTGGTGACTTGGTCACGGACGCATGGGCACCGCCTCGTCACCCTGCAGCGCACGCTGGTGTTGCGCAGGCGCGACATCGGGATCCGCAGCTGTACGCCGATGGAGCAGGCTTCCGTCCCCAACGGCGATACTCCCCGAGGCGCGCCCCTCTATCCGCACTTCCCGCTGCGCTGGCGGTATTTCGACCTCCTGCCGCGCGGCAGGCAGGGTGACGGTTCACTCCCCGAGAGGCCGAAACCGCCCGAAATAGACGAGAGCGGGCGGCATGCAAAGTGGAGCCTGCGCATGCGGGGACGCAGCGACTCGATGCTCTTCGTGGCCAAGGTCGAAGTGGGCCACAAGGCGCACTGGATGGTCTGGCCGCGGTTCCGTGATCCGAACTGGAGCGCGTACTACATCTATCAGCACTGTACGGACCGCCGCATCCGGATCGATACGCTTTGGCGTGAACGGCAGGAGTCCGGCGTCGCGCTGTCCCGCACCGAGGCGCAGGACAACCGAAGCTACCCGGTACGGTTCTCGAAGCAGGACGCTCGCCACGCGGCTGGCCCGCCGGTGGCGCTCTGCGCCTCGAAGGGAGACGACGAGATCGGCCTGTACCTGGTCCATTTGGACCGCGTCCAGGATGCCACCGTACCTATGCAGATCGGGATCGATTTCGGCACTTCGCACACTACCGCAGCCATAAAGCTGAAAGGACGAAACGCGCAGGCGCTCGACCTCAACCCCGAACTGTCGCAAAACGGCAGGCACAGGCTCTCGCTGCACGTAAGCGAGAATCTCGAACACATTGAGTCCGAGGACGGGCTCCTGAGTCAGGGCACGTGGTTTCCGCGCTACGTGAAGGAGCCCACGGGGGACCTCCAAGGTCTTTGGCCGTCGGAGATCCTTACGATCAAGGCGGTCAAGGAGCTGTCGATCCAGACGCCCAGAATCCTGGATTGGCAGCCAGTGCGCGACTATGTGGTGCCGCCCGCCGGAGTGCTGCGCGGTGATCTTGCCGACCATGTGATCTCCAACTTCAAGTGGAACACCTCGATGGCGTTCCAGGGCAAGGAAAAGCACCTGCGCAAGATCTATCTCGACCGAATCGTCGAGCAGGTCTTGGCAGAAGCGTTCATCCGGCACGGGCGGCCGTCCCCCACGGACGCGATTCGGTTCACCTTCACCTACCCCCTTCGAACACCGCCAAGGGACGTGACGGAATACAGGCAGACGCTGGGCAGGGTACTGGAAGACGGCAGCAAGTGTCTCGGGTGCTCGCTCGCCCTGCACGACAGGGTCGGGTTGTTCGACGAGTCGAATGCAACCAAGGTCGGAACTGCTCGACCCGGTGACGTGAACATGGTGGGAGACCTGGGTGGCGGGACGCTCGATCTGATCATCTCGGCTGTGGGTGACGCGTTCGAGGACACGGCCGACAGCGTGAAGCTGGGAGGCAACGTCCTGTTGAAGCTGATCGCGAAACAGGACGGATTGCTCCCGGACGGCTGGGGATCCGATCCCGACGCCAGACTCGCGAATCTGGCGGCATGGGTGAGGACCAAGGGTCTGACCGGGCTGTTCGGATTGGAGGCGGAGAGAGTTGACGGCTGCAGCGAGCTCGACGTGCGGGGTTTCGACGACCAGACCGGCCCGAATAGGGGCCGGAGGATTGTCCGCCGGTACTTCTTCCTGGCCGCCGAGTTCATGGCGCGTAGCCTCACCGCCTATCTGGCCAAACACTGGTTGCCGCGGACGGCTGATCGGGAGCGACTGCGAATCCGCGTGTACCTGCGCGGTAACGGCTGGAAGCTCTGGCACGAGGACAAGGGCTACGACGAAATCGGAAGAGCCATGCAGAACCTCGTTATGGAGGCAGCCCATCGCTTGTGGCCCGGCGTTGATACAGGCGCCACTCTCCCGCGAAGCGACAAGTGGAGGACCGACCACCACGAACCCGGTCAGGCCGACCGTGCAAAAAGGGACGTGGTTAACGAAGTCGTGGGCAAGTCGAGGGACCCGGACAGCGTACGCAACAGCTGGTTCTCGCACACACTGGTCGAGCTCACCAAGGTGGACCCGGAGGGAAGACGAGATACTGTCGAGTGGTTCGAGCGGGTTCCTTTCCGGACCGGAGGAGAGGAAACGACTATTGAATTCGCGGAGATCCGACCGAGCCTTCCTCTGAGTAGTCCAGACGCGGACAGGCCGGAAGAGGTAACCAGGCTGCCCGTCGACTCGACCCGGCGAATCAACGAGAATCTCCGGCACAAGGGTGAGCGGGTGGGTGACGCACAGCTGGATTACCAGGCTCCGGTCGCCGCATGGGTCTGGGAAGCGGTGCTCGAACGAGGGGTCGTCGACCCTTCCGGCGACGGGTGAGCGGAATGGGCCGGAAAGCACTGGTAGGCTTCGGTTTTGTCGCCACAGGCATTCTGACCGGCGCCGTCTGGGCGGGCTTCGGCGATCTCCTGCCCGCTACGCGCCCCTGGCTGCCCGTCGTGATCGCAGCGTTGGTGGTTGCGGGAGTCGCGTGCTTTCTCTTCCCGCGGCCCGAGTCGCACGCTTCGGTCCTGGCACGAGCATCTCAGGATGTTGTCGTCGCGCTGAAGGGCCACCGTGACCAACTGGAGCGCATAGCCGCCCTGCCGGAACGCCTCGGCACACCACTGGAGCACATCGGCGAACAGATGGGGGAGCTGGCCCATCGACTTGACCGCCACGACACCCGAATGGAAAGACTGGCCATGGAGTTGATGGAAGCCGGACAGCACCGGGGAACCGGCCAGGCCGTTCCTGAATCACCGAGCGAGACAGGTGAAGAACCCACCCCCCGCCCGGACTTCGGGAAGGAGCTGATGGAGGCCTGGAAACGCTACCGGGACGACGGCGACGGCCACTTCAACGCGGAAGGCTTCAAGGCCGCACTGGCAAACACTGGGATCGACGCGGACGTTCGGGGCTTGGACGGCCAACCCGGACAGGCGGTCCTGATGATCTGCGACCCGTGGGCGAACGACCGGAGTTTCTTCGTTGTCCCGGATTTCAGCAAGTCGCCCAGGTCGGCGGAACGCTGGTTCGAAGATGAGAGCGGCGGCGCATTGGGTGGCCGGACAGAGGAACTGAGAAAGCTCGGGAGGGGCAGATGGTCGGAGAGCGGCCCGGAAATGGTCGAAAAAGGAAGCGTCGCGTGAGGTTGTTGCAACCCGGCCGGTTTTTTGGCCCCTTGGTACCCACCTTCGGCATGTACACCGTCGCCCTGGTGCTGGGGTCGTGCGGAGTCGGCGATGCGCGGGAGCTGGCTACTACGTTTTCTGTGTCCGCTTCGATCAAACCGGTGTGGCCCCATTCCAGTCCCTTGCCGTCCGTAGTCGTGGATTCCGCGCAGCCGCCCCGGCTCGCCATCTACCTGGACTTGTCGAGCCCGATGTCGGGGTTTGTCCCACCACCGGGGGAGCCGGCGGCGGGTGTGGTCGGCGGCGAACTGCGTACGGTTGCGCAGTGGATTCCGGACCACTTGGGTCGCGTCTATCCTGGCGTGCCGCTCCAGTGGCACGGCGTGGCCGAGAGCGTTGAAACTCTGCCGCAATACCCGGTTTTTCGTAGAGAGATCTTCACGGGCACGGAATCCCGGCTCAGTCTGGCCATCGAGGAGGTCCTTATGGACCTTCGCACCGGCCGAGCGCAGGGAGGAGCCATCATCACAGATCTTGTCGGGACCGGCGAACTGACCGGCGCACTGGACGTGGCCCGATACCTGGTCCCGTGGCTAGCTTCGGCGGAGCGTCGAGAGGGCGATTTCCATTTCGGACTGATAGGCGTCAGAGGCACGTATTGGGGGGCCTTCCACCGAACTCGCTGTCCGCCCGCAGATGGCAGGCTCGGTTGCTGGTACAGCGAGCGCATGCCGGGTTGGAAGCCAAGGTTGCAGGCTCCGGTTGGCGTGCCTTTCTATGTACTGCTCTTTGGCCATAGCGCCGAGGCGTTGAACGAGATTGCGGGGGCAGTTCAGCGGGACGCCGACAGCCAGGAGATCGAGGCTGTCTGGGAGCTGCTCACTGCGGCCGGCAACGAGCAGCCTCGCGCTGAGGTCGCCTTTGAAGCCCTTCCAGAAGGCGGCGAGCCGGGAGAGCAGCAGTACGCCCTTTGGCGCGACGCAGGCGATGGAACCTACGGCTGCTATACCGGCGACAATGTGGAGCTATGGGGCACATTCGCCCGCGCAAGCCGCTTTGGCCCCACGGAAGCGTCGCTCGCTCCAGGGTCGGGAGGCATGCCAAGTCCATTCACCCTGGAGCTCGATGGCGAACGCCTGGTGGTACGGGTCGACTGTGATGCGGTGCGGCAATCGGTGCGGCAATCGGATTCGGCGCCCGCCCTCCACCTGAACATTGGGGGCCTGATGCAGCCTCCCGCCCGGCCACGTTGGGACGAGTGGTCTACGCCGGACGACAATACGGCCGAGCACCCCGGCTCCACGCTACAACTCCGGTACTTCGTAGAAGAAACGCGAGTGGAGCCGACATCCTACCGGGTCGACTTGCGCATCCTCACGGATGGACCTTCGTGACCGCAACACACGGCGTTCTCGGTTTCGTCGCACTGCTTGTTCTAGTATACATCGCCCGCTGTATGCACCTGATTCGGTCGGACAAGCCTCGCGACCGGCTTCGACAGCTGCGCCATCGACTGACCGCCGACATCGGTGCGCGGGTAGCGAGTGGGCGCCACCTCGACTGGGTTCATTTCTCGGACGAGGCGCAGAGGAAGCACGAGGATCTTCGGGAGCACCTGCGCAACTAAGGTACCATTTCTCTGGCCACAGGGGTGGGCGGTACCATGGGCGCGCTTGCACTGTACCTGATATTTGGCGACACGTCCCAGGGTGACGCCATCAACCCATTGCTGGACGAGATGGGGTGGGCCTTGTTCGCGAGCGGCACGGGCGTCCTCGGCAACCTGATCATACTCTGGGGGCTCCTGCCCTGGGCCAATCGCCGTTTCAACCCGGAACTCGACCGCTTCCTGTCCGACCTGCGCAAAGAGGAGGCGGAACAGCTTGCCCAAGCGGAAGGTGGGCTGGCCCGGACCACGGCCGAGATCATCGGCGAGCGGCTCGGCGAGGAACTGCGGCGCGCAATCGCCCGCGTGCCCCGGATGTTCGAGCAGCTCGACAAGACGGCCACCGTGCTCGGTAAGGCGGCTGACAAATTCGACGCAGACGTAGCGGCGCTGACCTCGACCACCGCCGACCTAGTTCAATCGACGTCCAGCCTGCAGAGCGTGATTGATGGGGCGACTTCCCAGCACGACAAGGCGGCCGACAGGCTGGACGCTGCGAGCCAGGAGGTAACCGCGTCGGTGAACGAGGTGGCCAGCAAGTTGAACATCACGAGCCAGAAAGTGGCTGCGTCGGTGAACGACGCGGCCGCCAGGCTTGCCGAAACCACCTTGGACTTCCGGGAATCGGTCGAAAGCCTTCCCGGTCGGGTGGCCTCGGCGGTCGAAGGGAGTGGGGAGTCTCTCGGCCGCAAGTTCAGCGATGCGATCGAACCACATGTGACCAAGTTTCGCGACGGGGTCGCCGATGGCCTAGCGAGGACCATCGAGTGGCAGAACGTTGTGACCGAGCACCTGAATGAAGCGCAAAGGCAGTATGGTCGCACCATTCACGAACTGGTCTCCACAACCGCCGACATCGTTAAAAGTGTAGATGGCTTGCCGGACACGATGGCCGAGAGCATCAAAAAAGTGTCGGGCAGGCTGGGTCGTGAATTCGGTCACGAAGCCAAGCAGCATGTAGCCGAACTTCAGAGCAAGCTGCGCGAGGATGCGAAAGAGCTTCGAGGACGTCTCGAGAGACACGAGAGCGAACTCCTGAACACGACCGTCCAGCGCCTTCAAGAGGTCAGCAAACAACTCATCAACGAGACAGTGCGAGACCTAGAAGGGGTCAGCGATAAGCTGGTGGCCGTGCTAAACGGTTTCCCCGAGCACGTAGCGGCCGTGAACACCAGGCTGGGCGACGCGGAAGGCGAGCTTGGGTACGTTGTGGGCCGAATCGGGAAGACCTCCTCGGCACTGAATTCCGCGCACGACAAGACGGGTGACATGCTGGCCGGGCTCGCGAGGTCGACGGAAGATCTGGGCCAAGTGATTCGACAGCTCGCCGAGGTTCACGCGCAAGCGATTCGGGAGCTAGCGGAAGCGCTGCAGGCACCGCCGCGGAAGCGTCGGTGGTGGTGGAGGCGTCGGCGGCGCTCGCGCGATGAGGCCCCGAACACTATACCCGGTGAGGGAACCGCGTGAGAAGGTATCGGACCCGGACAACGGCCTGGCCTGCCGTTGCCGATCTGATGACGGCGCTGGCGGTCGTAGGGCTCGCCTGCGCCCTGCTCGTAGCAGCTAACCGGGAAGACCCCGATTCAGCGTTGCCCGAGGTTCTACAGGCACGAATCGACAGCCTGGAGATCGCTGTCGACAGCCTGAGGGATGCACTGGCCGAAGAGAAAATCGGCGTCCTGCCATGCTGGCGAGGCAACGACCCAGGAGATTACTACCGTACCTTTGACGTCACGGTTCGGGATGGCCGGTTCAGCGTGGCGGTGCACGAGCACTGGGCCCCTGGCACCGAGTTGCGCGGAAAGATCCCCCCATCGCTTGTGAGCGTCCTGGAGGACTTCCCGCAGGGCAAAGTTGCCGGGGAGCAACTGACCAGCTTTGGGGAACGAGTCGACCGCGCAGTGCAAGAGGCAGGGTACGCGGCCGATTGTAGGATCGTTGTGACCATCAACACCGCCGCCAACGGCAACGAGATCGGTATGCTCACAAGAGCCGGGTTCTATCCCGTGTGGAGATAACGGACCATGTGGGGCCCCCATAACGCCCCGACCTCCACGGCGAACATCCCCGCGCCCACGCGCGCAATGGACCGCAATGGACTGCCTCCGGTGAGTTCACCGCGACGGCGCAAAGCCCTTCCGGGAGCGGTTGCGGTCAATCGACCTTCACATGGGAGGCGCGCATTGTCCTTCCGGCAACTGACCTAATAGTCCACCGGCCGCAGGTACCCCTCCCCGATAGCGCTCTCCGAGAGCAGCGCCACGGTTGGAAGCTCCCGCTTCCAATGCGTCGAAGACAGGCGCTTCGATACGACGGCAACCTCGTCGCGGCGAAAGCCCAGCCGAACGAGCGACTCGACGTCGTAGCCCTTCAGCAACCAGTGCAGGATCGGGTCGGCGCGGTGGTATGAGATCCCGAGTTCGTCCTCGTCGGAGACGCCCCGCACCAGGTCGGCCGTGGCGGGTTTGTCGACGATCTCGCCGGGTACGCCGAGGTGCCGGGCCAGCGCCCACACCTGGGTCTTGAGAAGGTCGCCGAGCGGGTTGATGGGAGGGGAGTCGTCGGCGTGCCAGGTGAAGTAGCCGAGCAGCCGCTCGCTCTTGTTCCCCGTGCCCAACGGGAGCGCGTCCAGCTTGGCCGACTGGTCGAAGAGGACGACCGCCCGCAGGCGGGCCGCGAGGTTCCCCCGCCGCAGGTCCGTCACCGCGGGCTCGTGGGCGTCGACGTACGCGTCCACCGCATCGGTGATAGGGAGCGTCCTCCGGTGCGCCCCCACGGCCTCGACCGCCATCGACGCGTGATCGAGGCTGTCGGCGCTCGACGTTGCGTAGGGGAGCAGGAAGGCGAAGACGTTCTCGGGACCCAGGGCCCGGCAGGCCAGGACGAGAGCGACTGCCGAATCCACTCCGCCGGACACGCCCAGCACGACCCTGGCGAAGCCGCGGCGCCGCACCACCTCTTCCTGGATGAACTCCACCAGGGCCGCCTCCACCAGGGCCGGCTGGATGGCGAGCAGGGCGCGGTCCTCGTCGTTCGGGCGGTCGCCGGGGCCGTCGGCCCGGGGCGGCCTCACGGCTGGCGCCCGGACCGCCGGCGCTCTCCGAGGCGGCGCTCCTTTCCCCGATCCGCGTCTGGACCGGGACTCCTCGAGGGAGTGTTGAAGGTGCGGCAACGCGGTCCTGAGGTCGGAGAGGAAGGGGGACTCGGTGCGGACGCGGGTGATTTCGCGCATCTCGAGGCCGGCGGCCGTGTTGCCGTCGCCGAAGAGCGGCCCGCGCGCGAGCAGCGTCCCGTCGGGGCCCCACGCGGTCGAGCCCCCCGCGAAGATCTTCCCCCCCTCGGAACCCGCCAAGTGCGCGAGCAGCACGAATACCCCGTGCTCCTTGGCGGTGCGCGCCGCGATGCGGTCCCACTCGGCCAGGTTGGCGGGGCGCGACAGCGACGCCTCGTACCCGCGCGCCGGCGAAGCGCAGCCGCACAGAAGCAGATCGGCTCCGTCGAGGGCCAGGATCGTCGCGGGCAGGGTGTGCCACAGGTCCTCGCAGATCAGCATGCCCACCCTGCCGAATCGAGTGTCGAAGGCGCGCACGCCGCGTCCCGGCTCGACGTACCGGCCCTCTTCGAAGATCCCGTAGGTGGGAAGGAAGACCTTGCGGTGGACATGAACTACCTCGTAGCGGCCGTCGCCCGGAGTGAGGTAGGCGAGGCTGTTGTGGACGCTTGAGCGGCCCCTCTCGTAGAAGCCTATGACGACATCGCAGCCGCAGCCCTCGGGCGGGGATCCCAGGGCCTCGATCAGGCCCCCAGCGGATAGGGCGACCTCCAGGGCCGCGCCCTCCACGAAGTAGCCGGAGAGCACGGTCTCCGGAAAGACAGCCAGGTCGGCATCCGGCACCAGCGCGCCGCGGACCGCCGCGACATTGGCCTTCAAGTCGCCCTTGCGGGGCTTGACCTGGCAGAGCACGGCCCGGAGCCGGCGCCCTTCGTTCATGTGAGTTCCTCGACCGTCGCGAGTGGGAAACCGGACCCGGACAGTACCCGCGGCCCGCGTTATCCCCTAATCTAGAGGGTCCGCCCACCCGACACGACAGAGGTCCGATGCCGAAATCCCTGCGCGCCACCGTCATCGCCGCCGCGATCCTCCTCCCGGCGGCCCCGCTCTCCGGACAGAGCTCGCCGGGCGCCGGCGACCGGACCGCCGTTCTCCGGGCCGACGAAGCCCAGGTGTTTCTGGAAGCGTTCCTGACGATATCGCGGTTCCACGTCTCGGCGCTTGCCGATTCCGCGCTCTGGGAGCGCTCCATCGAAGGTCTGATCGATCGGCTCGACGACCCCTACGCGACCGTCTTCACTCCGACCGAGTTCGACCGCTTCCGCGAGCAGACGACCGGAAACTACGCCGGCATCGGAGTGCAGATCGGGCGGCTGAACGCCCGGGTGACGGTGACCGCCGTGTTCCGGGGCACGCCCGCCGAAGGCGCCGGGATGCTGGTGGGCGACCGGATCGTCTGGGTGGAGGGGTACGACGCAACCGACTGGTCGCTCGACCAGGCGCGGGACTCGATCCGCGGACCCCCCGGGACTGTGGTCCGGGTCCGCGTGGAGCGGGACGGCTTCGTGGATCGAATACCGATGGACATCGTGCGCGACAGCGTACACATTTCCGCACTCGCGGCGGCCTGGGTCGGCGAGGACGTGGCCCACTTCGCCATAGACCGGATCGCGCGCGGGATCGCCTCGGAACTCGACGAGGCGCTGGCCGGTTACGGCAACGCCCGGGCGCTCGTGATGGACCTGCGGCGCAATCCGGGGGGATACCTGGACGAGGCGTTGCAGATGGTCGACCTCTTCCTCTCCCCCCGCCAGCTGCTGGCCGGCGCCGAGGGCAGAAACGCGCGGGGCGAGATGGAGAAGCAGGTGTGGACGGCCCGTTCGGCGGCCCGCGTCCCCGGCATGCCGATCGTCGTCCTCGTCGACGAATACACCGCCTCGGCGGCCGAGATCATCTCCGGCGCCCTCCAGGATCACGACCGTGCGGTGGTCGTGGGAGAGCGCACATTCGGGAAGGGCGTCGTCCAGTCGGTCCACCCCCTTCCCGCCGGCCGCCAGATAAGGATCACGACCGGGTCCTGGTTTACGCCGCTGGGGCGGTCGCTGCACCGGCCCCGCCACCGCGACGGCAGGCTCAAGCCGGAGGACGAGACGCAGCTCGATTGGGTGGAGACCGCGTCCGGCCGGAGGCTCCGGGCCGGCGGGGGCGTGTTCCCGGACGTGGCGGTTGAGGCGGACGGGCCGAAGGACGAGGAGCTGGCTCTGCTCAACCACGCGAACCGGGTGCGGGTGCCTGTCAGCGTCCGCATCGAGGAGTACGCCTTCGAGCTCGCGAGGGACGCGATCAGGGCCGGCCGGGCCGTGCGGCTGCCGGATTCCGCGTTCGACGATCTTGCGCGCGGCCTGGTCGACGAGGGGATGGACGCCGCCATCGTGAACGACCCGGTGGCGAGGGCCTACCTGGACTGGAGGACCCAGGTGCGGTACCTGGACAGGGCCGACGCCCGCGGCCTGGCTCTGGCGGTCCAAGCCGAGCGGGACACCGCTCTGGCCGAGGCGCTGCGGCTCGCGCGGTCGGCTCGCACGCCGGGGGAGCTGTTCACGCTTGCGGGAAGGGCGGCTCCGGGGTCGCCGCGGAGTTAGTTCGCGGGCGTCCGCGCCCGTCCGTCCCGGCATCCTCCACAGGGGCTACGGCCCGCTCCGCGGATGGAACCGCCGGTGGGCCGCCCGCAGGTACTCCCTGTCCAGGTGCGTGTACACCTGGGTCGTCGAGATGTCGGCGTGCCCGAGCAGTTCCTGCACCGCGGCAAGGTCGGCGCCGCCCTCGAGAAGATGGGTGGCGCAGGAGTGGCGAAGCGTGTGGGGAGAGATTCGGCGTTCGATTCCGGCCCGCTCGGCGGCCCGCGACACGATGGTCCACACGGACATGCGGCTAAGCGGGGTCCCGCGCTGGTTCAGGAAGACGGTCCCCTTCCCCCTCCCCCGGTCCAACCGCGGCCGAACCGTCCCCAGATACCGGCCGACGACTTCCAGGGCCATCGTCCCCACGGGCACCAGCCGCTCCTTGCCCCCCTTGCCGAAGACCAGGCAGCTGCCGTCCCCGGCGTCGAGGTCGCCCACCGACAGACCGGTGAGTTCGCTGACCCGCATTCCGGTCGCGTAGAGGAGCTCCAGAACCGCGCGGTCCCTCCAGTAGACGGGCGAATCGGCGTCGACGGCCTCGACAACGCGCGCGGCCTCGGCCTGGGTGAGGAATTCGGGGAGCCTCTTCGTCGCGGCGGGACGGTCCATCCGGCCCGTGGGGTCCTCCGCGATCATCCCTTCGGTCACCAGGAAGCCGAAGTACGCCCGCAGCGCCGAGTGCGCCCGGCGGATCGTGGCGGCGGCCAGGCCCCGGCCGCGCAGATGGACGGTGTAGTCGTGGAGGATCTCCGGCCCGGCCTCCGCGGGGGCGGAAACGCCGAGATCGGCGAGATGGGCGACAAACCGGCCGACGTCGCTCCGGTAGGCCTCCAGCGTCCGCGGCCTCAGTCCGCGCTCCAGAGCGAGGAAGTCCATGAAGGGCTCCATATGGAAGCTCCGGGCCAGTGCGTCGACCCGGCTCTCACGAGGCATCCCGCACCTCCCCTCCCCGCGCCCCCCCTTTGCGGCGGGCCCGCCACCAAAGACCGAGAACCAGCGCCGCGAGCGCCAGCGATGCAGCGAGCAGCCCCCGGTTCGTCCGCTCGATGGCCGCCACCGCCGCCTCCAGATTGTCGCCGGCGAGGTACCCGGCGCGGACGAGCGCTCCGTACCAGATCGCCGACGCCGCGACGAGGGGCGGGAGCACCCGGGACGGCGCGAGCCCCGCCACGCCCGCAAAGACGGGGACGAGCGCGCGAAAGCCGGGCAGGAAACGCCCGGCGAAGATGGCGGCCACTCCCCAGCGCCTGTAGAAGGCCTCGAGCCGGTCCAACTGTTCCCCCGCCAGCAGGCGGCGGCCCGGTCCCTCGCTGAAGAAGCGCGGTCCGTATCTCCGGCCGACCGCATAGACGGCCATCGCCCCTCCCACGTTGAAGCCCCACACGGACAGGAACGCGGGCACCGCGCGAACCGCGCCCAGACCCGCGACAAAGCCGCCGATCACGACGAAGGTGTCGGCCGGTACGACCGGGACGACGTTCTCCAGCGCCGCGCCCGTCCCCAGCACGACGTAGACCAGAGGCGCCGGCAGGTCGCCCAGGAAGGTGAGAATCCCGTCCACCGGACCGTTACCCGGGCTGCGCCGAGCCGTCGGCGGCCGGACCGCGGCCTGGGAGCGGATCCGTCCCTTCGGCGTCGCGGCACAACAGGACGGCGGCGTGGACGGCGATCCCCTCCCCGCGCCCTATCCACCCCATTCCCTCGTTGGACTTGCCCTTCACCGAGATCGCGCCCGGGGACAGCCCGGTGCGGTCGGCCAAAAGGCGCCGCATGTCTTCGGCGCGCGGCCCGATCCTCGGGCTCTCGCAGATCACCGTGACATCGATATTGCCCGCGCGCCAAGAGTCCTCCCGGAACATCGCGACGACCCGCGACAGCAGCTCCATGGAGTCGGCTCCCCGCCACCGCTCCGCGCCCGGCGGGAAGTGCGTGCCGATGTCGCCCAGGCAGGCCGCCCCGAGCAGGGCGTCGATCACGGCGTGGGCGACCGCGTCCCCGTCGGAGAACCCGCTCAGGCCGGGGTGGTTCGGGAAACGCACTCCGCCCAGGATCAGGGGTCTCCCGGCGTCGAAGCGGTGGGAGTCGTAACCGGTCCCGACCCGGATGCCGGGCCCGGGGCGCCGGGCGGCCGGTGCCATCCCCGCTCCGGCGGCGTCGCAACCGGTCCCGACCCGGATCCCGGGCTCGGGGGTCACCTCAAGCGCTCACGATGTAATGTCGACATTACAACATGTCATCCGCGGTTTACATTTTCTTCCGTCAACTGCGCGCGGCGCGCGGCCAGCGGCTGCTCACCCACGATAGGCGGCAGGTGGCCGGCCCTTCCATATTTTCTAGTCCCGGTATCTCCGCACCACCAGGCAGGCGTTGTGTCCTCCGAAACCGAACGAGTTGTTGAGGGCGGCCCCCACCGGACGCTCGACCATTCCGCCGTGGGCGTATTCCAGGTCGCAGGCTTCGTCCCTTTCGGCGAAGTTGATGGTCGGGGGAATCCTGCCGGTCCGGCACGCCATCACGCACATGACGGTTTCGATCGCCCCGGCGGCTCCGAGCAGATGCCCGGTCATGGACTTGGTGGACCCGACCACCACGTCGTGCGCGCGGGGACCCAGGACCGCCTTGATCGCCGCCGTCTCCGCGGGGTCGTTCGCCGGGGTGGAGGTGCCGTGCGCGTTGACGTAGTCGATGCCGTCCGGGCCGATCCCCGCATCGGCCAGCGCCGCCTTCATGGCCTCCTGCGCGCCCTCCGCCCCGGGGGGCGGGGCCGTGATGTGGTGCGCGTCGCCCGTAGCTCCGTAGCCGGCCAGCTCGCCCAGGATCTCCGCCCCGCGGGCGCGCGCGCCATCCATCGCCTCGAGCACCAGGACGCCCGCGCCCTCGCCGATCACGAAGCCGTCGCGGCCGGCATCGAAGGGGCGGCTGGCCCCGGCGGGGTCGTCGTTGCGCCGCGACATGGCCTTCATGGCCGCGAACCCGGCGATCGTGATCGGCGTCACCGCCGCCTCGGCGCCCCCCGCCAGCATGATGTCGGCCTCGCCCCGCTCGATGTGCCGGGCGGCCTCCCCGATGGCGTGGGCTCCGGAGGCGCACGCAGAGACCGTTGCGTAGTTGGGTCCCCGCAGACCGTACCGGATCGAGACGACTCCGGCGGCGATGTCGGGTATGAACATGGGAACGAAGAACGGGCTGACACGGCCCGGGCCCCGGCGATCAAGGATCCTGCAGTTGGCCTCCAGGGTGGCGATCCCCCCCACCCCGCTTCCGATCAGAGCCCCGAAGGCGGTGGGCGGGCATGCGGACGGAGGGCCGGCGAGACCCGCCGTCCGCATGGCCTCGTCCGCCGCCGCGACGGCGAACTGGAGGAATCGGTCGTAGCGCCGGGCCTCCTTTCGCGTCAGGTGGGCGAGCGGATCGAAGTCCTTGATCTCGCAGGCGATGCGGGTGGCGTAGCCGTCGGCGTCGAACTGCGTGATGGGTCCGCCCCCCGGCGTCCCCGCCAACAGCGCCTCCCAGCTCGACGCGACATCGGGACCGACCGGAGTGACCATTCCCACTCCGGTGACCGCGACTCTGCGCCGGTGTCCGCCGTTGTCCATGACCCTTCCGCGCTGGCGGTTCACGGCGGGACCGGGCCGCGGCGTCGCCGTCCGGCGCTCACGCCCGGGCGGAGGCCCGCTTCGCGTCCCTCCCGCCGGTCCCGGCCCATCGCGTCGCTATTCCGCGTGCTCCCGGATGTAGGCGACGGCGTCGCCAACCGTACGCATCTTCTCGGCGTCTTCGTCGGGAATGTCGATCCCGAACTCCTCTTCCAACGCCATCACCAGCTCGACGGTGTCGAGGGAGTCGGCGCCAAGGTCGTCCACGAACGACGCCTCCGAAGTCACCTTGTCGGCCTCGACTCCGAGTTCTTCGACGATGATCTCCTTGACCCTGGCTTCCGCTGTGTCGGACATGCTTGTCTTCTCCGTACGGTTGTCGTTGCGGCCGATCCGGCCCTCGCCGTGGCCGGGAAGCTGAACGCCTACATTGCCATGCCGCCATCGACCGCGATGATCTGGCCCGTAATGTAACCCGCCTCCGGTCCCGCGAGGAACCGGACGACTCCGGCCACGTCGGCGGGCTCGCCGAGGCGGCCGGCGGGGATCCGTTCCTTCAGTTCCCTCACCCGCGCCTCGGGAAGTCCCGCCGTCATGTCGGTCCGGATGAAGCCCGGCGCCACCGCGTTGCAGCGGATGTTCCGCGACGCCAGCTCCTTCGCGACGGTTCGGGTCAGCCCGTGCAGGCCCGCCTTGGAGGCCGCGTAGTTGGCCTGTCCGGCGTTTCCCACCAGACCGATGACCGAAGTGACGTTGACGATGCATCCCGCGCGGCGCTTCATCATCCCGCGGGAGACGGCGCGGATCATGTTGAAGGCCCCCCCGAGGTTCGTGTCGATCACGCGGGACCAGTCCTCGTCGCGCATGCGCGGCAGGATGTTGTCGCGGGCGATCCCGGCGTTGTTCACGAGGATGGTCACCGGGCCCTGCCGCGACTCGACGGCGGCAACCGTTCTCCTGCACGCGCGCGGATCCGCGACATCGCACGTATGGGCGGCGTGCCCTTCTCCCTCCAGTTCCGCGGCCGCGGCGGCGGCCCTCTCGCCGTTCCTCGCCACCACGGCGACGCCCGCGCCCCCGCGGGCCAGCGCGCGGGAGATCCCCAATCCGATCCCCCGCGATCCGCCCGTGACGATCGCAACCCCGCCGGCGAGCTCCGAAGTGTCCGTCATGTCGGGTCCTCCATGGAATGGATCGACTCGGGCGTCCCCAGCGCCTGGGTAGGTATACCCCATGCGTTCCGCCGGTTCAAGCCCGTGAGCACCTTGCCCGGCCCCAGTTCCAGGAAGCCCGTCACGCCCCTGCGGCGCATCTCGGCGATGCACTCCGTCCAGCGGACCGGAGAGGTCAGCTGCCTAACGAGAAGCCGCCGGATCCCCCCGGGATCCCCGACGGACCGAGCGGTCACGTTGGACACGACCGGAAAGCTCGGCCGGCCGAAGCGGGTTTCCGCGAGGGCGGCCTCGAATTCCGCGGCCGCGGGTCGCATGAGCGGAGAGTGAAATGCGGCCGACACCCTGAGGGGCATCACCCGTCTCGCGCCCTTCTTCTTGGCGGCCCGGGCGATCCAGTTGATTCCCCAGACGTCGCCGCTGAAGACGACCTGGCCGTCCGCGTTCAGATTGGCGGCCACCAGGGTGAAATCCGCCTCCTCGGCCTCGCGGCACAGTTCGGCGGTATCCGCCGCGCCCAGGCCGAGCACGGCCGCCATCGTGCCCGGAGCCGTCTCTCCCGCCCTCGCCATGAGCTCCCCCCTGCGCCGCACCGCGCGCAGACCCTCGGCGAAACCGAAGGTGCCCGCGGCCCCGTGGGCCGACAGCTCCCCCAGCGAATGGCCCGCGGCGGCAACGATGGGCCCCAGCCGGGCCCGCACCACGCGGAAGACCGCCAGCGAGTGCACGTACAGCGCCGGCTGGGCGTTCTCGGTTGCGGTGAGGACCTCCTCGGGACCCTCCCAGGCCAGCCGGGACAGCGCGAAACCGAGAACTTCGTCGGCTTCGGCGAAGGTCTCGCGGGCTTCCGCAAAACACTCCGCCAGCGTCCGTCCCATCCCTACGTGCTGGGACCCCTGGCCGGGAAACAGCAGTCCGGTTCTCACCTCGCGACCCGCGCCACCGCCCCCGCTACCAGCGCATCGCCATGGCGCCCCAGGTCAGCCCGGCGCCGAACGCGGCCATCAGGATCAGCGAACCCGGCCCGATCAGCCCTTCGTCGGCGGCTTCGTCCAGGCCCACGGGAATGGTCGCCGACGAGATGTTTCCGTAGCGGTGGAGGTTGACGAATACTCTCTCCATCGGGATCCCGGAGTACCTCGCCGTCGACTCGATAATCCGCATGTTGGCCTGGTGCGGGATCATCAGGTCCACGTCGGCGGAATCGACGCCGGCTTGCCGCAGAACCGCGATCCCCGCCTGGGCCATCGAACGCACCGCCGACTTGAACACCTCCCGGCCGGACATCCGGATCATGTGGTCCCGGTCGCGCAGGGATTGCTCGTCGAGGGGACGGACGGCCCCGCCGGCCGGCCGCTGCAGGAGGTCGGCCATGTCGCCGTCGGACCGGTGGAAGCTGGACAGGATGCCCTCTCCGTTCCGGGAGGGTTGCACCACGGCGGCTCCGGCGCCGTCGCCGAAGAGGATGCAGGTGGCCCGGTCCCGCCAGTCCACGATCGAGGACATCTTCTCGGCCGAGACCACCAGGACCGTCTCTCCCCTGCCCGCGGCCACGTACCCCTCGGCCATCGAAACCGCGTAGAGAAAGCCCGTGCACGCGGCGTGCAGGTCGAAGGCCGGGCAGCTCCGGGAGGCTCCTATGCGCGCCTGGATCTCGCAGGCCGTCGAAGGCAGCCACCGGTCGGGCGTCGCCGTAGTGACGATGAGCAGATCCACGTCGGCAGCCTCGAGCCCGGCCTTCGCGAGGGCCAGCGAGGCCGCGCGGGCGCCCATGTCGGTGGTCGACATCGCATCGGTCGCGATCCGGCGCTCCACGATGCCGGTGCGCTCCCGGATCCAGGCGTCGCTGGTGTCGACCATCTGCTCGAGATCGGCGTTGGTCATCACATGATCCGGCAGGAACCGGGCAGTGGCCGAAATGCCGGCGACGGGGTCCGGTCTCCTCATGCCCCGCTCGCACCCGGGTCGAAGAGATCCCGGGCCATGTGCTCGACCAGGCCACTCCGCACCGCCCGCACGGCCACCCCGATGCCGGCGCTGATCGCCCTCGGAGAAGAGCGGCCGTGGCATATGACCGTCACGCCGTTGACGCCAAGCAGGGGAGCGCCGCCGTACTCGGCGTAGTCGAGGTCCCGCAACAGGTCGTCCACCTCCTCGCGCTGTCCGATCCCCTCCAGGCCCGGAGCCAGCTTCCGGATCATGAACGCCGCCACCGACTCGTAGAACTTCAGCAGGATGTTCCCGGTGAAGCCGTCGCAGACCAGAACGTCGCAGGCGTGCTTGAGTATGTCGCGCCCCTCGATGTTGCCGACGAAGTTGAGATCGCTCCCGGCCAGGAGCCTGTACGCGGCCTGGAGCACCTCGGTCCCCTTCTCGGCTTCGGTTCCGACGTTCAGCAGCCCGACCCTGGGGGCCCTCATTCCCTGCAGGTCCTGCATGTAGACGGCGCCGAGACGCGCGAACTGGACGAGCTGGTGGGGCTTGCAGTCGATGTTGGCCCCGATGTCCGCCACGAGCGTCAACCCCCCGTCGGTCGGGAAGAGCGTGGCGAGGGCGGGGCGATCGACTCCCCGGAGCGGCCGGAGCAGCAGCAGCGAAGCCGCCATGACGGCCCCGGTGGAGCCCGCCGACACGAAGGCGTCGGCCTCCCCCGCCGCCTGCAGGCCCAGCCCGACGCTGATCGAGGAACGAGGCCTGCGGCGCAGCACGGAGGCCGGCGCATCGGAGGGGACGATGCGCTCCGGAGCGTGAACCACGGCAATTCTGTCCCGGCACGGAAAGCCGCCCAGCGGCCCGGCCAGCGCCTTCTCGTCTCCCACCAGCATGACATGCAGGCCGGAATCCGCCTCGACCGCGGCCACGGCACCGGCAACCTCGCTGGAGGGGGCGTCGTCCGACCCCATCGCGTCGAGTGCGATCCTCATCAGATGCGAACGGACCGAGGGAGGAACCGGGGCGGCTACTATTCCGCCACTTCGAAGATCACCCTGCCCCGGTAAGCCCCCGAGGTGGGACAGACCCGGTGGCGGAGCTTCGGATCGCCGGTTCCGGAGCAGGTCCCGAGGGTGGCTTCCGAAGCCTTGTAGTGCGTACGCCGCTTCCGCTTCCGCTGCTTGGAGATGCGTTTCTTGGGAACCGCCATGGGTATCGTCTTCCTATTCGGTTCGCAGGGCTCTCAGGGGCGACCACCGCGGGTCGGTCCCGGAGCCGAGTTCCTCTTCTTCCCGGCTGAAGGCATCCACCGGGTCGCCGCACTCGGTGCAGCGTCCGTCTTCCCGCTCGCGCGGCACCAGGTACCGCGGAACCTCCAGAACGACTTCTTCGCGAATCGCCTCCGTCAGATCCAATGTGGTCTCCCGGGTCCCGAGGGTTCGGATCTCCGGATCCGAGACCTCCCGCCCGTCCGCCGGAACATAGACCAGCGTTAGCGGCCTCTCCACCTCGAGGCGCAACTTCCTCAGGCAGCGACCGCAGTCGTAGCGCATGGGGGCTTTCCAGAAGCCCCGCACCACGACCCCTCCGGCGGCCGTCGCCGCGACCGACCCGGCCACCTTCACCGGATCCGCAAACTTCAGCTCGGAACCGGTCCAGATCTCGTGGCCGGACTCGATCGACGCGCTCAGCTCGAGCGTGCGACTCCGCCGCAGGCGAAGCAGGTCAATCTGTAACATAGGGTTCTCGGCATGTCTCCGGAAAGGGGGCGCTCGCGCGGGTGTCGCTCACGCGGGTTCATCCGCGGCCTCCGTCCGGGACCTCGCACTCCGCGAAGAAGAACCCGATTTCGCGCCGGGCGTTCGGGTCCGAGTCGGATCCGTGGATAGCGTTGCGCTCCTTGGACTCGGCGTGAAGCCGGCGAACCGTGCCCGGGGCGGCCTCGGCCGGGTCCGTGGCCCCGATCGCCCGCCGGAGCCTGCCGACCGCGCCGGGCGCCTCGAGCACGATCGGGATGCAGGGACCGGAGGTCATGAACGCAACCAGGGAGTCGTAGAACGGACGATCCCGGTGGACCTCGTAGAAGGACCGCGCCTGGGCCCGGGTCATGGTCAGCATGCGAACCGCCCTCGGGCGGAGCCCGGCGGACTCGAGCTGCGCGATGATCTGTCCGGCCCTGCCGGCGGCGACGGCGTCGGGCTTTACGATGGCCAGCGTCCGGTTCATGGGGATTCCTCGTGCGAATTCATGGGGACTCCTCGTGCGAAGCGGGTTCGGCCCCCGCGGGGGACCCGTTCAAGTTGGACTGGGCACAATGGCTTCGGCGAAGGCGCGCATGACCGTTCCCCGCTCCAGAAAGCCGATGAGTTCCCCGTTCCTGACCACCGGCAGCCGGGACACCCCCCGCGCAATCATAGAGCGGCTGGCCGCCAGCAGCGACTCGTCCTCGGAGACGCAAAGCACCGAACGGGTCATGATCTCGCGGGCGACCGGAAGGGCTCTCCCGGCGGAGTCGCCCGATTCGCGACCCGGGAGAGTCCGGGGCAGGACGTCTCCGATGCCGACCACACCCAACAGCTCGTGGTCTTCGCCCACCACGGGCACCGCAGACACGCCCCGGCGCAGCATGAGGGTCTGGATCTCGGTGATCGGCGTCTCGGGGTAGATCCTGTACTTGAGCGGAGTCAGAACCTGTTCCACTTTCACGTTTGTCCTGATTTTGTTGTCAGAAAATACTTTGAGTATTGTCGCCTCAAGTTCTGTGTCAGGCTGGGTAGCGAGAATTGCCGAAGACAGACGGCCGAGGAGAGGACCCAGGAAGAGGTTCACCGCCGGTCGCGCCAGCCCCCAGACCACCCACGTGGCGCCGGCCGGGCGCCCCGCCGCGCCCTCTCCCACCAGGCAGAGCACCACGCCCGGTTCGGCCGCGTCGCCGTTCAGATCCGCGAGGTCCACGCCGGGGGCCACCGATCCGAGGCGCGGCATGCCTCCCCGGTCCCGGAGCCGAGCGACGGAGAGCGCGAGCGGGTGGCTTGCGTCCAGCTCCGCGGGACCGCGGCTGAGGAAGTCCCAAACGTCGGTGCCCGCTCCCGTCAGAACGGGTGGCCGGGCCAGGAGCCGACGCAGCTTCACGGAGCTCCGAGGGGGCGGGCCGGACGTGAAGCGAGCGACTCCCCGACCAGGGCGGAGATCTCGACGGGGCGCTTCGCGACCCTGATTCCGTTGTCCTCGAAGGCCCGGGTCTTTTCGGCGGCGGTGCCGGACGACCCGCTGATAATGGCGCCCGCGTGGCCCATCCGCGTTCCCGGGGGCGCCGTTCGGCCCGCGATGAATCCCACCAACGGAATGTCGAGGTTCGCGCTTGCCCACGCGGCCGCGTCCTGTTCGGCCGTCCCGCCGATCTCGCCGATCAGCACCACGGCCTCCGTCTCCGGATCTTCGGCGAAGGCGGCGAGACAGTCCACGAAGCTCGTTCCGATCAGGGGATCGCCGCCGATGCCCACGCAGGAGGTCTGCCCCAGGCCGGCCCTGGTGAGGTGGAGCACGGCCTCGTAGGTGAGCGTTCCCGACCGCGAGACAAGTCCGACCGGCCCCCGCGCGACTATGCTCCCCGGGATGATCCCCAGGGTCGTCCTGCCCGGACAGATGATCCCGGGGCAGTTGGGGCCGAGCACGCGGCTGCCCCGGTCGCGGGCCAGCGCGAGGGCCCGGGTCATGTCCAGGACCGGAATGCCCTCGGTGACGCACACGATGAACCCCACCCCGGCGTCCGCGGCCTCCATGATCGCCCCGGCCGCGAAGGCGGGCGGCACGTACACGACGGAACACTCCGCCCCGGTCTCGGCCACCGCCTCGGCGACGGTGTCGAAGACGGGCACGATGCGCCCATCCGGCCCCTCGAAGTCGCGCCCCCCCTTCCCCGGCGTCACCCCGGCCACGATCCGGGTTCCGTACGCCATCATCCGCCGCGCGTGGAAGGAGCCGTCTCGGCCCGTGATCCCCTGCACCGCCACGCGGCTGTTCTCGTCAACGAAGATCGCCATGAGTGTCCCCGCGTTACGGCGCGATTCCGAGTCCGGACGGCCCGCGGACCGCCCTTCGGCCGCCTTCGAGTGGCTGCTTCATCCGGCTAGCCGCACCGCCTTCTCCACCACCTCGTCCATGGAGGAGACGGCGGCGAGTCCGGCTTCGGCGAGGATCCCGCGGGCGAGCTCCTCGTTGGTCCCGGTGAGGCGGATCACCAGCGGGACCCCGATGCCGATTCTCCCAACCGCCTCCACGATTCCCTTGGCCACGTCGTCACAGCGCGTGATCCCCCCGAAGATGTTGAAGAGGATGACCGCCACGCCCGGGTCCGAGGTGATGATCTCCAGCGCGGCAACCACCTTGTCCGGATTGGACGAGCCCCCGATGTCGAGGAAGTTGGCGGGTTCGCCCCCGTAGTACTTGACCAGATCCATGGTCGCCATAGCCAGCCCCGCGCCGTTCACGCAGCACCCCACGTCGCCGTCGAGCTTGACGAAGCTCAGCCCCGCCTCGCGGGCCCGCCTGTCCGCCTCGGACTCGGAGGCGGGGTCGCGAAGCGCGGCCATGTCGGGGCGGCGGAAGAGCTCGTTGTCGTCGATGCTGACCTTGGCGTCGATAGCCTTGACCCGGCCCCCGGAGGTCGAGACGAGGGGGTTGATCTCCGCCATGGAAGCCCCGTTGGCGACGAAGGCGTCGTAGAGCTGCGCGATCGCCCGGGCGCCCTGCCTGGCGAGGGCCGGATCCTCGTACAGCCGGGTGGCCAGCCAGTACGCCTGGTGGGGCAGCAGGCCGTAGCGGGGGTCCACGCGCAAGCGGTGGATGGCCTTCGGATCGGTGGCCGCCACCTCCTCGATGTCGACGCCCCCTTCCGCCGAAACCATGAACACGGGGCACTGTCCCTCCCGGTCGACGAGCACGCCGACGTACGCCTCCGAGGCGATGCTCTCGATCGGCGATACCAGAACCTCGCGAACGGTCAGCCCGCGGATGGTCATGCCCAGGATGGTTCGGGCGTGGTCGGCCGCCTCCTCGGGACTGTTCGCCAGCTTGACGCCGCCCGCCTTGCCGCGGCCGCCGGAATGCACCTGCGCCTTGACGACGGCGCTGCCTCCGTACCGCTCGGCCGCGGAGCGAGCGGCGCCGGGATCGCGGGCGACTTCGCCGGGGTTCACCGCCATCCCGGCGGCGCGGAAGAGTTCCTTGGCCTGGTACTCGTGCAGGTTCATGGAGACGCGAGGTGGGTCGGGAGGGAGGGCGACGGGGCAGCGAAGCCCCGCCGGGGCCGGCGGTACTCCAGTGCCCGCCCTAACTTACTGGGAAACGGGCGGGCATCAAGCGCCCGCTAGCAGTCCGTGGATAAAGCCGGCCGAGCACCGAGAGCGGCGAGGCGCCGGGCTGGCAAGGCGCGACGAAGGGGGAA
>JAPPNM010000171.1:14211-34087 GCA_028873825.1 Gemmatimonadota bacterium | reverse complement strand
CCTTGCCAGCCCGGCGCCTCGCCGCTCTCGGTGCTCGGGCGGCTTTATCCACGGGCTAGGGAGACCGGTGACCGGTGCCTTCCTGCGGCCGCGATGTGATGGCCGCGCGCCCGCACACGCTACGGGTAGCCGGATCCGGCACCAGGAGCCACCGCACCCCATCCGCTCCCGAATCCGGTTCCCGGCGTCAACTACCGCCTTCCGGAACAAGTGATCGCCAGCGCCCATTTTTCTGCCGGTCGCCCGGGAGTCCGCGGTGGCGCTCGGTCATCCGTCCACCCAGGTCGGCCCATCTAGCCATTCAAGCGCCCGCGGCTCCGTGCGAGAGTAGAGTCCCTGCGAATCCACGGAGCCGCCATGTACGACATCCTCCTCTGTTCGTCCGTCGCCGGACTCGGTGAGCGGCCCGGAGTTGCGGGTGTCCAGGGCCGATGAAGGCGACTCGGTACTTCGACGAGCAAGTGCTGCGGAAACGCCCCTACATCAACCCTGCCTGGTGCGTTGCCGTGCTCGCTTCACCGCTTGCGTGGGAGAGGCAACCGGATGGCCGTTTTCGGTTCTGGGGCGAGGTCAGGCGACCGGGCGAAGCCTTCACGCGCGTTCTTCGAGTCGTTACCCTCGAAGACGGAGAGACCATCCACAACGCGTTCTTCGACCGCAGCTTCGGAAGAGGATCCCCATGAAGCTCCACTACTACCCCGAGACCGACAGTCTCTACATAGAGCTCAGCCAAGAGCCCGGCGTGGAGACCAGGGAAGTCGTCCACGGCGTCATCGTGGATATCGATGCCCGCGGGAACCTGGTTGGCTTCGACATAGATCGCGCTGGGAACCGGCTTGATCTCTCCTCGCTGGAGACAACCGCACTGCCGCTCCGCTCGTACAGGATCGGGTGACGGGGTCGTGTCCATCGTCTACGCCGCCAGGAACCCGGCGATGCCGGGTCTCACCAAGATCGGGAGGACCAACCAGGACGCGGACGCCCGCCTGTCCGGTTGCTCGGAGAAGACGTCACCGATCAGGTGCCGGGGCTATCGCCTCCGCGACGGCCCGGACCTCATCCAAGCGCCCGCCGCGCCACCTCGTCTTTGAGCCGCTCGACGAAGTCGCCCCGGCCCATCGCCACCTGCTTCCTCCCCGCCCCTCGCATCCGCACCGACACCGTCCCGGCCTCCGCCTCACGCTCCCCGACGATCCCCATGTAGGGGACCTTCATCGTCTCGGCGGCGCGGATCCGGTACCCGAGCGTGTCGCGGTCGTCCAGCTCCGCGCGAAGTCCTTCGGCCCGCAGGCGTCCCATCAGCTCCCGCGCCGACTCCGTCCACTGCTCCGAGACCGGCAGGATCCGCACCTGTTCCGGGGCCAGCCACAGCGGGAACGCCCCCCCGTAGTGCTCGATCAGCCCGCCGACGAAGCGCTCCATCGAGCCAAGCAGGGTCCGGTGGATGACCACGGCCCGGTGGCGCCGGTTGTCCGCGCCGACGTAATCCAGCCCGAAACGCTCCGGCATCAGGAAGTCGAGCTGGAAGGTGCCTCCCTGCCACTCGCGCCCCAGCGCGTCGGTGACCAGGATGTCGACTTTGGGGCCGTAGAAGGCGCCGCCGCCCTCGTCGAGCTCGTAGTCGAGCCCCCGGTCGCGAAGAACGCCGGCCAGCCGGTCTGAGGCGTCGTCGTACACCGCCGCGTCGCCGATGGCCTTCTCGGGGCGGGTCGAGAGCGCGGCGCGGTACTCGTAGCCGAAGACGCCGAGCAGGCGGTCGCCTAGGTCGAGGAGCCGGTTGTACTCATCCGCGATCTGGTCCTCGCGTATGAAGATGTGCGCGTCGTCCTGGGTGAACGAGCGCACCCGCAGCATGCCGTGCAGGGTCCCCGAGCGCTCGTATCGGTAGCAGGTCCCCAGCTCCGCGAAGCGCAGCGGCAGGTCCCGGTAGGACCGGGTCCGCGAGCGGTATATCATGAAGTGGTGGGGGCAGTTCATGGGCTTCATGCGGAACCGGTCGCCGCCGTCGTCCATGGCCGGGAACATGTCGTCGGCGAAGACGTCCAGGTGGCCCGAGAGCCGGTAGAGCTCCTCGCTGGCGACGTGCGGCGTGTACACGATCTCGTAGCCGTGCTCGACCAGCGTGTCGCGCAGGAAGTCCTCGATGACGCGCCGGACGCGGCCGCCGCCGGGGTGCCACAGGACCAGGCCCTGGCCCACCTCCTCCTGAATGGAGAAGAGGTCGAGGCGCCTGCCCAGCACGCGGTGGTCGCGCTTCTTCGCCTCCTCCAAACGGTGCAGGTGGGTGCGCAGATCCTTCTTGCGGAAGAAGGCGGTGCCGTAGATGCGCTGGAGCATTCGGCGCCTCTCGTCGCCCCGCCAGTAGGCGCCGGCCGCGCTGAGGAGCTTGAAGTGCCCGAGCCGGCCGGTGCTGGGAAGGTGGGGTCCCCGGCAGAGGTCGAGGAAGGGGCCGTCCCGGTAGACGGTGATGACTTCGTCGTCGCCGAGCTCTTCGAGGCGTTCGAGCTTGAGGGGATCGTCGGCGAAGAGCTCGCGGGCTTCCTCCTTTGTGACGACCCGGCGCTCGAAGGGGTGGTCGGAACGCACGACCTCCGCCATGAGCCTTTCGACGGCCTCGATCCGGTCCGGGGTGAAGGGCTCGGGCACGTCGAAGTCGTAGTAGAAGCCGTCGTCGATGGCGGGACCGAAGCCGATGCCGGCGCCGGGGACGAGTTCGCGCACCGCTGTGGCCAGGACGTGGGCCGCCGAGTGGCGCAGCACGCCGAGCGCCTCCGGATCGCGTTCGGTGAGGAGACGGACCGCCGCGCCGTCGGCGAGGGGGCGGTTCAGGTCGACGATTTCGCCGTCGACCGACGCGGCCAAGGCGGCGCGGGCCAGCCCCGGGCCGATTTCGGCGGCCAGCGTGGCCGCGCTGGAGCCCGCGGGAAGCGCGACGGAGCGGCCGTCGGGGAGGGTGACGCGGATGGGTTCGCCGTTCATGGGGAACTAACCTAACGCGAATCCCCGGGGAGGCAGGGGACGCCGGAGTTCGCTTCGCCGCTCCGAATCGTGGCTGACATCCTCACGCTGGCATGCGCGCCGGCCGTGACCGGCCGGTCAGTCACACGGACGGATCGACGTCGTCCGGGCGGTCAGCCGGATCCGGCGGTCGTCCGCCGCGTCTCCGGAGAATCCCGCGGAAAGGGGCCGCTCCGGGGGTGAACCCGAAGCGGCCCCGCGCGCTCCCCGGGACGCCCGTCGACACGGCGCCCGCGCGAAGCGGTCCGGTCGGCCGAGGCTAGTACATACCCCCCATGTCGCCGCCGCCGCCGCCCGGCATCGGCGGCTTCTCCTCCTCGGGACGCTCGACGACGACCGCCTCGGTGGTGAGCAGCAGGCTCGCGATCGACGCCGCGTTCTGCAGCGCGCTGCGCACGACCTTGGTCGGG
Source organism: Gemmatimonadota bacterium (assembly GCA_028873825.1). Taxonomy (GTDB): domain Bacteria; phylum Gemmatimonadota; class Gemmatimonadetes; order Longimicrobiales; family Gaopeijiaceae; genus Bin94. The sequence goes on along the minus strand of JAPPNM010000171.1, from coordinate 30,659 downwards.
TCGATCACGCCGGCGCCCACCAGGTTCTCGTATCCGTCGGTCTGCGCGTTGTAGCCGAACCCGCCTTCCCCGTCGCGGACCTTCGCGACCACGATCGACGCCTCGGCGCCGGCGTTGTGGGCGATCTGCCGGATCGGCGACTCGAGGGCGCGGCGCAGGATGTTCGCGCCCACCTGCTCGTCCGCGCCGTCGAAGCTGAGCGCGTCCAGAGCCGACTGGGCCCGCAGGAGCGCCACGCCGCCGCCCGGAACGATACCCTCCTCCACGGCCGCGCGGGTCGCGTGCAGGGCGTCCTCCACCAGCGCCTTCTTCTCCTTCATCTCGGTCTCGGTGGCCGCGCCCACGTTGATGACGGCCACGCCGCCGGCGAGCTTGGCCAGGCGTTCCTGAAGCTTCTCGCGGTCGTAGTCCGAAGTGGACTTGTCGATCGCTACCTTGATCTCCTCGATGCGCCCGTGGATCTTGTCCTCGGCGCCCGCCCCGTCGATGATCGTCGTGTTGTCCTTGTCGATCACGACCCGCTTCGCGGTGCCCAGATCGCTGACCACGGCGTTCTCCAGCTTGAAGCCGACCTCCTCCGAGATGACCTGGCCGCCGGTCAGAACCGAGATGTCCTGCAGCATGGCCTTGCGGCGGTCGCCGAATCCCGGCGCCTTGACCGCGGCGACCTTGAGAGTGCCGCGCAGCTTGTTCACCACCAGCGTGGCGAGCGCCTCGCCCTCCACGTCCTCGGCGATGATCAGCAGCGGCTTGCCCATCTGCGCGACCTTCTCGAGGATCGGCAGAAGGTCTTTCATCGAGGACACCTTCTTGTCGTGGATGAGGATCATGGGCTCCTCGAGGGCCGTCTCCATCCTCTCCGGGTCGGTCACGAAGTAGGGCGACAGGTAGCCGCGGTCGAACTGCATGCCCTCGACCGTGTCGAGCTCGGTCTCCAGGCCGCGGGCCTCCTCGACCGTGATCACGCCGTCCTTGCCGACCTTCTCCATCGCCTCGGAGATCAGCTCGCCGATCTCCATGTTGTTGTTGGCCGAGATGGCGCCGACCTGCGCGATCTCGCGCTTGCCCTTGGTCTCCGTGGACGCCTCCGCGAGCGCCTTCACGACGGCGTCCACGCCCCGGTCGATGCCGCGGCGGATGCTCATCGGATCGGCTCCCGCGGTCACGTTCTTGAGCCCCTCGCCGAAGATGGCGTGGGCGAGCACGGTGGCGGTGGTGGTGCCGTCGCCGGCCACGTCGGAGGTCTTCGTGGCGACCTCCTTGACCATCTGGGCCCCCATGTTCTCGACGGGGTCCTCCAGCTCGATCTCCTTGGCCACGGACACCCCGTCCTTGGTGACCGTCGGCGAGCCGAACTTGCGGTCGATGACCACGTTGCGGCCCTTGGGCCCGAGGGTGACCTTGACCGCCCGGGTGAGCTGGTCCACGCCGGACTTCAGGCGTCCTCGCGCGTCGATGTCGAAATCAAGTTCCTTCGCTGCCATTTCGCTTGTCTCCTGGTGTGATTTCCGGCGGGCGCCCGGCGGACGCCTCCGGTGAGTTAGTTGACGATGGCGAGAACGTCCGATTCGCGGAGAATCAGGTACTCGTCGCCGTCGACGGTGACCTCGGTGCCGCTGTACTTCCCGTACAGGACCCGGTCGCCCGGCTTGACCTCCATCGGACTCCGGCCTCCGTCGTCGTTCACTTTGCCGGGTCCCACGGCGACTATTTCGCCTTCCTGGGGCTTCTCCTTGGCGGTGTCGGGGATGTACAGGCCACCCCGCATCTGCTCGGCCTCTTCCAGGGCCTTGACCACCACCCGATCCGCCAGAGGCTGGATCTTGTTCGCGGCAGACATGCGCTCCTCCTTCGGTGTGGGTTGGATTCGGGAGATTCGGGCGATTTCGCCCCTGCTGTTAGCACTCGATGCGTGAGAGTGCTAACAGCGGTGACCGAGTTTCGCAGGAGACGCGGGATACGTCAACCCCCCCCCTCTCCGGGCGGGAAGCGCGGCGGCGCGGAGGTGGCGATGGCTCGGCGAGGTCGCCAACGCGCGGACCCACGGGACGCTCGGGGATCTGGCAGACCTGCCATGGAAGCTCGTCAGCCGTTTCTGCCCCTGGGCCTCTGCCGCATCCATTGGGAGGCCGGAGGTTCGGGCGAAGGTGCCGGAGCTATGGATCTAACTGCTGTGGGAGCATCTGCTGAGCCGGGAGGGTTCGCAGGCCGGGCAAGAGTGCGGATTCCGGGCCATTTCGATCACTCATTCCATTCCATTCCGATCACTGATTCCAGGGTCGAGGTGGATGAGACCTACGTGGGAGGGAAGGAGAGGAACAAGCACGGCCGCAAGAAACTCGGCCGCAACTGGCAGCAGGGCAAGACGGTGGTGGCCGGGGCCAAGGACCGGACCACGAACCAGGTCACCGCGCGGGTCGTGACGGGTACGGACCGGGAGGAGCTGTGCGGGTTCGTGGATGGCAGCACGGACCCTTCCGCCACGGTCTACACGGACGGGCCTCGGCCTACCGGGGCCGTGAGAACCACGAGAGCGTTGCCCACAGCCGGGTAGTACGTCAGGGGAGAGGTCCACACCAACGGGATCGAGAGCTTCTGGGCCCTGCTGAAACGGGGCCTACATGGTGACCTGGCACTGGGTCTCGGCCAAGCACCTACAGCGGTACCTGAACGCGATGGCGGCCGTCACAACCTTCAGGGCCTCGATACCCTGGCACAGATGGGGGCGATAGTCAAGGGAATGGAGGGGAAGCGACTCCGGTTCCGGGACCTGATCGCCGACCACAGGCAGTCGGTGATAGCCGGCTAGTATGCCTCAGACATTTCTACGACAAACTGCTCTCTCAGTTCGATAGCCTCCGCTACCGAGAGAGGCAGAGTTTCCGGTCCCCCTAGCGGTATTTTCGGCTTCTGGGGGTTGTCCTGTTCTTCGTAGACGTATTCGATCTTGGGCAATGCCAATCCCGATACCGGGGTAGGCAGGTCAATGGTAACAGTCTTCATGGCTTCTAGTCCTCCTCGTTAGAGAGCTCGGCGATCCACCTTCTTATATGGATCATAGGAATGACTTGGGATAGACCAGTTGGGGCACCCCGGGCTTCCAGCATGGAGCTAACCACGCCGACGATCTGGCCAGTCCGCTGGGAAAAAACGCCCCCTCCGCTATTTCCAGGATTGACAGGCATCTGGGTCCAGTAGTATTTGTGGTTTTCGGGTGGGAGGTAGGGTAGGGGAGAAATCATGCTAATTCGACCCCAAAGGAAGGAGCTGACAATGGGTTCACCAGGCTTCACTAGGGCTCTGTAGGGGCCATCCACAGGTGACGACCCTGCTACCCTCATGAGGCGCGTGCGAAGCCTGCGGTAGGGGCATCCCGACATGGGGAGTACGCTGCTCTGCGGGAATTCGCAGGATGGCGATGTCGTGATCTAACGATGACTTGCCCTTGTCCCAGCCGGATGTTCCCATCGTGTAGGTTACGGCACCCTCATTTGTTATTGACTCGACGAACATGATCCCTGCTCGATAGGCAGCGTTCTTCTCGATAGCCAGCCGTTGGACATTCGCTAGGGTACCGCTGACGACATGGCGTGCCGTAAGAATAATCCGGAGATTACTTTCGATAGCGACACCGGAACCGATGACTATGGGCATTCTCTCGGCTATCGGGAGATTCTCATCGGCTGCCCTCTCATCAGGAGGAATCGTGACAAACGCTACCGTTGCCATCCTGATTCTCTCGAGGATTTGTCGTTGTCGGGTCATTCGGCATGGTCGGTTAGTGGTGGCAGCTTAATCCTGTTTCACGGGAAGATACACAGAGATTCCCGAGATGACAACCTGGGGGTTTCGGGGCGCGAAAACTGGAGAGAAGGGGGCCTCAGGAGCGGCTTGGAACCCATCACAACGAGATGTGGTGGCAGACGGCCAACAAACCCCCATCCATAGTGGTGGAAGCGAGTGTCCTCCTCGGAAGGCAACTAGGACCAGGGTTCCTGTCACCCCGTCTCCTGGGCCCCCCCTATCGGGTTTCCGGGGTTTTTCGTCCCCCCCCTCGAAGACGCAAGGATTAGCAAGGGGAATCTTCTCGCCGCAATTCGAGACCTCCAGAATAAGGGTATACGAGCTGGAGGCGAGGGAGCGGGAGGGGACCGATGGCTGACCGGAAGTCTCCCCCTCCGATTCTGGAGCAGGATCCGAACGCTACCGCGGAAGACGTTGCGAAGGCACTCCTCCAGCCCCGGAAGCCTCCACCCCCACCGCCCAAGTAGTAGGGAGACTAAAGTATATAGTCTCCCTTGCCGATCCGATCGAGGAGCAGCCAACCCAGTTCGGGCGACCGCCACCGACAGGCCCGACTCCCCGTCTTGGAGTACCCGGCAGCTGCGCCGATCCGGGCTCTGCCCTGCGGAGCCACCACGCCGTATTCGGCCAAGTGACCCCGAAAGCGCGCAATCGTCAGGGGCTGGAACTGGTGGAGTATGTCCTCGCGAAGAACGCGCATCGTCGTCATATGAACGGCGGAGCCGTGGGCCTCGGTCGTGGTGCTCGCGGCCGAGGTGGATGCCCGCTCATCGGCCTGCGGCGACGGGAAAGGGCGACACCGTGTCGCCCTTATCGAATGAGGCGGCACTGGAGGCGGGAATCGTCACCGACAACCAGCGGGGTCACGATCCGGCGGCGGCCCCACGAAGACGCACCTGCGGCCCCGGACCCGGCGGGAGCTGATATCGTCTTCCCATGTCGTCAGGAACGCGAATCGAGCTCGGTCTCGCCAGTTAGTCGATTGACTTGACACGCGCCCACGCCAAGACCCATCGTAGCATGATCGGTTCTCGATGCGAGTTGGGCATTCAAGCATAGCGAAAGAAGAGGAATGACGGATCGACGATTCACCCGCCACCCCCTTTCGTCCCTCTGTGGTGACATGGACGCCGAATCGTTCAAGGCCCTGGTCAAAGATATTCGGGAGCAGGGGCAGCTGGAGCCGGTCGATGTAGTCGGCGACGAGATCGTGGACGGGTGGCATCGGTATCGAGCCTGCCTGCTTCTGGAGCTCGAACCGAAGACGCGAGCCCTCCCGGAGGGGCTGGAGCTGGCGGAGTACGTCCTCGGGAAGAACGCGCACCGGCGTCATATGACTGCGGAGCAGCGGGCGGCGGTCGTGATGCTCGCAGCCGAGTGGATGCCGGCTCATCGGCCTACCGCGACGGGAAAGGGCGACACCGTGTCGCCCTTATCGAATGAGGCGGCAGCTGAACGGGCGGGCGTGAGCGCACGAACGATTCAGCGGGTGAAGGCGCAGATTCGGGCTGGGCACGGGAAGGCTCTGGCCACAGGATCCGAAACGCTTCGTTCACTGGCGGCGAAGGCGAAGAGAGCCGCGGCGGCGGGAGCGGCGGAGGACGCGGGGAACGCGGTGGACGAGAAGCGGCAAGGGAGGTCGAACGTGTCCGAACTGCGAAACCAGGTTGCCTTCCTGAAGACTGAGATTGAGAGAAGGGACGCCCGGATAACCGAGCTCATGGCGAAGGTTGAGAGGCTCACCGTGGAACGGGATGAGTTGATTCAGGGAACGGACCGCTGACTTGGGGGGCTGGGCAGCCACCGGGCATGACCCCAACTCGTCATCGGGTCGCTGCTCGTCCTGTTCTACCAGTCTTCTTCAGGTTCGTCCCAGGTTTGGGCCCAGAATTCGGCCTCCTCGGCTCGCACTCGCTCCAAGTCGATCGGCTCGACATCTTCGGCGTCTACGCGGCCGAGCGTCTCGATCTGATGGACGATCTTATCTGTCATCCCACTCCGGGTCTGGTGACGCAGCCGGTGCCGGACCCCCCAGCCGACCACGGCCACGAGCACCGCGAGCGCCACCAGCAGATATGCGATCACTGATCGTCGAGGCTCCTGAATCAAGAAAGGCCGCGTGGCCCGTCAGCCCTGGCAGGCAACATGTAGCGCTCGACGCCGGACGGCATCCCGCAACCTCTCAGGAAAGCGACCAGCGCGTCACGGCTACAGCCCCAGCCAATGCTCGAATCCGACGCCATATCACATGTGACACTAGTATGACTGACATCGTTGGGAGCCCCGCAACCCTCGGAGCCGACGTTGGACACCTTCTTCGTTGATTCTGGACAACAATACCGATGACCGATTCCAACCCGATCCGGGTTCAGTGCCGCGGTTTGTCGATCGGATACCGCTGTGACCGGCCCGTCCTCAAGGGGCTAGACCTCGATGTCGTGCCCGGCGAGGTGCTTGCGATCATCGGCCCCAACGGGTCTGGTAAGACGACCCTCATGCTCACGCTAATGGGGGTTCTGGAGCCTCTCGGCGGCGAGGTCTCGATCGCCGGGCTACCCCCTTCGGAATATCGGCGGCGGAACGGCTTTGGTTACCTCGCCGAAGACACCCAGATGCCCGACGGTTGGCGCTGCGACGGGATTCTCGCGCTAGCGGCGACCGCTGCCGGATCGGGTTCCGATGTCGCGAACGCCCTGCGCCTTGCCGGCGTCGACTACGCGACCAACGTCCGGGTCAGTGCTCTCTCCAAGGGGATGCGACGTCGTCTGGCGCTGGCCGTTGCACTAGTGGGGTCGGCAAGACTGCTAATACTCGACGAGCCAGAATCGGGGCTTGACCCGCGCCAACGACACCATTTGCGGCGGCGTATCCGAGAGCTTCGCGCCAGCATGACCATCTTGGTGGCCAGTCACGACCTCGGCGAACTCGCCTTGATGAGCGACAGCGTCCTTCTCGTCGACCAAGGACGGGGGAGGCTAGTTGAGCCCCCCGATGGCGAGTTCACCCGCGACTTCCTGGAAAGGGAGTTCCTCGGGCTTGGGGTGGCGGCGTCATGACGATCGCCAAGGAGTCGCTCAAGCACCTATTCCGCAGTAAGTGGAAGCTCCCTGCGATCGTGTTTCTGAGCGGTCTCGTGCTGGTGATGCTGGCCCATTTGTTCGACGTGGCGGGAATCCGAGACGAACGGGACGCGGCCATCGCGGCGATAGGCGAGAGCACGGAACCGCCGTCATCCGAGCAAATTGCGGCCGTGAGCCGCGGACGGGGAGTGCTGACCTTCTTCGGGGTGTTGGATACGTTCTTCCTGATGGGTCCCGTCTTGGTCGGCTTGCTACTGCCAGGTGGTGTCGTGGCTAGCGAGCGCCAGAGCGGTGCGATCATGCTCTGGGCACAGCATACGATGCCGCTGAGCCGCTTCTACATGCATCGCTACCTGGGCACTCAGACCGCGAACCTAGCCGCGCAGGCACTGATCGGCATTCCCGTGGTCATCGCCCTCACCTTGCCGCCCGAAGTGGTCTCGTTGACGGACCGATTCCCGGAGTTCTGCGTCCAAGGGCTCTTGGGTTGCGCTATTAGCTTCGCCGTGACCTCCCTCGGTGTCCGGCGAGCGGCCTTTGGGGTGCTCGCCTACTACGTGGCGTCGAACTGGATTCACAGCGTGGTGCTGAGGGCTGGGTTGAGGGACGCGCCGGGCCCACTGGCAACGATACTCGACGCGGGGCCGTTTTTCCTGTTCCCGGTACCTGCGGTCCGAGCCTTCGTTTCCAGCTTCGATCCGGGCGCTGCATGGGATTGGCCTGCCGCTACAACGGTCCTGTCTCACTTTGCCCTCTGGACGATAATCGCTTGGCTGGGGTTGCGTAGGCTTGGCCGGAGGCCACTCGCGCTGTAGACTTCAGGTTTCCGTCCGGCATGGTTCCGGGAAGGGTTCCGTAGCCGGGCAGTCTTTCGGCGGTGACGTGCAGTCTGGAGGTGACCTTACATGAGTCTGATACTGAGTGTTGCGGCCGCAACTCAATTGTGTACCGGCTGCGACGTGTCGTTCGAGGTCGTGGATACGCTAGGGGCGTCGGACGATCCCGCAGGGGTCGGCATGATCGCGGATGTCCTGAGGACCGGGGATCAAGGCTACCTCGTAAGCTCCGAGGCCTTGGGCGGCACAGTGATCATCTACGATACGGCGGGCCGCTACAAACGGGAGCTGACTCGCCAAGGTGACGGCCCGGGAGAGCTCCGAGGACCTCCGAAGTTCGCGTTGGGTACTGGTGGAATCGTGCTTCATGAGAGATTCGCCCCCGATTTGCACCTGTTTTCCGGCAACCTCGACTTCAGGAAGACAATCAGGTTACCCGGGGCCGGCGGATCGGTTCGGGCGGATCCAGCAACAGGCGGCTGGCTGGCTAGCTACACCTTCGGTGGTGCCGGGGCCGATGCGGGCGTCCTCCTTCTCGACCAAAGCGGAGATGTCATCCGCACGATGAAGCCCAGTGCGGAATCCTCCAGCCTGAATGGCCCGACGGGGGACATTATCCGTGACGCCGATGGCAGGATATGGATCGCATCGGTGATGGGGATGCTCGAAGCCTTTGACCAAGACCTTGGACTCCTCGGTTCCATCCAACTGGAACTGCCCGGAATGGACGCCTGGGACCCTAGCACCGGGCCCGCCGCTCCGCCGGCCATGGTCACTGACATCCATCTTGCCCCTGACGGCTCGGGCATTTGGGTGTTCGCGCTCGCACCTGTAATCAGTCCGAATGAGCTTCGGAACCAGCGGTCCGTCCCCCCGGCTGTCGAACAGGTGTTCGACAGTTTCGTATACTCTGTCGCCTTGGACTCGGAGGGCCTCAGTCTTGTGGGAACGGATCGGTTCGACACTTTGGTGCGTCCGTTACGTGATGGGGAGTTGGCCTTCGACATGGTCGACACGCCGGGGGGAGACCGACGGGTTCGCGTGGGGCGACTGCGGCTTACAGGCCCCGGTCGCTGAGGCGGTCGTCGGTTCCCTCGGAGCGACGCTATTTGCCGCAGCGCGGTGGCTGCTGTAGAAGGGGGCCTCAGGAGCGGCTTGGAACCCATCACAACGAGATGTGGTGGCAGACGGCCAACAAACCCCCATCCATAGTGGTGGAAGCGAGTGTCCTCCTCGGAAGGCAACTAGGACCAGGGTTCCTGTCACCCCGTCTCCTGGGCCCCCCCTATCGGGTTTCCGGGGTTTTTCGTCCCCCCCCTCGAAGACGCAAGGATTAGCAAGGGGAATCTTCTCGCCGCAATTCGAGACCTCCAGAATAAGGGTATACGAGCTGGAGGCGAGGGAGCGGGAGGGGACCGATGGCTGACCGGAAGTCTCCCCCTCCGATTCTGGAGCAGGATCCGAACGCTACCGCGGAAGACGTTGCGAAGGCACTCCTCCAGCCCCGGAAGCCTCCACCCCCACCGCCCAAATGGAAGGAAACCGTTCCCGTGGAGTGGGTCCGGTCGAGAGATCCCGGCCCGCTCGCCGGGGACCATCGAAGCACCTGTCAATCAAGGAGAGTATTTCCATGAGCAAGCTGTTTCTTGGGATCGCGCTTGCGAGTACGGCCATCTGGTCCGTGCCCGAATCAAGTGTCGACACCGTCCGGGACACCCGCGCAGGGGTCTCGGAGTGCGAGCTGGCGGAGGAGTGGGTGGCGGCCAACCTCAACGTACTTCCGAAGACTCTTGGAGAATTCGCCGAGCATTCCGTCACATTTCGCCGCGCCATCTATGGGGCATTGGATACCGAGGCCCGCGTTTCGCTTTGGCGGCAGAACCTCGTTGCGGTGGCCGATGGGACGGCCATTTCGCCCGAGCAGCGTCTCTACCTGGAGGAACTGTCGGGAATGCTCGATGGCTACCTACGGGACTCGACGCACCGTTCCGAGCATGATGCCTTGATGGCAGAAGCGAGGGCGATCCTTGGAGACGACTTGGCTTACCGTGCCATCGCAATGTTGGGCCCGGTCGCCGAAGCCACGCCTGCCGTGACGAACTGCTCGTGCAGCACCAAGAGTGACTGGTGTGGTTTGTCCAGTGGAGGCACCAGCGCCTGCTTTGGGGGTGGATGCCGCAATGTGCTCTTCTGCGGGACGCTCTGGTTGCGTGTGTGCGACGGCACGTGCAGGCAGGTAATCTTCCACTGACCAGAAGGTCGAGGGCTGCGGGACCGGAAGGGCCCGGACCTGTTTCGAGCGGCGTGGTGGCTGACGATGCGGCAGATGTGATCCGCGACGGACCAGCCAGCCGGGAGCTTGGCCGTGACTGGCGAGGGCTTTGAGGATCCGCCCGTGGGCGGGGTCTCGTAGGGGAACCGGGTGAAGGTTCCGCAAGGTAGGATCGCCCATAATGTCACGGATCTGCGCCTCAGCCAATAGCGGGTGTTCGGTGTTTGATCGGGCAGGACGCCTGTGAGTCGTCGTTCGGCCCGCCGCGCGTCGCCTCGACCGGACGGTGCGGGCGGAGGAGGAGGTCGGAAAATCGGCTCCCGGAGGCGCCGGTACCGGCGGGCGGGAGCATAGGGGGGAGGTGTCGGCCAACTTTCGCCGGCCGGAGGCGGCGTCCTACGCAGCCAGACGTACGTGAACCCAAAGCGAAGCGGGTTGGCCTTGCCGGGCAGGTGCTCCGCCTTGGCGACCACCCGGCGCTCGCGCGACCAGCTCTTCAGAGTGGCGTAGCGGAAACGACCGGTACCGGCGGGCGAGATGGCGCCGCCTCGCCGTCTCGGCCTCCGCGTCGGCCATCTCCCAGCCGATCGCCTCCAACAGCCGGGCGTTCTTAGCTAGCTAGCTAGCTAGCTAAAGCCGACGCAGTGGCCCACCGGGCTTCCCTCCCTCCAGCTTGTCGGCGAGCAGCCCGCGCACCGGATCGTGCCGGAGATCGTCGTGGTCGTTGAGGTCCTCGTATCCCAGGGCGACGGCGTTGCGCCAGTAGTGGACGTGCGTGTCCGGCGAAGCGGTATTGGAGAAGTCGACGCAGGCCGCGCTCTCGACCAGGCGGTTTACGGCTTCGGACCACCCCGGAATCGGGGACTATGTACTGATCTTCCGGATCTCATCGAAGACGAGGACGGATTCGCCGCATCGCTCCGCCTCGTCCCGGGGCCTCCGCCCGGCTTTCCATCGGCCGACCCGCGTCTCCCTCCCGGGACCGAGACATGGCGCTTCATGCCCAAACAACGCGCTTCTTCCGGGTCCCAATGTCATGCACAGTATACATTTTGTAAAGCGGAGTATACATTCCCCCTCCGCCGGGATCAGCGATCCAGGTGCGCTCCCGCGATCCCCAGCCCCTCCAGAGTCAGCAGCGGCTCGATCCGGTCCACCGACGACGCGTGCGGCCCGATCACAGGCGCGAACCCGCCGGTGGCCACCACCAGGATGTCGTCCGAATCCCAGCTCTCGCGGATCCGCCGCACGATCGCGTCCACCGCCCCCACGGCCGCGTAGAAAACTCCGCTGCGGATGCACGCCTCCGTGCGGCGTCCGATCACCTCCGGGGGGGGAGCCAGTTCCACGCGCGGCAGCTTGGCCGTGCTGCGCGCCAGCCAGTCGAGCCCCGCGCTGACCCCCGGCGCGATAACGCCTCCGAGAAAGACGCCGTCGGCCGTGATGCAGTCGAAGGTGGTCGCGGTCCCCAGGTCCACCGCGATGGTGTCGCGGCCGAAGCGGTACCGGGCCGCCAGGGTGTTGACGATCCGATCCGCGCCCACCGTGAGCGGCTCGTCCACGTCGATCCGGATCGGCAGTTCGGACCTCGCGGTCACCTGGACCACGGGTCCCTTCACGACGGACGCCAGCACCCGCCGCAGCGTCCGGTCGCCCGCGGGCACCACCGAGCCGATGACGCCCCGCCGTATCGGCCCCGCCCCCTCCGGGCCGGAGGCGAGCAGGGCCGCGAGCAGCACCCGGTACTCGTCCTCCGTCCGCGGCACGCCCGTGCTGATCCTCCAGGAGGCGAGAATCTCGCGCCCGGAGAGGCTCATGAGCCCGAAGACGGTGTCCGTGTTCCCCACGTCGGCGACCAGCTGGCAGGCCATGCTCAACTCCCCGAAGTCCCGGCGTTCCAATTGACCGACCCGGCTATCACCTCCAGCCGCGTCCCGGCGGCGTCGCGAACCTCCAGCGCCCCGTCGGGACGGATGTTCCCCGCCGTCGCCGCAAGCCCCTCCACGGCCCGGGGGCGCTCCGAAGAATGGCGCACCACGCCGTCGACCGACAGCCTGCACCCGCGGAGCGACGAGCGCGCCTCCAGCTCCGCGAGCTCCCGGGCGGGGATCGACGGCACGGGGCACGCCCATGTCGCCGGGAGCCGGTCGACGATCGCCGCCAGCGCCCGGCCGCGGGACACGCGGAGGCCGCTGGCGACGCGGGCCGAGGTAGCTGGCGTCCTTAGCCCCGCGGGCAAGTCGCCGGGCGCGTGGTTCAGGTTCAGACCGATCCCGGCGAGGACCGCGCCCCCGGCCCGCTCGCAGAGGACGCCGCCGAGCTTCCTTTCCCCCACCATCAGGTCGTTGGGCCACTTGATCCCGACCCGCAGGCCCGGCAGCACCGACTCCAGGCCCCGCGCCACCCCCAGCCCCACCCGCAGCGGCACCGCGGCCGCGCCTCCCGCATCTCCGTCGCACGCCATCGTGAACCACAGGCCCAGCGGCGTGTCCGACACCCAGCTCCGGCCCCTCCTGCCCCGCCCCACGCTCTGCCGGTCGGCGACGACCACGGCCGGCCGCCGCCGTCCCTCGGCCACCAGCGCCCTGGCCCGGTCGCTGGTGGACCCGATGCGGGCGTGGAACTCCGCGGTGGCTACGGACAGCCGGCGAACCCAAGCCTCCGCCGAGCGCCCCTCCCAGCTACCCAGGAGCGAAGAACCGGCGGACGCCCCCCCGCCCGCCCCCGCCGCGCCCGGCCGCCTCACCGCGCGCCCAGGAACCAGAGGAACAGCGCCCCCGCCGTCCACAGATACGGCGCGAACCGGTGCAGCGACCCGCTCTCGAGCATGGCTCGAAACGCCCGGATCGCCGCCACGCCCGTCACGCACGCGACCGCCGCCGCCACGCCGAGCACCGCCGCCGAGACTCCGTCCGCCGCGGGGGCGCCGCCGGCCTCCCCCACCAGCCCCGGCACCTCCAGCAGGGCCGCGCCCCCCACCGCGGGCACCGACAGCAGAAAGGAGAACGCCGCGGCCTCGCGCACTCCGATTCCCCGCCACAGCGCGGCCACCACCGTGGCGCCCGACCGGGAGATCCCCGGCACGACCGCGACGGCCTGGGCCAGGCCGACCACGACGGCGCTCCCCGGCCCGGGCCGCCCGGCGGGGCCCCGGGCCAGCGCCGCGCGGGCCGTCCACACCACGCAGCCCGTGACGAGCAGCGCCACTCCCGTCACCGCGGGACTGTCGAAGAGCGACGCGAGGAAGTCCCCGAACCCGGCCCCCGCGACCGCCGCCGGAACCGACGCCAACATCAGCAGCCCGCCGTACCGCAGCTGCGCGGGGTCGCCCCTCGCCGCCCCCGCCAGCAGGGCCCCGATCCGGGCCCGGTAGACCACCAGCACCGACGCGAGCGTGGCGAGATGCAGCGCCACCTCGAATCCCAGCCCCGGCACCTCGACGCCGAGGAGCTCCTGCCCCATGACCAGATGACCCGAGCTGGACACGGGGAGGAACTCGGTCGCGCCCTGCAGAAAGCCCAGGAAGACCCCCTCGTACCAGGTCACCGGGCAGCCCTCACCGCCCCGCCTCCGCCAGCACGGCCTCGTAGTACGCCTCGTACATCGGCAGAACGCGCCGCATCCCGAACCGGTCCGCCGCGACCGCGCGAGCCGCGCCGCTGAAGCGCCGCCAGCGGGCCGGATCCGCGAGGAGGCCGGTCGCGGCGGCCGTAGCCTCGCCTACCGCGCCCACCGGCACCAGGACGCCAGCCTCGCCGTCGGGCACCACCTCGGGCAGCCCCCCCGCCCCGTACCCCACCACCGGCACCCCGCACGACAGCGCCTCCAGCGCGGCGAGCCCGAACGACTCCCGGTCGCTCGTCATGAGGAAGAGGTCGGCGCACGAGAGCAGCTCCTCGATGGCGCCGTGCTTGCCCAGGAACGTCACGTCGCGCTCGACTCCCAGCGCGCGCGCCCGTTCGGCCGCCCGCGGCCGGTCGGGCCCGTCTCCCGCCATGACGAGCCGCGCCGGGACGGAACGCCGGACGCCCGCGAAGACTTCGACGACGTCCACCACCCGCTTGACGGGCCTGAAGTTGGAGACGTGCATGACGATCTTCTCGCCGGACGGCGCGAAGACCTCCCGGTGGCAGGGATCCCGGCCGCGCCGGAACAGCTCCGTGTCCACGAAGTTCGGGATGACCCGGATCCGGTCTTCCGGGACGCCGAAGTCGCGCACCGTAACCGCCTTGAGGAAGCGCGAGACGGCGGTGACGCCCTGCGAGCGCAGGATCGAGAAGCGGGTGATGGGGCGGAAGGAGGGGTGGAGCCCGACCAGCGTGACGTCGGTGCCGTGCAGGGTGGTGACGAGCGGCGGGCCGGCGGTCTCCTCCAGCATCTCCCGGGCGATCCAGGCGGAGGTGGCGTGGGGGATGGCGTAGTGGACGTGGATGAGGTCGAGGGACTCCCGGAGCGCGGTGTCGTGGATCGCCGCCGCCAGCGCCAGGGTGTAGTGCGGGTGTTCGAAGAGGGGGTAGCGCTCCATCTCCACCTCGTGGAAGTAGACCCGCTCGCGGAAGCCCGAGAGACGGAAGGGCTGGGCGTAGGAGACGAAGTGGACCTCGTGTCCGCGCGCGGCCAGGCCGATTCCGAGTTCGGTGGCGACCGCCCCGGAACCTCCGTAGGTCGGGTAGCAGGTGATGCCGATCTTCACGGCGCGGCTCCTGCGCCGCACCGTTCCCGCCACGCCGCCGCCACCGCCTCGGCCTGCGCCGCCAGCGGCGCCGTGCCGTCCACCTCCACGCAGTCCGGCCCGAGCTGGTGGCGAAACCAGGTGCGCTGCCGTTTCGCGTACCGTCGCGTGGCGCGGCGGGTGCGTTCGACGGCCTCGTCCAGGGTGATGCGCCCGGCCAGGTGTTCGGCCATCTCCCGGTACCCCACCCCGTCCATCCCCGGGTCGTCCGGCCCGTACCCGGCGCCGAGCAGCCCGGCCACCTCGTCCCGGAACCCCGCCTTCACCATTTCGAGCACCCGGCGGTCGACGCGCTCGGCGAGCTCGTCGCGCGGCACGCGCAGCCGGCACACCAGGCCGTCGAGCGGATCCCCCTCGGTGGGATGGCGGGCATGCCACCAGGACAGTCTCCTGCCCGTCAGAAGGGCGACGGCGAGGGTTCGGATCATGCGCCGGCATCCCCCCGTGCCCGACGGCGCGGCCGCGCGCTCCGGGTCAAGGACCCGCACCCACCGCTCGAGCTCGTCGCGCGGCAGCGTCGCCAGCGCCCCCTCCAGCGCCGCCCGCCGCCCGCGGTCCAGCGGCGGTTCGCGGAAGATCGGGTCGGTGAGCACCCGGAGGAAGAACCCTGTCCCGCCGACCGCCAGCGGCACCCTGCCGCGCGCCCGTATGGCCCGGATCCAGCGGCGGGCGTCGCGCCCGAAGTCGCCGGCGCTGTAGCGCTCCCCCGGGTCGCGGAGGTCGAGGCCGTGGTGCGGCACGAGCTTTCGTTCGCGGGGAGTGGCCTTGGCGGTGCCGATGTCCATGCCACGGTAGACCTGCCGCGAGTCCATCGAGATGATCTCGGCGCCCAGCTCGCGCGCGACCCGGAGAGAGAGAGCGGTCTTCCCGGCGCCGGTGCATCCGGCGATAGCGAGGAAGTCGGGGAGGCGCGCGGAGGCGGGCCGAACCGGGGCCGCGGCCGTCACGTGCGTCCGAACTTCCTCCGCAGCTCGCCCAGCCCCAGGCGCACCACGGTGGGACGGCCGTGGATGTCGTGGTAGGGCAGCTCGGTGGCGAAGAGGCGGTCGAAGAGCTCGTGCATCTCCTCCTGGGCGAGCTTCTGGCCGGCCCGGATCGCCCCCTTGCAGGCGAAGCTCATGGCCACCCGCTCGTTCTGGTTGCGGGCCGAGCGCATCAGGTCCGAGCCGTGCAGCAGCTCGTGAATCATCTCGCGAATGCACCGCTCGGCATCGAAATGGCGGTGCGGACCGGGTACCGACTGCACGAGGATCGCGTCGCGGCCGAAGGGCGACAGCTCGAATCCCAGCCGGGCCAGCGGCCGCCGGACGGACTCGACCAGCTCCAGCTCCGGCCTGGAGAGGCGGACGGTGAACGGGAAGAGCAACCGCTGGCCCTCTTCGCCGTCCTCGTCGAAGCCGGCGACGATCCGTTCGTAGAGGACGCGTTCGTGGGCCGCGTGCTGGTCGATAATGATGATGCCGTCGCGCGTCTCCGCCAGGATGAAGCTGTTGTGAATCTGAAGCAGCGCCGGCCTGGGCGCGCGCGGCATGTAGACCTCTTCCGAAGCCCCGTCGTCGTCCGGCGCGGCCCTCGGCCTGAAGAGGTGCACCTGGACGTCGTCGTCCGCGGACCCTTCGTCCCCGGCCCCCCCCCCCGACCCCAAACCCCCCAACCCCCCCGCCCCGCGCGGACCCCGCCGAACCCAAGATTAGGCCCCCAACAAACCCCCCCCCGGAAACCCC
>JAPPNM010000171.1:0-14201 GCA_028873825.1 Gemmatimonadota bacterium | reverse complement strand
TGGTCCTCATTCCGGCGGTGCTGTTGGTCGCAATGAAGCTTTTTTTCAAAAACAACCCCGCCCGGGGGGGGGGGCGCGGGGGGTGCCCCCCCCCCCCCGGGGCGGGGGCGGGGGGCCGCGCGGCTGATGGCGGCGGCCGGGGCGGGGGCCGGCCGGCCCCCCCGCGCCCCCCCCCGCCCCCCCGTCCCCCTTCCCCCCCTCCCGCACGGCGCGGAGCGGACGCGGCTCTCCCCAGGTTGCGGCCGACTCGATCCCCTCCAGCGTCTCCCGCACCGACGCCTCGGCGAAATCCTCCATCCGGCGGCGATCCCGGAAGCGCACTTCGGCCTTGCCCGGATGCACGTTCGCGTCCACCTCGCCGCGCGGGACGGTCAGGAAGAGGAACAACCACGGGCGCGCGTTCTCTGCGACGGTGGTGCGGTAGCCCCGGTCGGCCGCCGCCAGGATCCCCGCGTCCCGGACGGGGCGCGCGTTCACGAAGAGGTGGGCGCGCCGGAACCCGGGCCGCGCGCGGTCGGGGCGTTGCACGGCGCCGCCGAGGCGCAGACCGCCCCGCTGGGTGGCCAGGGGGATGAGCCCGGCCGCGTCCGCGTCCTTCCAGATCGCGCCGATGCGCGCGGGCAGATCTCGTCCGGCGGGGAGATCGAAGACCGGGCGTCCGTTCGACTCGAAGACGAAACGGGTGCCGGGGTTGGCGAGCGCCAGGGAGTGCAGCACCTCCGAGACGGCCCGGGTCTCGACCCCAGCGGCGCGCAGGAAACGGGCACGCACCGGGGTGTTGAGGAAGAGGTTGCGCACGTCGACGGTCGTTCCCGCGCGCCGGGCGGCGTCCTCGACCCCCTGGATCCGTCCCGCGAGCACGCGCAGGCGGCTTCCCGCGCCCTCGCCCGCGACCGCCGTCTCGATGACCAGCCGCGACACCGCGGCGATCGAGGGGAGCGCCTCGCCGCGGAAGCCGAGCGTGTGAATGTCGCGGAGGTCCTCGGCGCGCCGGATCTTGCTGGTCGCGTGCCGGTCAAGGCAGACGAGGAGGTCCTCGCGGACCATTCCGCAGCCGTCGTCGGCGACGCGGATGCGGCCTTTGCCGCCCCGTTCGATCGACACGCGCACGACGCCGGCGCCCGCGTCGAGGGCGTTCTCGACCAGCTCCTTCACGACCGAGGCCGGCCGCTCGACGACCTCGCCCGCCGCGATCCGGTTGGCGACGTGGTCCGGAAGGACCCGGATGCGCGGGCGGACGGCGGCGGCCCGCGGCGTCATGACCGGCGGTCCGCGGGCGAATCCGCGCGAGCCCCGCGCTCCCGCGGAACCCGGCCGGGCCGCTCGCCCACCGCCGGGCGAGCCTCCTCCCCCTCTTCCAGACCGTAGAAGCGCGCGGTGTTCGCCCAGGTGTCCGCGGACACCCGTTCAAGCGATTCCCCCCGGATCCGGGCCAGCGCCCCGGCGACGTGCGGCACGAACGAGGGCTCGTTGCGGCGGCCCCGCCTCGGGACCGGCGCAAGGTAGGGCGCGTCGGTCTCGATCATGTAGCGGCCGGGGAGCACGTCACGGGCCAGTCCGGCGTCGAAGCTCCCGAAGGTGGCGATCCCGGTGAAGGACACGAACCAGCCGGACTCCATGGCCAGCGCGAGCAGCTCCCGGGAGCCGGTGAAGCAGTGGAGCACGCCCGTCACCCGCCCCGCGCTCTCCCGTATCACCGCCGCGGTGTCGGCCTCGGCCTCGCGCGAATGCACGACCACCGGAAGCCCCAGCTCGGCCGCCAGCTCCACGTGCCGCCCGAAACTGCGGCGCTGCGCCGTGCGGGGAGCGTTGTCGTAGCGGTAGTCGAGCCCGGTTTCGCCTATGGCGGCGCAGCGCGGGTGCGCGGCGAGCTCCCGCAGCGCGCCCGGACCGGCGCCGTCGGCGCGGCCGGTCACGGCATGCGGGTGGATCCCGGCCGTGCACCACACGTCGTCGCTGCCTCGGGCCAGCTCGAGGGCGGCCCGGGCGTCGCCGGCGTCCGAGGCTACGGTGACGATGCGGCGAACTCCCGCCTCGCGCGCCCTCGCGAGCACGGCGGCCCGGTCCGAGCGGAAGGCCCGGTCGGTGAGGTGGCAGTGGGAGTCCGCGAACCTCACACCGCCGCGGCCCTCCGCGCGGCCCGCTTCCTCTCCTTCTCGCGGGGGTCCGCCGTGCCGTATCGCTTCTGGATCTCGAGCAGCGCCGGGGAGGCGATGAAGATGGAGGAATAGGTGCCGATCAGCACGCCCAGGATGAGCACCATGGTGAAGGGGCGGATGACCGCGCCTCCGAGGACGAGGAGGGAGAGCAGCACGGCCAGCGTCGTCCCGGAGGTGAGCACCGTCCGCGGCAGCGTCTCGTTGATCGAGCGGTTGACCAGCCGGTAAGGATCCTCGCGCCGCCCGCCGCGGCTGTTCAGGTTCTCCCGAATGCGGTCGAAGACCACGATGGTGTCGTTCAGGGAGTAGCCCAGGATCGTCAGGATCGCCGCCACGGTGGGGAGCGAGATCTCCACCCGGAAGAGCGCGAGCATCCCCAGGGTGACGAGGACGTCGTGCGCGGTCGCGATGATCGCGGCGACTCCGAAGCGGACCTCGAAGCGGACCGCGATGTAGAGCAGGGTCAGGAGGAAGGAGAGCAGAACCGCCATGACCGCCTGCGACTCCAGCTCGTCGCCGATCTTCTTCCCGACCGACTCCCGCCGCACGATCTCGAAGGCGGCGTCGCCGTAGGCGGCCGCTATCCGGGCGGCGACGCCGGCGGCCACCTCGTCGAGATCCGACCCCTCGCCGACCGGCGCCCGCACGACGAACTCGTCCTCGCCGCCGAAGCGGGTGATCGGCGGAGCGTCCACCCCGCCCAGGGCTTGGCGCAGCTCGCTGTCGCTGGTCTCCGCGTCGAAGCGCACCTGGACCAGCACGCCGCCGGTGAAGTCGACGCCGTAGTTCTGCCACGTCCCGGTGCGGACCAGGTTGAGCGCCACGCCCGCCACCCCCAGGGCGAGCACGACGGCCGACACGACGTACGCCTTTCGGCGCAGCGCGATGAACTCGTACTTCGACTTGTGAAAGAGCCACATGGGCGTATCCGTCCCTGAGGTGTCCCCTGAAGGCTGCCGGCTGCTAGCAGTTCGTGGATGAAGCCCCGCGAGCACCGAGAGCGGCGAGGCGCCGGGCTGGCAAGGCGCGACGAAGGGGGAATAGCGGCGCTATTCGCCCGAGGAGCAACGCAGAGCGCAGCCTTGCAGTGACAAAATGTATAGTACACATGACATAATGTAATGTGTGCTTTACATCGTGGACAGGTGAAGCGAAGCGACCGGCCCGGATGCATCGCCGCTCGAATGCCGGGGGGATTTTGTCCACGCTGCTAGACGCTGATGGGATCCGAACCGCGCTTCCCGGACAGGTACATTAGGAAGAGGGTGCGGGTCACGTACAGCGCGGAGAAGAAGGAAGCCACGATCCCGATGCACAGCGTGACCGCGAATCCGCGCACCGGCCCCGTCCCGAACTGGAACAGGATCAGGCCCGTGATGAGCGTGGTGATGTTCGCGTCGACGATGGCGGAAAACGCGTTGCCGAAGCCTTCCTCGACGGCCGTGCGGGGTGCGCGCCGGGCTTCGAGCTCCTCCCGTATTCGCTCGAAGATGAGGACGTTCGCATCCACGGCCATCCCGATCGAGAGGATCAGCCCGGCGATTCCCGGCAGCGTGAGGGTCGCGTTGAGGGTGGCCAAGCCGCCCAGCACCAGGAGCAGGTAGATCGCAAGCGCGAGGATCGCTAGGGCGCCCGCGGCCCGGTAGTACAGGATCATGATCCCGACGACCAGGACCAGGCCCGCGATTCCCGCTATCCGGCCTTGGTCGATCGAGTCCTGGCCCAGCGACGGCCCCACCGTGCGTTCCTCCATGATCCTGAGCGGCGCGGGCAGGGCCCCGGCGCGGAGCACCAGGGCCAAGTCGTTGGCTTCGGACATCTGCGCCCTTCCCAGGTCGATCGACCCCCGGGAGCGGATCTCGTCGCGCACCACGGGAGCGCTGACCACCTCGCCGTCCAGCACGATCGCGATGCGCTCCTCGATGGCGTCCCGGGTGACCTGCTGGAACGCGCGGCCGCCCCGGCGGTTGAGCTCGAACAGCACCTGGGGCTGGTTGAACTGCTGGTCCCGGCCGGCGGTCGCGTCCTGGAGCTGGTCGCCGGTGAGGAAGGCGTCCTCCTCGAGCACGTAGAGCTCCCTGTAGAAGCGGCCGCCCAGCGAGAGGGAGTCCACCCCCCACTGCAGACTGACGTCCCGCGGCATCGCCCGCTGGAACTCCGGAAGGGCCATGAAGGTCAAGGCGTTCTCCACCTGGGCGGCGTCCACGTAGTAGCTCACCTGCCTCTGCTTGCCGTCCGTGTCGCCACGATTGAGCAGCCCGGTGAAGGGGCGCATGTTCACTTCCTCCTCCTCCTCGGACTCCGCGACGCCCTCGGCGGCCGCCGACCCTTCGTCCTCCGCGGGCGCGGCACTGTCCTCCGCCTGGACGGTGTCGCCGGGATCGGCGAAGAGCAGGTCCTCGATCGACGGCTGGCCGGACTCCGCCACTTCGGTTTCCGCGCCAAGCTTCCGGATGGAGTCCTCTCCGAGGGCCGCCACCACGGCACGGTCCAGCCGCGCGAGCGCCGACTCGACCTCGGTGGTGGGAAGGACCAGCTTCCACTCGAGGTACGCCTGCCGGTTGATTATGTCCTTGGCCCGCTGCTCGTCGTCCAGTCCCGCGAGCTCCACGATGATCCGGTCGCTGCCGCTCTTCTGGATCAGCGGTTCCTCCACGCCGAATGCGTCGATGCGCATGCGCAGGATCTTCAGCGCCTGATCGGTCAGCGCCTCGCGGCGTTCGCTGGTCAGGTTCCCGTCCGGATCGTCGATCTCCAGAACGAGGTGCATTCCGCCCTGGAGGTCGAGGCCCTGCTTGAGCCCCCTGGTCGCCAAGTAGTACGAGGCGACCCCGAGCACCGCGAGGATGACGATGATCCGGCCGCGGAATGATTTGAGCATCGTGCGCTCCTTGACCCCTTCTTCGGACTCGGCGCTCCTCGCGCCGGTGACGGTTTGCGGCCCGCGCCGAACCCCCGCGGACGCGCCGCGGCGGTCCGCGGCGGGGCGCCGCGCCTCGAACCGCTAGGAACTTCGCCCCGGGGGGGAACGGGTGTCAATCAGGCGCCGGGCGGGGTCCCTGGCACCGGCGATGCGTGGCGGGACCGAGAACCGCCGCCGGGGCTCAGCGGCCCAGTTTGCCGGCCGGGAGATCGAAGCCGCCGACCGCATCCAGTTCCATGAACCGGGTCCAGCCGGCAAACACGGGGAACGGAGGCGGCAGGTGACCCACGCTGTCGACCAGGGCGAACTGGATCTCGTCCTCCTTGAAGTAGTCCCGGACGAGGACGATCAGCCCAGTCACGTCGGGCACGTCGAGGCTGTCCTTCGGCTCGGGGACCAAGCGCTCGACGGTCGGGTTGCGGAAATCGAACCTGTAGACCGGGTGGCCGTGCGCCTTCTCGACCCAGTAGTAGTCGTGACGGGCCCTCCATTCGCTGGCGGGCGCGCCGCCTTCGGAGTGTTGCGCCCACACCGAGAGCCCCTTGTGGAAGTCCAGGACGATAGACTTGCGGGGGTCGCCGGTCCGGGAAGGATCGTACTGCTGGAACACCCGGCCCTTGAGCTCGGCCTTGACCGAGGCGGCCTGCCGCAGGCTTACCAGCGTCCAGGTGAAATCGCGGGGGTCGAGGGGGTTGTCGCAGGCTGAGACGGTGACCAGGAGCAGAAACGCGCCAAAGGCGGGGATGGATCGCATGGCAATGTCCTCCGTTGTGCGCCGGAGCCGTGCGGAACCGGACGGATCGCAGGCCGGTGCGCACGAATCCGCACCGGGCCCCGGACGGCCGACTTGTGTCTTGATCTACCATGACAAGCTAGGCGCATCCCGGGTGCCTTCGCAAGCGGCGGGGGCCGCGACGGCGGGGTTCGTCGAACTCCGGTATCCGCGTCCTGCACGTCCGCCGCCGCCCGGGGCGCCCGGTTCCCTCCCGACACCGTGGGGACCGCAGGGGAGCCGGTGAAGCGTCGCCCTCCACGCAGGCACTCAACGCAGGCGCTCGAGGGACGGCCTGATCACGGGCCGCCGTCGCCGCTCTGATCGGACTGAAGCGCGCGGGTTCGGTCCGCGCACACCTGAACGCGGGCGTCTCGATCCCCGGAAACGCGCCCGGCCCCATTGCGAAGCGCCCGGACTGACCCTATGCTTCCCACTGAACCCCCCACTTTGACACAGGAGGCAAGGATGCGGCACAACTTCGGTCTGGCAAGCTACATGTTCAGCCATGCGGGTCTACGGATCGGCGCCTCCGCGGCGCTGGCGCTTCTGGTCTCCGGCCAGGCGTCGGTCGCCCAGGACGTCAGGATGCCCAGCACGCTGCGCTACGGTTCGGGCCTTCTCGACATCCCCGTGGCGTGGGTGCTTCCCCACATGGCCATCACCGGAACCTACTCCGGGTTCTCGGTTTCCGTCGACGAGCCCATCATCGTCAAGCAGGACGGAACGGCGCTGACCGACAAGAAGGGCGAGGCCCTCAGCAAGTGGATGTCCGACGCGTCCGTCGCCGTCGGGCTGTTCAACCGGGTCGAGGTGGGGGCAAGCATCCAGCACTTCGATACCGAGGAAAACGGGGGGAACATCCTGGGCGGGTTCGCCCGGATCTCGCTGCTGCCCGCTTCGATGGAGCGCTTCGGCCTGGCCGCCGGGGCGCGCTTCGTGACGTCCCCCTCGTACGGCGCCGACAGCAAGTACGGGAGTGTGCAGCCGGGGCGTCTCGGGTATCCCGACTACCGGCTCCTGGAGAATCCCTCCAACGAGGATGTCGACGGCGTCAGCAACAACCTCAGCCCGTACGTGGTGGCGACGGCGCACGCCATGAGCTCCGAATCGATGGACGTGACCCTCACCGGAGGCTGGGGGATGGGAATGTTCTCGTCGGGCGGCGATCTTGACTTCTACGCCGACGCGGCCACCGGCGGCGTCTTCGGGGGAGCCGCGCTGCACCTCCACATGGGAGGAGGCCGGCTGCTCAACGTCATGGCGGAACTCAACGGCTTCGACGTCAACGCCGGCGTGCAGATCGACCTCGGCAACATCCGGGTGGGCGGTTTCATGCACGGTCTCACGGGCGACGGCAGCAGCGCCTACCTCTCGCGGAAGTTCGGAGTGCTCGCATCGCTCTCCTTCCCGAACCGCACCGAAATCGTGATCACTCGGGACACGGCGGTCACGGCGGACACCTCGGTGACCAGGGACACCGTGATCACGGCCGACACGACCGTCACGACCCACACTCTTGCCGACGCCGACCGCGCGACCCTGGAGGAGATCGTCCTCTTCGCCTTCGACAAGTCCGCGATCGCCGACGAGGCCGCGCCCGGCCTAGTCGCCAAGGTGGAGATCATGAAGGGCGACCCGGGCATCACCCTGCTGATCGGGGGCCACGCCGACGAATGGGGGGACGACACCTACAACGACACGCTGGGATTGAAGCGGGCCGAAGCCGTGCTCGAGTTCTTCACGGACCAGGGATTGGGTGCGGACCGGTTCTCGGTCAATTCCCACGGCGAGCACTCCCTGCTCGTCGACCCCCCGACGACGCCCGTCGACACCCCTTCGCCAAACCGCAGAGTCGACTTCACCGTAACCGCGTTCACCGAGTCGGCGGATACCGGCATCACGACGACGCACACGATCACCGAGACGACGACCGTCACCGAGACGACGACCGTCACCGAAACGGAAACGGTCCTGACGACGCGGATCATCGGCAAGGCGGACACCGTCAGCTCGGAGACGCGCACGGTCGGCACCAGCACCGAGACCGTCCTCGATAGGACCGATACGGTCGGTGTCGAGACCAGCGAGGCCGGGGGCGAGGACGGCGATGTCGTGCGGGCGGGCGCCGCCGCCGTCGGGAGGTTGGGCGGTCAGCCCGCCGTCGGCGCGCCGAACCCGTTCCGGAGCCGGGTCCGGAAGGGCGCGCTCCCGGAGTAGCACGGCGTTGGTCGCGTGACTCGCATTCGCCGCGGCCTCCCGGCGGGGCTGGCGCTGCTGCCGGTCCTGCCCGCGGCCGCTCAGGATCTGCGAATGCCGAGCACGCTTCGATACGGTTCCGGGCTCCTCGACGTTCCCGTGGCGTCGGTGCTCCCCCACATGGCGGTCGTGGGCACCTACTCGGGGTTCGGGATTTCCGTCGACCGCACGATCGCGCTGGACCGGAGGGGCCGACCGGCGGGGACCGGGGGGGGCTATGAGAAATGGGTCTCCGACGGCGCCTTCGCCATCGGGCTCTTCGACCGGATCGAGCTGGGGGCCACGATTCAGCACGTTGATTCGGAGGAGAAGGGCGGAAGGATGCTCGGCGGCTTCGCCCGCCTCTCGCTCCCGACCTTTTCGGTCGAGCACTTGGATCTGGCGGTGGGCGCGCGCTACGTCTCCTCCCCCTCCTACGGCGACGGGTACCTGGACGGATTGCAGCCGGGCCGCCTCGGCTATCCGGACTACCGGCTGCACAACCATGCCCGCGGCGTCAAGGAAGTCCGCACCAACGTGACGCCGTACGTCGTGGCGTCGGCCCGCGTCCTGCGCGCCGAGAGGTTCGACCTGACCCTGACCGGGGGCTGGGGCGCCGGGTTGTTCTCGGCCGGCGACGACCGGGACTTCTATTCGGAAGCCGAAGCCGGCGGGATCCTCGCGGGAGCCGCGCTTCACTTCGGCCTCGGAGGAGGCCGTCTACTGAACCTCATGGCCGAGTTCAACGGATTCGACGCCAACGCCGGCGCTCAGCTCGACCTCGGCGGGATCCGTGTCGGCGGCTTCGCCTTGGGGCTCGCTTCCGACGCGCACTCCATGTACCGATCCCGGAAGTTCGGGGTGCTGGCCTCCGTGGCCTTCTGCGTGGCCGAAGGAACGCTGTGCGGGGGAAGGACCGACCCGGCGGCGCAGCCCGATCCCGGTCCCGCGGAGGCGGAGCTCGAGCGGATGCGGCGAGATTCGATCGCCCGCGCCCGGGCCGAGGAGGAACGCCGACTCGCGGCGGAACGCGAGGCCGCGGAGCGGGAACGCATGCGCCGGGCTGCGGCGGAGCGCCGAACCCTGGAGGAGATGGTCTTCTTCGACTACGACCGGTCCGCCATTCGGGAGGACGCGGCGGCCGCGCTCGCCGCCAAGGTGGAAGTCTTGCTGGCGCTACCGGCGGTGCGGCTGCGCCTCGATGCGCACGCGGACGAGAGAGGCGGGCCGGAGTACAACATGCGACTGTCGGCGGAGCGCGGCGAAGCGGTCGTCGCGTTCTTCGTGGAGGCGGGACTGGAGGCGGGCCGCTTCGCCGTCGTGTCCCACGGAGAGTCCCGGCCGCTCGTGCAGGGAGCCGGCGAGGAGGTCTGGGCCCGGAACCGGCGGGTCCAGTTCGTGATCACGGCCGGAGTCGGCGATCTCGGGCGGTAGCGGCCGGCCGGGATACCCGCCGACGGCCCCGGACGCGCCGGTTCGGGATGCGGGCCCCCAAGCCGTGCCCCACCCTCCTTCGCGCGACCGGCTACGGGAACGCGGGAAAGGAGTCAGGCGATGACGAAGGGCGGATCGAGCGAGCCCGACCGACGGGAATTCCTCATGACGGGCGCGGCGGGGATGGCCGCTGTGGCGGTCTCGGGCCGCGGAGCACCCGCTGCGGGACAGGAGGCTCCGCCGAGCCGCCAGGAGGCTCCCGCCGGGACCGCGGCCGTCCCGAGCGGATTGGGCTCGCCGCCGACTCGCCCCTTCTCCGCCCGGCCCATCGAGCAGGTTCGGATCGGTTACGTGGGCGTCGGCGGAATGGGCACGGCGCATGTCCGCAACCTGGTCCGCATCGACGGCTGCGCGATCACCGCAGTCTGCGACATCCGGGAAGAGCACGCCGAGCGCGCGGCCGGCCTCGTCGAGGCCGCGGGACACCCCCGGCCCGCGCTCTACACCGCCGGCGAGACCGACTTCGAGCGCCTCTGCGCCGAAGAGGACCTCGACCTGGTCTACAACGCCACTCCGTGGCGCTGGCACGTCCCGATCTGTGTCGCCGCCATGGAGAACGGCAAGCACGCGGCCACCGAGGTGCCCGCCGCGTACACCCTGGAAGGCTGCTGGAAGCTGGTCGAGACCGCCGAGCGCACTAACCGTCACTGCACGATGATGGAGAACGTCAACTACGGGCGAGCCGAGCTGCTCTGCCTGAACCTCGTGCGCCAGGGACTGCTGGGCGAGATCCTCCACGCCGAGTGCGGCTACCTGCACGACCTGCGCGCCATCAAGTTCGCCGACGACGGCGAGGGCCTCTGGCGCCGCGACCACTCATGGGCCCGCAACGGCAACCTCTACCCCACTCACGGCCTCGGTCCCGTCGCCAACTGCATGAACATCAACCGCGGCGACCGGTTCGCCCACCTGGTCTCGATGAGCAGCCCTTCGCGCGGGCTGCAGGAGTGGGCCATCGCCAACTACCCCGAGGGACACCCCAAGCGCTCCGAGACCTTCGCGCTGGGCGACGTGAACGGCAGCCTCGTTCAGACCGCGCTCGGCAAGACCGTCTACGTCGCGCACGACACCAACCTCCCGCGCCCCTACGACCGCATCAACAAGGTCCAGGGCACGCGCGGGATCTTCCAGGGCTATCCGGACCGCGTGTACGTCGAGGGCCGCAGCGAGTCGCACCGCTGGGACGAGGCGGAGGGCTACTACGAGGAATTCGAGCACCCGTTGTGGAAGGCGCTGGGCGAGGCGTCGATCGGGGCCGGGCACGGCGGGATGGACTTCATGGAGGACTACCGTCTCGTCAAGTGCCTGCGCGAGGGGTTGCCGCTGGACATGAACGTCTACGACGCGGCGGCGCTGAGCGCGGTGTGCGAGCTGTCGGAGATCAGCGTGGCGAACGGGAGCGCGCCGGTGGAGTTTCCGGACTTCACGCGGGGCAAGTGGCGGGATTGGGCGCCCTGGCCGATCGTGGGGGCGTAGCGGAACGCTGGCGGGCGGAACACGGGGCGCGGTTAGGCGTAGCCTCCCTCGACGCTCTCGGCGCTCGGGCGGCTTTGTCCACGGATTGCTAGAAGAAGACCGGCTCCCTGTAGGCCCCGAACACATCCTCCATTGCGGCCCGGATCTCGTACAGGGTGCAGTACGAGCGGGCGCACTCGAGGATGTGAGGCACCGTGTTCGCGCTTCCCGCGGCGGCGGCACGCAGGCTCCGCAACGCCGCGCCCACGCGGTCCTCGTCGCGCTCGGCGCGGAGGCGGGCCATTCGCGCGCGCTGCCGCTCCTCGACTTGCGGATCGATCCGCAACGTCTCGATGTCCACGTCGCCGGATCCTTCCACGAACTCGTTCACGCCGACGACGGTGCGCAACCCGGCCTCGATCTCCGCCTGCTGCCGCGCCGCGGAATTTGCGATTTCGCGCTGGAACCAGCCGTTCTCGATCCCGGGCACAACCCCCCCCTCCTCCGCGATGCGGGCGAAGATCTCCTCCGCTTCGGCCTCGAGCCCGTCGGTCAGGGCCTCCACGTAGTATGAGCCCGCCAGCGGGTCGATCGTATTGGCCACGCCGGTTTCCCAGGCGACGATCTGCTGCGTCCTCAGCGCGATCGTGACCGACTTTTCGGTCGGGAGCGCCAGCGTCTCGTCCATCGAGTTGGTGTGGAGCGACTGGGTGCCGCCCAGCACGGCGGCGAGCGCCTGGTAGGCTACCCGTACGATGTTGTTCTCCGGCTGTTGCGCCGTGAGAGTGACGCCCGCCGTTTGCGCGTGGGTGCGCAGCCGCCAGGACTGCGGGTTGCGGGCCCCGAACTCGTCCCGCATGCGGCGCGCCCATATCCGGCGCGCGGCCCTGAACTTGGCCACCTCTTCGAAGAAGTCGTTGTGGACATCGAAGAAGAAGGACAGGCGCGGCGCGAAGGAGTCGACATCGAGCCCGCGCTCGATGCCGCGGCGCACGTAGTCGAAGCCGTTGGCGAGCGTGAAGGCCAGCTCCTGGCCCGCGGTGGCGCCGGCCTCGCGGATGTGGTAGCCCGAGATCGAGATGGGGTTGTAGCGGGGCGCATGCCCGGAGCACCACTCGAACATGTCCAGGATGAGGCGGAGCGCCGGTTCGGGCGGGAAGACCCACGCGTGCTGCGCCTGGTACTCCTTGAGGATGTCGTTCTGCACCGTCCCGCGCAGTTTCTCCGGCGACACGCCCTGTCGCTCGGCGGCGGCCACGTAGAAGCAGAAGAGGATGACGGCGGGACCGTTGATCGTCATCGAGACCGATACCCTGTCCAGGGGGATCCCTTCGAAGAGGGTCTCCATGTCGGCGAGCGACGAAATCGCCACCCCGCAAACCCCGACCTCGCCCAGCGAACGCGGATGATCGCCGTCGTAGCCCATGAGGGTGGGAAAATCGAAGGCGACCGAAAGACCCGTCTGCCCCTTGCCGAGCAGGTACTTGTAGCGCCGGTTGGTTTCCTCGGCGGTCGCGAAGCCGGCGAACTGGCGCATCGTCCACAGCCGGGTGCGGTACATGGTGGCGTACGGACCGCGGGTGAAGGGGAAGCTCCCCGGCACCCCCGTCCCCTCCAGATAGCTTCCCTTCGCGTGGTTGGGCGTGTAGAGCGGTTCGATTTCGTTGCCGGACACCGACGTGAAGTAGGGAAGGCGCTTCGGCAGCGCCTCGCACGTGGCCTCCCAGGCGGCCAGTTCCGCGTTCAGCCGCTCGATCTCCCGCTGGCGGCTCTCGATCTCGGCGAGCAGCGCCGCGCGGTCGCGCACCCGGGGTTCGGTGGTCGACATTCGGCTTCTCCTGGTCCGTGATGAAACTCCCGGCGAACACCGAGAGCGGCGGAGGCAGGCAGGGCCGCTACGTCGTCCCGGATTCCCGTGCCTCCATGAATATGGCCGGAATGACCTCGTCGGCCACCCCGTAGGCGGTCGCGCGCCCGGCCGCGACCTCCGCGATCCACTCGGGAAGGTCCGGATGCCGCTCCAGAAACTCCCCCGCCCGGTGTCGCAGCCGCCCCTCGACGACATCCCGGATCCGGCGCCGCGCCCGCGCCCGGCGGCGTTCCTCCAGAGCGCCCGACGCCTCGAGATAGCGCCGGTGGGCGAGGAGACGTTCCAGCAGTTCGTCGATGCCTTCGCCGCGTCCGGCGGAGGTCTTGAGCACCGGGATTTCCCAGCGGGGGGGCGGGGAGGCGGGCGGGGTGCGCGCTTCCGGCGCGCCGGGACGGGACGGACGGCCGGGCGGATTCGCCTCCGGACCGCCGCTCCCGCCCGCCCGCGACAGGTCCACCCCGTGGTGGGCGGGCACGTCGCGGCCGCCCCGGCCGGCCTTCAGCAGCAGAGCCTGCCGGATGGCCCTCGCCATCCGGTCCGCGCCGATCCGGTCGGACTTGTTCACCACGAACAGGTCGGCGATCTCCATCAGCCCGGCCTTCATGGCCTGGATGCCGTCGCCCGACTCGGGGACCAGCACGACCGCAACCGAATCGGCGGTCGACGCGATTTCGAGCTCCGTCTGCCCCACCCCGACCGTCTCGACCAGGATGTTGGGAAAGCCGAAGGCGTCGAGCAGGTCGATCGCTTCGCGGGTCGTGGCCGCCAGCCCTCCCAGCGACCCCCGCGTCGCCATCGAGCGGATGAAGATGCCGGGGTCGGTGGACAGGTCGTTCATGCGGATGCGGTCCCCCAGGAGCGCCCCGCCCGAGAAGGGCGAGGTGGGGTCTACGGCGACGATGGCCACCTCCTCGCCTCGGGCGCGCAGCAGGGCGGCCAGGGCGGCTATGAGGCTCGACTTGCCCGCGCCGGGCGGTCCCGTAACCCCGAAGCGGCGGGCGCGCGGCCGCTCCAGAAGCAGCTCCCCGAGGAGGTCGCCGACGCCGGGCCGCCCTCCCTCGACCATCGAAATGGCCCGCGCCAGCGCCGGCCGCCTTCCGGAGCGGAAATGGTCCGCCAGCCTCCGGTTCCTCTCCGCGCGACCCGGGGAGACGCGGTTCACGGTCGCCGCCGGGAAGCCGGAGCGGGAATCGCCGCGCTCGGTGTCGTGCAGGGTCTCACCGCGGACTCCTAGCGGTCCGTGGATAAAGCCGCCCGAGCACCGAGAGCGGCGAGGCGCCGGGCTGGCAA
>JAPPNM010000157.1 GCA_028873825.1 Gemmatimonadota bacterium | reverse complement strand
CGCGAAGTCGGGATTGCGCCGCGGCGGGATCACCCGGCCGACGCGCCGCCACGTCATTGATGGCGCCCTTCAGCACCCGCCGTCTTACGACATATCACATGTGACACGACCGGGGGGATTGTGTCCACGTCCTAGCACCGTCGAAGATCCCCGGGCGGCCTCGGATCGTGCGGCCGGTGCTCTTTCGCTGGTCTTGGGTACAGCTTTGGGGGCGGTGGCGGGCGACTTCCTGGCTTCTCGCGTCTTCTCAACTGACATTCATGAGGACGAACTGATCGAGTTCGGCACCCTATCGGCTTCCCTGGCGGCGTTGGCCACGGCAGGCGCCGGGGCACATCCCGGGTGGGCGCTCCTCGGCTCATCGTTGGGGTTCGCGACCGGCTTTGGCGCGGGCTATCTCGTTGGCCACGCGCTGGACGATGCTCTCGGCCTCGGCGCGCTCCTGCCCGCGTTCGCAACCTACTACGGAGTGCGCGTGGCCGTTACGGTGGCGACCGTCAAGCTTGCCGGGACATGAGCGGGGCCGATCGGACGTTGACAGCTTGGCCCGTGGACAAGTCCCCCCGGCATTCGTCGCCAATCTCCGAAACCACGCCGGAGGCGATTCTCGCGCGTTCCGGCGGGCCGGACCCCCGCTCCGGGCCGGCCGCCGAATTGTCCGCGCACGGCTCCACGCCGTAAGTTCACCGCGCCGGGGCGATGGCGCGCCCCGCGGCGGCACCGCGAACGGGTGCCGCGAACCGACTTGCCTCGAATACCAGATTCCCGGAGCCCTCCCCACATGAGAAGACCCCTGACCACGATCGCGCTCGCCATCGCGGCCACTCCCGCCACCCTCCCACCCCCCGCCATCGCCCAAACCACCCCCGACACCCCGCAAACCGCCCCCGCAGCCCCCCAGACCGCCACTCCGCGCTTCGCCGACCACCTCTTCGGCAGCCTGCGCTACCGCTACGCCGGCCCTTCGCGGGGCGGCCGCGTGACCGCCGTGGCGGGCCACCGCGCCCATCCCTCCACCTTCTACATGGGCGCCACCGGCGGCGGCGTCTGGAAGACGACCGACCGCGGCCACAGCTGGCGCAACATCTCCGACGGCCATTTCGGGACCGGATCGATCGGCGCGATCCGGGTGGCGGAATCGGACTTCAACGTCGTCTACGTGTCGACCGGCTCGGACGGCCTGCGCAGCAACGTCATCATCGGCGACGGCGTCTACAAGTCCGCCGACGCGGGCGAGACGTGGGAGCACATGGGCCTGGAGCGCACCGGCAACAGCGGCGCGATCCTCATCCACCCCGGCGACCCCGATTTCGTCTACGTCGCCGCCATCGGCAGCCCCTTCGCGCCGAACCCCGAACGGGGGGTGTACCGCAGCAGCGACGGGGGCGCCAGCTGGGAGCAGGTCCTCTTCGTCTCGGACAGCACCGGCGCCGTCGACCTCGAGTTCGCCCCCGACGACCCGAACACCGTCTACGCCAGCATGTGGCGCGCCGAGCGCAAGCCCTGGACCATCGTCTCGGGCGGGCTCGAGGGGGGCGTCTACGTATCCCGCGACGGCGGCGACACCTGGGCCCAGGCCACCGACGGGCTGCCCGCCGGGCTGCGCGGCAAGTCCGACCTGGCCGTCAGCCCGGCCGATCCCGACCGCGTCTACGTCCTCATCGAGGCGCCGGCAGACACCGGCGGCGTCTACCGCTCAGACGACCGGGGCGCCACCTGGCACCAGGTCACCGACTTCCAGCCCATCCGCAACCGGCCCTTCTACTACACCAACCTGGAGGCCCACCCCGCGGACGCCGACATCCTCTGGGGGATGGCGGAGGGCCACTGGATGAGCATCGACGGCGGCCGCAGCTGGACCCGGCGCCCCACCCCGCACAGCGACAACCACGACCTCTGGATCAACCCGGACGACCCTGACATCATGATCCAGTCGAACGACGGCGGCGCGAACGTCACGACCGACGGCGGCGACACCTGGTCCACCCAGCTCAACCAGCCCACCGCCGAGCTCTACCAGGTGGACGTCTCGGACGGCTTCCCCTACCGCCTCCACGCCGGCCAGCAGGACAATTCGACCGTTTCGGTGCCCGGCCTGCCGGAACGCTGGGAGCCCGGCGGCCCCCGGTCCGCGTGGGAGGCCCACGGCGGCTGCGAGACCGGCCCGATCGTGCCCAAGCCCGGCGATCCCGACATCGTCTACGCCAACTGCAAGGGTCGCTTCGGCGTGTACAACCGCCGGACCGGACAGGAGCAGCAGTACTACGTCGGCTTCGCGAATCTATACGGGCACAACCCCCGCGACCTGGAGTACCGCTTCCAGCGCGTCGCGCCCGTCCACGTTTCGCCCCACGACCCGAACAAGGTCTATCACGGATCCCAGTTCGTGCACGTCACGACCGACGGCGGCCGGCGCTGGGAGACCATCTCGGACGATCTCACCGCCTTCACCCCCGAGACCCAGGTCGTGTCCGGGACGCCCATCACGCTCGACGTGACCGGCGAGGAGCACTTCGCGGCGCTCTACGAGATCCAGGAGTCGGTGCTCGAGCCCGGCGTGATCTGGGCGGGTGCCAACGACGGCCCCGTGCACGTGACCCGCGACGGCGGCGCCGGCTGGACCGACGTGACGCCGCCCGGGACCGGCCCCCACGGCCGCGTGCAGACCATCGAGGTGTCCCATCACGACCCCGCGAAGGCCTATGTGGCCATTCTCCGGTACCAGCTGGGCGATTTCGCGCCGTACGCGTACCGCACCGACGACTACGGCGCGAGCTGGACCCGCATGACGACCGGGAACAACGGCGTTCCGGGCGACCATCCGGTGCGCGTGGTGCGCGAGGACCCCGAACGGGAGGGCCTGCTCTACCTGGGCACCGAGTTCGGGGTCTTCGTCTCCTTCGACGACGGCGGCACCTGGCAGTCCTTCCAGCTCAACCTCCCGGCGACGCCCGTCACGGACATGAAGGTCGTGCGCGGGGATCTGGTGTTGTCGACGATGGGCCGGGGCTTCTGGATCATGGACAACCTCACGCCGCTGCACGAACTCGGCGACAGCGTAGCCGGCGCTAGCGCACACCTCTACGATGTGCGCGACGCCTACAGGCTGCGCTACCGGCGCGGCTTCGGGAGACGGGACGCGTCCCGGCCGAGCTATCCGCAGGCGGGCGCCAACATCGACTACACCCTCGCCCAGGTCCCGGACGTCCCGCTCGCCCTCGACATCGTCGACGCCGAGGGCCACCTGGTGCGCTCGTTCTCGAGCGAGGAGCCGGGGGAGTACGTCGTCCCGGCGGAGCCCGGCATGCGCGAGTGGCGCCTGGAGCGCGTCGGCACGCCGCGGCTGCCCGGCGGCGCGGGGACGCACCGCTTCACCTGGGACCTCCGCCACCCGGGTCCCTGGAACCCCGACCCGGACCGGACCGGGCGCGGCGGCCCCATGGTGCCGCCCGGGAGGTACACGGCGCGTCTCTCGGCCGGGGACTGGAGCGCGAGCCGCGACTTCCGCGTCATGCTCGACCCGCGCGTCGCGGCGGAGGGGATCGACGAGGGGCTCGTGCGCCGGCAGGTCGGCTTCGCGCTCGAGGTGCGGGACGCGCTCAGCGAGGCCAGGCTGGCCGCGCACCGCATCGCGGAGGCGCGGGAGCGGGGCGGGGGCGAGCTGGCGGCCGAGGTGGAGGCGGTGGAGCGCGAACTCGTCACCGAGCCGCGCCGCTACTCGCGCCCCATGCTGGTCGACCAGCTCCGCTACCTGTACGGCAACCTGACCCGCGCCGACCAGGAGCCGGGCGAGGACGCGATCAGGCGCTACGACCGGCTGAACGCGGCGCTGCAGGGACATGTCCGGGCGCTGGAGCGGCTGCTCGGGGCGAGCGCCCCGGCCGGCGGGAGCTGACCCGTGGACCTCGGACTGAAGGACCGGGTCGCCGTCGTGACGGGAGGCAGCCGCGGGCTCGGCTTCTACAGCGCGCGGTCGCTGGCGGCCGAGGGTGCGCGGCTGGCGATATGCGCGCGGGGAGCCGAAGGGCTGGAAGCGGCCGCCGCGACGTTGCGGAGCGAGGGGGCCGAGGTGCTTCCGGTCGTCTGCGACATCGCCGCGCCGGACGGCGCGCAGACGCTCCTGGACGCCGTGCATGCCCGCTACGGCGGTCTCGACATCCTCGTCAACAACGTGGGCGGCAACCGCCGCGGCATGTTCGAGGAGACGACCGACCGGGACTGGCTCGACGTCATCGAGCTGAACGTGCTGGCGGGGTTCCGGACCACCCGCGGCGCCATCCCGGCGATGCGCGAGCGGGGCGGCGGCGCGATCGTCTTCGTGTCGTCGGTCTTCGGGCGGGAGAAGGGCGGCCCGGGACTGTCGATCTACAACACAACCAAGTCGGCGCTGATCTCGGCCGCCGGGATCATGGCGCTGGAACTGGCGAAGGACCGCATTCGCGTGAACTGCGTCGCTCCAGGGTCGATACGCTTCGACGGGGGCAGCTGGGACAGGCGGGTGAAGGCGGACCCAGAGGGAATGCGGGCGTTCGTGCGGGCG
Organism: Gemmatimonadota bacterium; assembly: GCA_028873825.1. Classification (GTDB taxonomy): domain Bacteria; phylum Gemmatimonadota; class Gemmatimonadetes; order Longimicrobiales; family Gaopeijiaceae; genus Bin94. The sequence continues at coordinate 29,661 of JAPPNM010000157.1, read as the reverse complement.
AACCTGCCGCTGGGGCGGTTCGGGCGGGGGGAGGAGGTGGGGGACGTCGTGGCGTTTCTGGCGTCGGAGCGCGCCAGCCTGATTACGGGGGCGTGCATCGCGGTGGACGGAGCGCAGGGGAGGTCTCTGGTGTAGCGGCGCGCCGCGGCTGGCGCGCGGTCTCCGGCCTGGGTGACGACCTCGTGGAGATCGGCGGCGAACTCGGCGAGGGTGAGCTCGCCGGAACCGGGATCTCTCCGGCTCGCGTGGACCGGTTTTCGCTAGATTGGGGGAGGACACGGATCTCCCGTCGTCGGTCGCCGGACCTGCGAGCCCACCATGCATCATTTCATCGACTTCAAGAGCTTTCGGAGCGAGGGGATCGAACTCCTGCGCCCGCTCACGATCTTGGTCGGTCCCAACGGTTCGGGTAAGAGCAACGCGCTCGAGGGAATCGAAGTGCTGGCGGCGATCGCCGCAGGGCATCGGTTCCGGGAGATCACCGATCTCGACCGCGCAGGGGCGTTGAATGTTAGGGGAGGGTTGCAGGGATGTCCCCGGGTACGGCGCCACGAGCTTCACGCTCAAGTTCTCAGCGCGCACCCGTTGGCAAGGCGAGACCGGACCTTTCCGGTACTCCGTTACGGTAACCCCCTTTCCCGAACCTCGAATCACTGCGGAATCCCTCGTATTCCGCAGCACAATGCTCTTTCGCGAAGTCGAAGGGAGCGGTAGCCTCGCGTCCGCGGACATGAGGGTCGAATACAACAACTTCGCCCGGGGGGCCAAGAAACCCCAAACGGCCGTGTCCGCAACGCGGTCCGTGCTCTCCCAATACGAGCATTTCGCGACGAAAAACCGGAAGCTGCGCGAATCGCTCCAACTGATCGGTGCCGTTCGCAATCACCTTCGCGCGTCATTCGTCTTCGATCCCAAGCCGGATGCGATGCGTCGGTATGAGCGCATCGGTCACGACTCCCTGCTCCGGGACGGATCGAATCTGTCCTCGGTGCTGTATGGTCTCAGGAACAACGGCAAGGCCAAGCTGGACGAACTGTTCGGCCACATCCGTCAGGTCCCCGACGAGCCCTACAGTGGCTTCGATTTCGTCACGACCCAATTGGGCGATGTGATTTTCGGGCTGCACGAAGAACGACCCGACCACCTTTCCGACGCCCGCATGCTCTCCGACGGCACCCTCAGGACCTTGGCCGTTCTCACCGCAGTGACGACGGCTGAACGCCATTCTCGCGTGGTGGTGGAGGAATTCGACAACGGGCTGCACCCAAGCCGGGTGGCGTCGCTGATCCAAACGATCACCCGAAGCAGTAAGGAGAGGAACATCAATGTTCTCCTGTCGACTCACAACCCCGAGGTACTCAATGCGCTGACCCCGGAACAGCAACGCAACGTGGTGCTCGCATTCCGGTCCAAGACTGACTACTGCAGTCGACTCTTGCCGCTCATCCAGGTGAAACGTTACGACGAACTACTGGAGAAAGGCAGGCTTGGCGACCTGGTAACGCGTCGAGTCGTAGATCAGCACCTTGACCCCGACTTCGAGAACCGTCGTAGCGAGGAGATGCGTAGGTGGCTGGCGGGGCTGGCCGAATGACGAGGGTCTTCGTAGTCGAAACCAGCTATCTTTGTGAATTGTATGGGGTTCCGAACTTCTCGGACCCGAACTTCTCCGCGTCGTTACGGACGAAGTGGGACGGTGAACGGGAGGCGGGCACGAGCTTCGTCCACAGATTCGCTTCGGACGACGGGCATCGCGAACTCGGGTTGACCAATTCTCAGATCGTGGCGATCGCGAATGACTTGAAGCGGAAGTACGGAGGAGTCGGCGACTATCGAGTGCACATCTGGACCAGGAATGGCGCCCTCAAGGCCTACGAACCGGATCGGGAACCGAACCCCCTCTGACCATCCGGCAGTCACCCGACCAGTGGCTTGCGAAGAACGGATTTCCGCCTCCTGGAGTGCGTGCGGGAGCGCAGAATATAATGTCGACATTCCATTTTGTAAATCTCGCTCACGGGCCGGTACACGGGCAACTTCGAGAGCCGCGTGGAGCAGGATCTCCGCCGAATCGCCGAGGCGAAGTCCGGTGACGAGTTCGTGGCAACGCTGAATCCATGCTGAAATGTAATCCCGACTTTACATAGTGACAACTTTGCTTGTCATTTTCGGTCCCAGCGGTAGGGATGCGGTCGGCTTGTGGGGGACTCGCCAAGCCCGGTCGCGCCCTCGCTACGGCTTTCCGAATGGAGTCATCTTCGCGCCACCTGACCTGCCTGCACCCTGTCGGACACCTCGATGTCGAGACCCTCGATCAAAAGGTCGAGCTTGGCTTCCACACCTGAGAGCCTAGAGTCGAGGGCCGCGATCCCCGCCCGTGTATCTGCGATCTCTCCGCTCAGGTCGGTTCTGAACATCCGCGATCCTCCCGCTGACCACCCAGGTTGCTGTCACTGCCGAGGCCACGATGGCGGCCACCGGCACCCACGTCTCAAGTTGCTTCCCCATCGCGAACCCGCCTCTCGTTGTCGTCTTCCCTTCGGATACCGGGCCGTCTGCCCCGGTATTGTCAGTCAGGACAGTAGGTCGGTTCCCCGGCTCGCCGTCCCAACAATAAATGTAGCCTGCGTCGCGCCAGCAGCAAGACTGGATGGGACCCACGAAGTGCCACGCGCGGCCGGATGGGCCGCGAGCCGCCCCTCACAGAAACCGCGGCACCCGCCGCCGATACTCCCGGTACGCCGGGGACGGCCACGGACCAGACTGCCCCCGTCAACGCAACGACGAGGATGACGACCGCGACGCCGAACAGGATCACGTGTTCCTACACGAACCTCACCAGCCTCACGTCCAGCGCGCGGGTCTTCCGCTCCGCCCCCCTCCACTGCACCAGGATCGGACTCTGGTAGGTCCCCCAGCCGATCTCTCCCGTGCCGCTGCCGCCGCGGTCGAGCACGGGAAGGTCGAAGGCGCGCTTCATGCGCAGGAAGTGCGAGACCGGCAGCGCGACCGCCCGGTTCACCACCCGCTCGACCAGCGAGTCGCGGAGGCGGATGCGGTCGAGCACCTGGTTGAGGACCTGGACCGCGTCGAACTGCGCGAAGTTGATCGCCTTGGCCGGGATCGAGCGGGGGTCGCGCAGCGCGTCCCTCATATCCCTGCTGGTCTGCGCCATGAAGCGGAAGGGGTTTCTGAGCGCCTCGCGCAGGTCGTAGTTCATGAGCAGCGTTTCGTACTCGTTGACCGTGAGGCCGGCGTGCCGCTCCTCCTCGGGAAGCGCGACGCGGAAGCTCCCGAAGGAGACTCCGTGCCGCCGGACCATGTCCTGCAGGACGCCGATGAAGCCGAGGCCGGGGTCCCGGAGATTCTGGGCGTCGATGGGGTGCGGCGAGGCCGGGATCCGGATTCGGCGCCGCTCGACCTCCTCTTCGCGGTCGTAGGCGACCACCGTGGTGCGCCGCCGGCGCGTTCCTCCCACGTGCACCCCGTCCAGCTCCACAAACCAAACGGGCTCGGCGCCGTCCAGTTCGTAGGAGGCCGAATTGCGCAGCCCGGCCCCGATGAAGGTGAGGTGCGAGTCGGCGTTCAGCGGCTCGCTGGCCCGCTGCGCCTCGGAGAGCTCCGTCCGCAGATGCATGGTGTCGTGGACGTAGTCGGCCCCGGGCGGAAAGAGCTCCTGGAAGAGCTGAAGGTAGTCCTTGATCCCGCGGCCGTCGTGTTCCAGGAGCTCGGCGAGGCGCTGGTCGAGGAATCCCGCCGTAGTGTGGCTGGAGATGTAGAACGACCGCGTGTACCGCGTGAACTCGTCGCCGAGCTCCTCGAGCAGCTTGCCGCGAACGTCGATCAGCTCCACGCGCGCCGCGGGCTTGATGCGGAGCGTGGCGTGGAAGGGACCCTTCGCGGCACGCGTGTGCCGGTCAATGAGGATCAATGTGCGGCCTCATGGCAAGAGGGCTCCCGACTGCGCGGCTCAAGTTCACCAATCTGGCGGGATACGTCGGGATCGCCAAGTGGGTTGCCTTTGGTCGCGGGCTGGAGCGGCGCCGGGAAACAGGCTAGACTTGGCCGCCCGCAGGCACGACGAAACCCATTCGCGCAGGCAAAGGAGAGACCCGGATGTCGCAGGCTTCGGATATCGTCACCCAGCTGGAAACGTCCCACAAGTACATGAAGAGCACGATCTCGATCTTCGAGGCGGGGGACGCGGGGTTCGCCCCCCAGCCCGAGCTCTACACCGTGGCCGGACACATCGCCCACGCCGCCGATTCGGTGGAGTGGTTCGTGGAGGGCGCCTTCGGAGACGGTTGGAACATGGACTTCGACGGCCTCATCGCGGCCGCCCGGGCGGTGGAAACGCTCGAAGACGCGAACGCGTGGCTTGACCGCGCCTTCGCACGGGCCGTCAAGGTATTCGGAGCCGCCTCCGACGAAGAACTCGATGCGACGATCTCCGACGAGCGCATCATGCCGGGAGCCCCCAAGCGCGCCGTCGTGGGTCCCATCGTGGATCACACGGCGCATCACCGGGGGGCGCTCGCCGTGTACGCGCGACTCCTGGGCAGGGTGCCGCCCATGCCGTACGGCTGATCCCCCGGGGGGCCATCGCGTTGCGGCAACGGAGGCAGAACTCGTGATAGACGGGACCGGGATCCCGCCGGCGCCCGGGGTGCCGGAGCCGGGGGCGGCCGAACCCTCCGCCCGCCTCGCCATCGACATCGGCGGCACCTTCACCGACGTGGCGCTCGAGGCGGGCTCCCGCCTCGTCACCACCAAGGTCCTCACGACCCCCGCCGCACCCGAACGGGGCGTGATCGACGGAGTCGCCAAGGTGCTCGGCATGGCGTCGGTCGCGCCCTCGGCCGTGCGGCTCGTCATCCACGGGACCACGCTGGCCACCAACGCCGTCATCGAGCGCAAGGGCGCGCGCACCGCGCTGATCGTAACCGAGGGGCACCGCGACGCCCTCGAGATGGCCCGGGAGAACCGGTTCGAGCAGTACGACATCGGCGTCGACCGCCCCCCGCCCCTCGTCCCCCGCCGCCTCCGCCTTCCCGTGCGGGAGCGCGTCGACCACCGCGGCCGCGTACTCGTTCCCCTCGTCGAGGACACCGTCCACGCCCTGCTGCCCGTACTCGACGAGCACCGCGTCGAATCCGTCGCCGTCGGGCTCATCCACGGCTACGCCAACCCCGCCCACGAACGCCGCATCGGCGAGATCCTCGCGGCCGAGCGCCCCGCTCTCGTCGTCACGCTGGCCTCCGACGTGTGCCCCGAGATCCGCGAGTACGAGCGCCTCTCCACGGCCTGCGCCAACGCCTACGTCCAGCCCCTCATGGCCCGCTACCTGCTGGGGCTGGCGGTATCGCTGCGGCAGAGCGGCCTCGCCTGCCCCTTCCTGCTCATGACCTCGGGCGGCGGCCTCACCACCCTGGAGACCGCGCTCAGGGCCCCGATCCGCCTGGTGGAATCGGGCCCGGCCGGAGGCGCGATCCTCGCCAGCCGCCTGGCCCGCGATCTCCGCCTGGGCGACGTGCTCTCCTTCGACATGGGCGGTACGACGGCCAAGCTCTGCGTGATCGACGGGGGCGAACCGCTGCATTCGCGCACCTTCGAGGTGGCGCGCAGCTACCGCTTCAAGCGGGGCAGCGGTCTTCCCGTGCGGATCCCGGTCGTCGAGATGGTCGAGATCGGGGCGGGGGGCGGGTCGATAGCCGGAGTGGACGACATGGACCGCATCGGCGTGGGGCCCGAGAGCGCGGGGTCGGAGCCGGGACCGGCGGCGTACGGGCGGGGCGGGAAGGAGGCTACCGTGACCGACGCGGACGTGGTGCTGGGCCGGATCGACCCGAAGCTCTTCGCGGGGGGCGCGATCGCGCTGGACCGCGGCCGGGCCGAGGCGGCGGTCGGGGGCCGCGTGGGGGCGAAGCTGGGGCTCGGCGCGCGCGCGGCCGCGCTGGGGGTGAGCGAGATGGTGGACGAGAACATGGCCAACGCCGCCCGCACCCACGCCGTCGAGTGGGGCAGGGGGCTGGCCGGCCGCACCGTGGTCGCCTTCGGGGGATCGGCGCCGATCCACGCGGCCCGCCTGGCGGACAAGCTGGAGCTGGACCGGTTCCTGGTGCCGGGGAACGCGGGGGTGGGGTCGGCGGTGGGGTTCCTGCTGGCGCCGATCTCGTACGAGGTCGTGCGGAGCCGCCACATGCGGCTGTCGCGCTTCGATCCGGGGGTGGTGCGCGAGGTGCTGGCCGGGATGCGGGCGGAGGCTGCGGTGGTGGTGGCGGAGGGCGCGCCGGGCGCGAGGACGACCGAGCGCGCGCGCGCCTACATGCGCTACGTGGGACAGGGGCACGAGATCGGGGTCGAGCTGCCGCGCGAGGTGGCGGGGGGCGGGGGAGGGGGGGAGCCGGCGGCGGGCTCGGAGGCGGCCGCCGCGCTCGGGGGTGCCTTCGACCGCGCGTACCGTGCGGTCTACGGACGCACGATCCCGGGACTGGACGCGGAGGTGCTCAGCTGGACGCTGGTGGTGTCGGCGCCGGCGCGCGCTGCGGAGGAGTCCGGCGCTTCGGCGCCTGCCGGAGGGCCGGGCGGGGCCGGGGAGTCCGCGCCCGCCTGCGCGCCGGCGTTCCGGGCGCCGCGCCCCCCTCCGGCCGCGTGGACCGAGCTCTTCGAAGGGGGCGGCGAAGGGCTCGTCCGCGCGGCGGTACACCTCCGGCACGATCTGGACGCCGGCGACAGCGTCGACGGCCCCGCCCTCGTCGCCGAGGAACAGACCACCACGGTCGTTCCCGGCGGCTGGCGCGCCACGGTTCTGCCCGGCGGCCACCTTCTCGCCCGGCGCCGCGCCCGCCCGGCGGCCGGGGCCCGAGTCTCGGCCCTCCAGGACCAGATCATGTGGAGCCGGCTCGTCTCGGTCGTCGAGGAACAGGCCCGCACCCTGGTGCGCACCGCCTTCTCCACGCCGGTGCGCGAGGCGGGCGACCTCTCCGCCGGCGTCTTCGACCTCTCCGGCCGCATGCTGGCCCAGGCCGTCACGGGAACGCCCGGCCACGTCAACGCGATGGCGGCCTCGGTGGGGTTCTTCCTCCGCGACCACCCGGTCCAGACGCTGGCCGAAGGCGACGTCCTCGTCACGAACGACCCCTGGGAGGGCACCGGCCACCTCAACGACTTCACCGTCGTCACGCCCACCTTCCTCGGCGGCCGCCCGGTCGCGCTCTTCGCGGCCACCAGCCACATCGCCGACGTGGGCGGGCGCGGCTTCGGCGCCGACGCCAACCAGGTCTTCGAGGAGGGCATCCGCATCCCCATCGGCCACCTCGTCAGGGCCGGCCGCGTCGACGAAACCCTCATGCGCATGGTCCGCGCCAACGTGCGGGACCCGGACGTGGCGCAGGGCGACCTGTACTCGCTGGCGGCGTGCAACCGAACCGGCGGCGAGCGCCTCGTCGCCATGATGAAGGAGTTCGGCCTCGACTCGCTGGACGGGCTGGCCGAGATGATCCTCGCGGCGTCGCGCCGCGCCATGCTCGAACGGATTCGCGCGCTGCGCCCCGGAACCTACCGCAACCGCATGACCATCGACGGCTACGACCGCGATCTGGAACTCGTCTGCGCGCTCACGGTCTCGCACGACGGCATCCGCATCGACTTCGCCGGCACCTCTCCGATGTCGCCCTACGGGATCAACGTCCCCGAGACGTACACGCGGGCGTACGGATCGTTCGGGGTGCGCTGCGTGGTCGGCTCCGAGGTCCCCAACAACGCGGGATCGCTCGGCACGATCGAGGTCACGGCGCCGCCCGGCTGCCTCCTCAACGCGACCCGACCCGCCGCCGTCTCCGCCCGCCACGCCATCGGGCAGATGCTCCCCGACGTGGTGCTCGGCTGCCTCGCACGGGCCATGCCCCCCGGTTCGGTCCCGGCCGAGGGGTCGTCGTGTCTCTGGAACCCGGTCTTCATCGGGGGACAGGGGCTCACCGGGAGGTATCCGTACGGGGACTCGGAGGCGTTCGTGGTCAACCCGTTCCACACCGGCGGCACGGGGGCGCGGCCGGGCAAGGACGGGCTGAGCGCGACGTCGTTCCCTTCGGGGGTGCGGAGCACGCCGATCGAGATCACCGAGACGGTGGCGCCGCTCGTCTTCTGGCGGAAGGAGTACGTTCCGGACTCGGGCGGGCCGGGCGAGCACCGGGGGGGGCTGGGCCAGGTCATGGAGGTTTCGCACGCCGACGGCGCCCCCTTCGCCGTGTCGAAGATGTTCGAGCGGGTGCGCAACGCCGCGCGGGGACGCGACGGGGGCGGGGCGGGCGCCGCCGGGAGGGTGCACGTGCCGGGAGCGGGGGAGATGCGCGCTAAGGGAAGGGAGGTCGTGCCGCCCGGGCACCGCATCGTGCTGGCGACGCCGGGGGGCGGGGGGCTGGGGGATCCCCGCGCCCGCAGCCGGGAAAGGGTGCGCGAAGACGTGCTCGACGGGTACGTTACCGTCGAAGGAGCGGCTAGCGAATACGGAGTGGAGGAACGCGAACCGTGAGATCGTCCGGATGGCTGGCATTGCCCGCGGCGCTCGCCGGCGCGGCTTGCGACTCGACCCCGCCCGAGCCGCGCAGAACCCAGTTCATCATCGGCGGCGAACGCCCGACGACGCTGATCCGGCCGCGCGACTACGTGGACGGCACGCCCATACCCGTGGTGCTCGTGCTGCACGGGTACGGCGGCAATTGGGCGGGCATCGACCGGTACTTCGGCATCTCGAGGCGCGTGAACCGGGATCGGTTCGCGGTGATCCATCCGAGCGGGACCCTGAACCCGGCCGGGCGGAGATTCTGGGACGCAACGGACTACTGTTGCGATTTCTGGGAGTCGGATCCCGATGACGTGGGCTACTTCGACGATCTGATCGAGGAGGCCGGCGAGTACGTTACGGTCGGCGGCGCGTACCTGATCGGGCTTTCGAACGGCGGTTTCATGTCGTACAGAATGGCCTGCGAGTCGATGCCGAAGCTGCGGGGGATCGTGAACCTGGCGGGCAGTTCGTTCCACGACGCGAATAGGTGTGCGGGAGCTCGAGACGACCCCGTTGCGCTACCGAACCGGATGCGGGGCCGGGATCACGGTCGAGTTGTGGACCATACGGGACGGCCCGCACGTGCCCCGCTTCAATTCGTCGAGGATAGGCGGCGTCCTGACCGCCTGGCTGTTCGGGTGACGCGGCCCGCCCGCCGCTCGGTCCCGGCCCCGCTCGGGACGAGGGCGGGCCTTGCCATCCGCCGTCCGAGGTCCGATTCCTTCATGGGGACCGCTACTACCCGATTCCGCGGACATTCCGGCGGGATCGTGGAGGACGACCGTTTGGGACGACCGCCCGACTCCGATGATGGAGAGAGGATGGAATCATGCTGGGAGAACTGTTCGGCTGGTACTTGAATTCCCTGGCCGGGTTCTGGGGCTTCGCCCTGCGGATCGGCCTTCCCCAGATCCTGCTGGCGATAGTCCTCGTCGCCTGGCTGCGCCGGAAGGGGTGCTTCAAGGGCTGCTGCCGGGTGTGGTCGTGCGGCTGGTGCGGCGAGGATTCGCGGGGAGACCGCCGCGCCGCGCCCGACGGCTGCTGCTGCTGCGGCCCGTGCTGCCGCCGGGAGACCGAGCCCGCGAGCGAGGGCGGCGAGGACAGCGAGGACGTGTGATCCGGGCCGGGATCGGCGCCGGGGCCGCGCGGCGGGCGGCCGGGCGGATCATCCCGGCAGTCGCCGGGCGATCCACACGGTGCGAAAGACGGCCGTAGCCACGGTGCCGGCCGCCGTGAGGGCCAGCACGCCCAGCAGGAAGGCGCCCTGCCCGCGTCCCGCGAGCGCCGACCCGCCGCCGTCCAGGATTGCCCCGAAACCGACGAGCAGAAGCCGCTCGGCCCGCTGCATCACTCCCAGCGTACAGAGAACTCCCTGGCTCTCTCCCCGCGCGCGGGCGTAGCTGACGAGAAGCGAGCCGCCCAGCGCCGCCGTCAGGATGGCCAGGGCCGGGCCGGAGGCGCGAAACGCGACCGCCAGTCCCACGAACACCGCCACCTCGGCGAAGCGGTCGAGGGTCGAGTCCAGGAACGCCCCCCGGGGCGAGGCGAGTCCGCGCGCCCTCGCGATGCGCCCGTCCAGGGCGTCGGCGGCGCCGCTGAGCAGGACCGCCCAACCCGCGGTCGCGAAGCGGCCCGAGGCGAAGAGCCAGCCGGCCGCCGCGCCGAGGAGGACGCCGAGCAGGTTGTAGAAGAGGGGGGACAGACCGAGGGCGAGCGACGCCTTCTCCGCCGGCCGGATGGACCAGTAGAACCAGCGGCGCACGAAGGACCCGAGCACGAAATTCCCCCGGGCCGGGGACTCGAGCTCGTCCTCCGCGCGGCGCGCCGGGCTCAGGGCGAAGACGGCCATGGTGGCCAGCGCGCCGCCTGCGGCCGCGGCCAGTACGGCCAGCTCGGGTCTCACCCCGGTCTCCCGGCGCGGGAACGCGTCACCGTGCGGGCCGGCCGCCGTGGGTAGAGAACTCCACCACGTCCTCTCACCCCGGTCTCCCGGCGCGGGCATGCGTCACCGTGCGGGCCCCTTCCCGGCACGGGGGGACCCGCCGCCCGCTTCGCCCTTCGTACGCAGCACCCTCAGGACCTTGGGAAGGAGGAGCGGGACGGGGAAGCGGCGCTCCAGGGGGGTGATCTCGACGGTCATTCCGGTGCGTCGTTCGGTCTTGCGCACGATGTAGGGGAACCAGCCGTCGAAGGTCAGCATGTGTTTGAGCCAGCGGGCCGTCGCACGCGTCTTGCTCAGACCGAAGTAGGCCCTCCACCGGAGGCGGGCCAGCCTCGAAGGGGGACGCGCGGCAACGTATCCGCCGTTGGCCCGCCCGAGCAACCCGCTACCGACCCCGGCTTCCAGGACCGGCGCGTACAGGCCGCGAAGCGCCTCCCGCTGCGCCTCGTAGACCGTGCTCGCCCGCCCGCGGCGCTCGGGCCGCAGCTCTCCGCCGTACGACACCTCGAGCATGCGCCGGCAGAAGCGGTCCACCGTGAAGGGCCCGTCCAGGAACGGAAGGGTCAGATCCGGCACGAGATCGCGCGCTCCCGCGACCACCGAGCGCACCCAGGCCGCCGTGGCCTCGTCGCGCGCATGGACGACGGCGATCCTCTGCGTCATTCGGCCGAGGCAGAAATGGTCGAGGCGGCGAGGTCCCAGCTCGCGCTCGAAGTGGTCCCGCGACAAGACCGCGCACTTGGCGAGCGGACCGCCGGGCGTCCCGGGCCGGAAGGCGATGACGGTCGGCGGGAGCACTCGGCTGACCGTTGCCAGGAGCGTGCCGCTCCGCGCGGAGTGACCGCTCGACCGGAGTGCGCGGTAGAAGCCCCTGTAGTTGTCGACCACCACCACCAGATCGTAGGCGCTGTGGCGGTCCGGCGAGGCGGCGACCAGTCTGGAGCCGTAGGCCAGCACCGCCGCCACCGTCCCGCCGCCGGCCTCGCGCAACCGGGCCGCCAGCTTCCCCATCGCTCCGGGCGCGGCCGTCACCCGGCCGCCTCGCTTCCGGGCTCGCGGCGCAACTCGGCGAGCATGTCGGTCATGACGCTTCTCATCTGCGCGACGAACAGGAGCGGGTCGGAGCCGGGAGGTGGCGACTCGAAAGGCCCGCCGCACTCGACGCGGACCCGGATCATGGATAGTTTTTTCAAGAAGTCATTGAATCGCGCCCACCTCCACACTCCGTCCGCCACCACGACGTAGACCCTCCAGCGGCGCGCCGCGAGGATGGTCGTGAGTCCCAGGGTCTTGAAGCGCCCGATGCGACCCGTCCTGGTTCGGGTTCCTTCGGGGAACAACACGATGGGATGGGAGGAGGAGGCGCCCTCCCGGCGCAGTCGCTCCAGTTCGCCGCGCAGGGTGGCTCGCGGTTCCACCAGCGGGTAGCGATAGAGCCTTGCCATGTGGGAAACCAGAGGAATGCCGCGCCCGTACCGGGTGCGGGCGACGATAAGGGGATAGACGCCATGCATCGACGCGATGACGAGCGGAATGTCCAGCAGCGACTGGTGGTTCATGAGCACGAGCACGCCGGGCTCGGCGGGGATTCGGGGCAGCGCGGCGACGCGGACGCCGCCCGGATGGCGAAGGATGAATAGGACGACGCGGGCCAGGAGGCGCTGCCACCTCGTGAGCACGAGGTCGCGGCGCCCCGCTAGCAGCTTCGACGCGGGCGCGATCAGGATTCGCTGGATCAGATCGCTACCCAGGAACACGGGGGCCAGTAGGGCGAGAGTCCCGACGCTGCGGAGATCCAATGAGGCGTCCTGATTTGCCGGAGGGGTTGGGTTGGTGTAACATCCACCAGAGCTATGAGTAACGTCCGACACGCTAGCGGGGGGTCCGCTCCTGCGTCAACGCGAGGCAGTGCGGTTGACGGCGGGACGGGCTTCGATACCGGGAACCCAGACGGGAAGCGGGACGGCTCCCCCCACACCCCCCGGCGGGCCGGCGACCCGGCGGCGCTTCGCCGTCTGCGGGACTACGACTACACGAACTTCTACTTCGGGGCCGGCACGGATCCGTTCGGAATCCTGGAACCCTTCGGGGAGTGGTGGAAGGACGCCGAGTTTGGGGGCGGATACTACCTCTACTCGTTGCCGATGGGTTCCGCGCCCTCCACGCGAGTGGCCATCGGAGACCCCAAGACCCGCGAGACCCACCACGGCCTCATCAACTTCGCGTCCTACAACTACCTGGGGCTCTCCTACCGTCCGGAGGTGATCGAGGCCGTCTGCGAGGCAGTGCGCGAATACGGGGCGGGCGCCTCGGGATCGCCGGTCCTGTCGGGCTCCATGGATCTCCACAAGAGGCTCCAGAAGGAGGTGGCGGACTTCAAGGGAAAAGAGGCGGCTATCGTCTTCCCGACCGGCTACAGCGCGAACCTCGGGGTGATCTCCGGTCTCATGCGCCCCGGCGATCTCATCGTGGCCGACAGGCTGTCGCACGCCAGCATCGTGGACGGGATGATCCTATCCAAGGCCACCTCGCGCTTCTTCAGGCACAACGACGCGGCCGATCTGGACCGCAAGCTTCGCGGATTCGGGGGCAAAAAGCTGGTCATCGTGGAAGGCGTCTACTCGATGGACGGCGATGTCGCCGATCTTCCCGAGATCGTCGAAGTCTGCCGGCGGCACTCGGCGCGCCTCCTGGTCGACGAGGCGCATTCCACCTTCGTCTACGGTGCGAACGGACGGGGCGTCGCCGAGCATTTCGGGCTCGACGACGAGGTCGACATTCACCTCGGCACCTTCTCCAAGAGCCTGGGCGGACTGGGCGGATTCGTAGCCGGACGCAAGGAGCTCATCTACTACCTGCGCGGCTTCGCCCGCGCCCGGGTCTTCTCGTGCGCGCTTCCTCCGGGGGTCGTGGCCGGGCTGCTGAAGGCGTTGGAGATCGCCGCCGGCGAACCGGAATTGCGCGAAAGGCTCTGGGACAACGCGCGCTACATGCACGGCCTGCTGCGCGAGGCGGAAGTGGATGTGGGCGACTCCACCTCGCAGGTGATCTCCATCATGATCGGCGACGACGCCGGCATATTCCGGATCGCCGAGGACCTGCTCCACGAGGGCGTGTACATCAACCCTATCCGCTACCCGGCCGTGGGCAAGCACAAGTCGCGGTTCCGCATGTCCATCTCGGCGGCACACACCAGGGCGGACCTGCGGGAAGGCGCCGAAATCATCACCTCCGTTCTCAGGAAACACGGGAAATGCCCCTGACGCGGTATCACTATTCCCAGGCCGTCAGCGCCTTCTTCGAGTTTCCCACCTCCAACGCGCGGCGCATCCTGCCGCCCCACCTGCAGCCTCTCGAAGTCCAGCACGAATCCAGCATTCTCGCCATCACCGCCTTCGACTTCGCGGACAGCATGGTCGGCCCCTACCAGGAGATCGTGCTTTCCGTGATCGTGCCGCCCCTCGTGAGACCGGGCCAGGAAATGGCAAAATCGGCGTTCTACCCGTTTCTGGTCGGAACGAGCACCGAAGCGTCGCGGGAACACGCCATCGAACGCTGGCACCTCCCGCACTACATGAAGGACCTCGACATCACCCTCACGCCGCTGGACGGGCGGATGCGGGTCGAAGTGCGCGAGGGCGACCGGCCCGTCCTGGAGATGGAAGTCAGCGACCACCGGAAGGAGGCGGTCGACCATCTCTACCAGTCGTTCATGGTGAACGCCGACCATCGCTTCAAGGTGGACATTCACATGCGGGGCCCGCACAGCGAACACGAGGAGGAATCCGGGTCGCTCAAGCTCTACGATCACCCCATGACATCCCCTCTCGATCCGGACGAGGTGGCCACCTTTCCGTTCCGCGAGCAGTGGATGACGGACGGCGTCCAGGTGTTCGAGGAGCTGGAGCGGATCTGAGCGCCTTCGTCATCTTCAACCCGGCTTCGGGCCACGGACGGGGAGCCCACAGAATCGCCCTCTACCGGGGCTTGCTCGACAGACACCTGGAGTCGTACGAATGGGCGGCCACGACGGCGCCCGGCGAGGAGGCCGCGCTCGCGGACCGCGCGATCGCCGGAGGCGCGAAACTGGTCGTGGCGGTCGGGGGCGACGGGACCTGGAGCCAAGTGGCGGATCGCGTCGTGGCTTCCGGAAGGGCGGACGTTTCGCTGGGGCTGCTGGCCGCTGGCACCGGCAACGACTTCGCCAGGAGCCTGGGACTGCGCCACGGCGACCCGGAGCAGGCGGTGACGGCGCTCGCGGCGGGCAGAACCCGGCGCATCGACGTGGGCCGGGTGGTCTCGCACGGGCGTCCCGCCGCGAACCCGGAGGCGGCCGGCCGCGGGGCTTGGCGGGAGTCGCCCCGCCACTTCCTCAATCTGGTGGGCTTCGGCTTCGACGTGGCGGTCATCGACGCGACCCGGCGGGCCCGCTTTCTGCGGGGCGCGGTCCTGTACAAGGCGACCGCCATGAGTCAACTGCTGGCCTACCGCAGTCCGCGGCTTCGGCTGACGAACGGCGAAGGGTGGAGCACCGAAGGGCGGCACCTCATCCTCACCGTCTCGAACGGGCGCGTCTTCGGCGGCGGATTCCCGATCGCTCCGAATGCCGACCTGGAGGACGGGCGGCTCGACGCCTGCGCGATCGCCGACGCCTCTCCGTTGGGGCGCGCGCGCCTGTTCAACTTGGTGGGGAAGGGCAGGCACGCTGGGGCGACGGGGGTAACCTTGCGGCAGGACCGCGCCTTCACCGTGCGGTTCGACGATCGCGTGCGTTACGAAGTCGATGGAGACGTACACGAGTCGCGGACCGAGGAGGTGCGGCTGGACGTGGTTCCCTCGGAGCTCTCGGTGATCGTGCCGTGAAGGGGGGCGCGCCTCGTCGTCCCGGCCCGGTTCGTGCGCGCCGGTCGTCGCCGCGGCGGTAGCCGGGGGGATTCTGTGCACGGGCTGCCAGGGCCCGCTATCTTGCCCCAGCCGCCTCCAGCATCTCCTCGACGGTGCAGAACTTGACCCGAGGCCTGCGCTGCTCCTTCCCGCGCGCCGTCTCGCGGGCGTCGAGCCGCCGCCACCCCTCCTCGTCCACCCGACGCACCTCGCCCTCCCGCAGCAGGTCGGACAGGTCGCCCGCCTCGCGCGACCGGCTCCCTCCCGCCCACACTCCCGCCCGGGCGTCCTCGCGCATCAACTCCACCGTCGCCGCCGAGTCCGCCTTGTTGGTCCCGATCACCCCCGACGGCCCCCGCTTCGCCCACCCAGCCACGTACTCCCCCGGCACGACTTCGGCACCCGCCGCCGCCCCGCCGCCGGCCGTCCCCCCGCCCGGCGGCGCCCGCACCACCCGCCCCCCCTCGTTCGGCACGATCCCGCGCCGCTCGTCGAAGGGCACGCCCGGCAGGGGCGCGCCCCGGTATCCGACCGAGCGAACCACCATCCCGCACGGCACGACTTCCGTCTCCCCCGTTCCCTCGGCGCGCATGCGGCCGTCGTCCCCCGCCACCAGGCGGTTCCTCTCGATCCGCACGCCGGTTACGCGCCCGTCCTCGCCCAACACCTCGACCGGCGAGACCAGGAACCGGAACCGCACCACTCGCTCTCCGTCCTCGCAGACCGAGCCGGCGTAGCCGCGCAGCGTGCTCATGTTGCGCGTCCTGACCGCGTTCCCTTCCAGCGACGCTTCGCTGGCCGCGTCCAGCTCCAGTTCGCCGGGGTCCGCCCGCGGGCACACTCCCGCCAGCCGCCCGAACTCGCGCAGCTCCGGATTCGTGAACGACGCCTGCGCGGGCCCCCTGCGTCCCAGCAGCGTGACCCGTCCAACCCGGCTGCGGCGCAGCTCCTCCAGCGCGTGATCGGCGATGTCGGTCGTGGCCAGCCGGGCGGGCGAGCGGACCAGGATGCGGGCCACGTCGATGGCCACGTTGCCGTTGCCGACGACGACCACGTGCTCGCAGCCGAGGTCGAAGCGCGCGTCCCGGAATTCCGGGTGGCCGTTGTACCACGCCACGAACCGAAAGGCGGCGTGGCTGCCCTCGAGATCCTCGCCGGGGACGCCCAGGCGCCGGTCGCTCTGGGCTCCCACCGCGTAGACGATCTGGTCGTAGCGGGCGCGGAGGTCTTCGACCGTGACGTCCTCGCCGAGAGTCACGTTCCCGAAGTAGCGGACCTCGTCCCGGGCGAGGATTCGGGAGTACACGCGCGCCACCGACTTGATGGCCTGGTGGTCGGGGGCCACGCCGTCCCGCACGAGCCCGTAAGGGGCGGGCAGCCGGTTGACGAAGTCTATCGCGACCGGGCCGCCGCGTTTGAGAAGCGCTTCGGCCGCGTAGAATCCGGCCGGGCCGGCGCCCACGATCGCGACGCGCGTGGCGGGGCGCGTCATGTCGTGCGAAGCGCCCGAGGCGCGGGGTGCGGGGGGCGGTTGACGTATTCCGCGTACAATGGCGAGCTTCCGGGTGCGAAAAGCGAGGAGCGTCCGCGAAAGGAACGAAGATAATGACGATCCCGAAGAAATACGGCCGGACGGGCGCCGTCGTCCCGGCGCTCGGCCTGTTCCTCGCCTGCGGCGGAGGCGATTCCGGCGGTTCGTCCGGGAGCGGCGCCGACGATGCGAGCGAACCCGCCGAGGCGGTCCCGGCGAGCGCCGAAGAGGCGTTGGCGATCGACGAGAGCCTCCTCCCGGAGGGCGTCACGGTGGCCATGGTGGAGGAGGGAAGGGACCTCTTCAGCGGCGGAGGAATCTGCCACACCTGCCACCTGGACGGCACCGGCGGCCCTCTCGCCCCCGACCTCACCGACGACCAGTGGCTCAACGTGGACGGCGAGTACCAGTCGATCGTGGAGCTCGTGAAGAACGGCGTCCCCCAGCCGGTGAAGCACCCGGGCACCATGCTTCCGAGGGCCGGGATGCCGCTGACCGACGCCCAGGTGGAGGCGGTCGCGGCCTACGCCTACATGCTGAGCCGGATGTAGCGGGGCGTTCAGTCCGCGAACAGATCGGACTGAACCCCGCCGTCCCGGCGAAAGGCCGCGGTGGAGAGCGGGGGAGGTTCTCCTTCCAGCCGCGCCTTGCGCGCCGCCGCCCTGAACAGTCCCGCCAGTTGGTCCGCATACTGGCCCCGGCCCCGGAAGCGGCGGTGGAAACCGCTCTCGTTGAGCTTGCCGCCCCGAACGTCGCGGATCCTGCCGAGCACCTTCTCCTTTCTGCCGGGGAAGTGCGCGTCCAGCCAATCGGTGAAGTGGTCCGCCACTCCCCGCGGCAGCCGCAGCAGCAGAAAGGAGGCGTACCGGGCGCCCGCCCGGGCCGCCGCCGCCACGATCGCCGGCATCTCGTCGTCGGTGAGCCCGGGGATCAGCGGCGCCACGAACACTCCCACCGGAACGCCGGCCGAGGACAGCTGCCGGATCGCGGCCAGACGCCTCCCGGGCACCGAGGTCCGGGGCTCCATGACGCGCTGGAGCTCGTTGCGGAGAGTGGTCACCGAGATCGTGACGCGCACGCAGTCGTGCTCCGCCAGCTCGGCCAGGATGTCGACGTCCCGGGTGACGAGGTGGTTCTTCGTCACTATCGTCACGGGATTCCTGAAGTCGCGCAGCACCGCCAGGCAGCCGCGAGTGAGGCGCAGACGGCGCTCCACCGGCTGGTAGGCGTCGGTGACCCCGGAGATCCCGATCACCTGCGGTCGCCAGGACGGGGCCGAGAGCGCCTCCCTGAGCAGCTGGGGAGCCCTGCGCTTGACCAGGATCTTCCGCTCGAAGTCCAGTCCCGAGGAGAAGCCTAGATACTCGTGCGTTGGCCGCGCGTAGCAGTAGACGCAACCGTGCTCGCACCCGCGATACGGGTTGACCGAGGCGCCGAAGTGTATGTCGGGACTCCGGTTCCGGGCCACGATCTTGCGCGTGGCGTCGGCAAGGAACTCCGTGCGGGGCCTTTCGTCTTCGGGGCGGCCCGGATCCATTTCCACATGGACCCGTTCGAAGCGGTTCGGCGGATCGTACGGCACGGCCCGGCCCTTGATCGCCGGCCGGGGGCGAGACGGGAGCGACTTCGCGGCCGAACCGGCCGCCCTCCGCTTTACGGGCAGGGTACGCATGTCGTAGTTTCGGTATTAATTCGGCATCCCGCAAGGAGGTCTCCCCGGATGACGGTAGACGAACTCGAAAAGAGACTGGGCAGCCTGGCCGACAGGACGCTGCGCTACCACTACATCATCCAGCTCGGGCGGCGTCTTCCTCCCATGCCCCCGGAACTCAGGACGGAGGAGAACCGGGTGCGCGGATGCATGAGTCCGGCCTGGCTGGCCGGGGGGCTCGAAGAAGGCGATCCCCCGGTGCTCGGATTTGTCGGAGACTCCGAGTCCGTGATCGTCAAGGGACTGTTCGCCATCCTGGCCGGGATCTACAACGGCCGGACCCCCGAAGAGGCCCTGGCCGTGGACCTGTCCGGCATCTTCGACCGGCTCAAGCTGGGCGAGGCGCTCAGCCCGAACCGGCGCAACGGATTCCATTCGATGGTGGAGAAGATCCGGCGGGCGGCGGCTTCGCTGGCCTGAGCGGCCGGGAGTCCGCGGAAAAAACCCCCGGGCCGCAACCCCTCAAACGGCTTCGATCTGGTAGCCGATCCGCCAGTTGGACATGTTCTCCGGGTCGTCCGAGCCCTCGTCGCCCGGCTGGATCACCCCGAGGTGGTCCTCGATGGGACCCGCAAAGGTGCGCCGGTAGGCGTCGAGCTGGTCGTTGGCGCTGAGCTGGTCGAGTTCCTCGCCGCGCAGTTCGACCGACAGGTGGTCGGTCACCTCGCCCTCGAAGATCACCTTGTCCAGGTCCCTGAGCCGGTTCCAGCGGGGCCGGTCCGAGATCGAGTAGTGCCCCTTCGCGGGCATCCGGGTCTCCTGAATCCTGCCACCGTGGTTGTCGGTGGAGACCTTCGCCCGGAATACGAATTGGCCCTTGTCCTTGTAGAAGGGTTCCAGCTTGTCGAGAACCTGGAGCCACCGCAGGGTGACCCTGATCCGCTTTCCGCCCTGTCCTGTCATTTCCACTCAGCTCCTCGGTGATTTCGTGGGCCGCAGGCCCGCACATGCGCGGGACGGCCTTCTGCCGCTGGCCTGGTCGTAGGCCACGCCTGCGCAGACCCCCACGTGCGCGGGACGGCCAGCAAAGTACGACGAAAAAGGGGCGTTCGTCCAGACCCTGGACGTTTCGGCGGGCCGGGCCGGGACCGGGACGTTGCCGAACCGCCGCTCATTCCGCAAGGGGACGAGCCTCGAATTCCGCAACCGGGGGGTTAGGCTTGGGGGGCCCGCGAGGCTCGGGAGGTCTTCGAGGCTTGGGGGTTGCCGGACGCCCGGGGGATTCGCGGGCGCCACCGGGCCCCCGAGCAGTCCGTGGATAAAGCCGCCCGAGCACCGAGAGCGGCGAGGCGCCGGGCTGGCAAGGCGCGACGAAGGGGGAATAGCAGCGCTATTCGCCCGAGGAGCAACGCAGAGCGAAGCCCTGGAGTGGAAAAATGTATAGCAGACATTACATAGTGTAATGTATACCTTACAGCGCGAACGGGTGAAGCGAAGCGGCCAGCGCGGATGCGTCGCCGTTCGAATGCCGGGGGGATTTTGTCCACGGGCTGCTAGGGCCGGTAGTGACGGAACAGCCTTCCCAGGAGCTTCGCCGCCGGTGTCGGCCGCGCGCCCCTGGCGCGGTTGGCGGCTCCGATCCGGAAGGCCAGCTCCCACTGGCGGAAGAGGGTGCCGTACGCGGCTCGCAGCGTTTCCCGCGGGTCGTAGACGTGGGTCGCCTCGGACGAGACTCCGTTGAGCTCGATCACCTTGAAGCGTCCGGCCCGGATGTCCTCCACCGTCGGACCCCGAATGTCGTAGCGGCCGAAGTGGAATCCGTCGATGCCTCGGCTGATTTTGTCGATGGCCGCCGCGAGCGCGGGGGTCTCCAGGTGGCCGCCGTCGCGGAATTCGCAGCCGTGGCAGTGGTTCCCCCGCTCCTCGAGAACAACCCGCTCGCCGAGCGCCGGGACGCGGTCCATCCCGCTCCCGAGTCTGCGCGCGAAGACCCGGCGCAGGCAGCGGAGCCGGACGTCGTCCAGGACCAGATCGTCCAGCGACCGCCGCCCGTCCCCCGTCACCGCCGGCGGGATCTTCGCGGTGATCCCGAAGATGCGGCCCCGCTCCTCGCCCGGCATCCGGTAGTAGAAGACGCCCAGCTCCTCGCCCGGCACGTATTCCTGCACGATGAGCCCGCCCTCCCGCCCGGCGAGGCGCGCGTCGAGCTCCTCCTCGCTCCTCGCGATCGACACTCCCGCCCCCCGCTCCCCCACGTCCGGCTTCACCACCACCGGGAACTCTCCCACCCGGTCCGCCTCCACCGTCCGCGCCACCCGCGCCCGGTCCCGGATCATGCCCAGAATCTCGGACTTCGACTCGCCCACGAGCCCGCCGTCCGGGAACGCGGGATTGGCCGCGGTGAACACGGTGAGAGACCGGTGGCGCGCCGCCAGCCACATCCCCCGCGCCAGCACGGGAAGGTAGAAGAGCCACGGCGGCCAGAACTCCCAGCGGCGCACTCGCCCCCACCGGGCCATGAACCGGCGCCGTCCCCGCGCCCCCAGCAGCGGCAAGAGCACCCGTAGCGCGACGAGGCACGCTAGCGCCGTCGCGACGAGCCACGGCAGCGCCCTGTTCTCGAAGGCGCCGATCCGCTCGGCCGCGGCCGAACCGAAGAGGGCCGCGCCGCCGACCAGAAGCGGCGTCCAGAGTGCCGCCGCGACCAGGACCAGGAGCGAGAAGGGAAGCGCCGGCATGCGGACCACGCCCGCGGCCACGTAGGTGGGCAGACGCGTGCCCGGCACGAAGCGGCCGCCGAGGATGAGGGCCGGGCCCCGTGCTGTGAACCAGCGGCAGGCGCGATCGAGTTCCTCCGGCCGGATCAGCCAGCGAAGCGGCGCAACCCGGGTCGCCGGTCGCCCGACCGCCCGGCCCAGGGAGTAGAGGAGCAGGTCGCCCGCGACGAGACCCGCCAGGCAGGCGCCCAGGCCGGCAGTCCACGGGAGCGACCCCCGCGCGATCAGCAGCCCGGTTCCGATGCAGGCGAGGTCCTCGCTCACGAAGGTGGCCGCTACGATCAGCAGAAGGGTGACGAAGAGGGCGAACCCCGCTACCGGGGGTGCGGCGAGGGGGTCGAAGCGAGCCGCCGCGGCCAGAGTCCGGGCCGGGTCGGCGGTGGCGCGCACCGTGGCCGCGCCGGCCTCCACCCGGTCGAGGAACGCGTCGATCGGGGGTGCGATCCGCTCCGCCTCCAGGAAGGTCATGAAGTGGCCGCCCTCGAGCACGACCAGCTCGGACTGGGGCACTATGCGGTGGTGCTCCTCGGCCGCCGCCGCGGGCACGAGGGGATCGTCGGTGCCGTGTACGATGAGCATCGGCCCGGAATAGCCGCGCAGGATCCCCCGGAGGGGCCGCTGGTCCGTGTCGTAGAAGCTCCGGGCGTACGACCGGCTCGGGAAGGCGTCGTCGAATACGCCGAAGTGGGGGACCAGCTCGCCGAGGGCCCATACTGCGAAGAGCTGAAGGCCGTGGATCGCGCGGTTCAGGTGGTACTCGCCGAGGAGCTCGTGCTCCTGTACGCCGATCGAGGAGAGGAGGGTGAGCGAGGCGACGCGCTCCGGGTCGGCCCGGGCCATCTCCAGGGCGACGCCCCCGCCCAGCGAGAAACCCACGACGTGCGCCCGCCCGATCCCGAGCGAGTCGAGGAGCTGGAGCGTCATCGCGGCGTGGGCCCGGATGGAGTAGTCGGGGATCCCGACGGTGGAGCCGCCGAACCCGGGCAGATCGGGGGCGAGCGCGCGACGCCCCATGCCCAGCCGAGGTCCCAGGGCGTGAAACGCCGCGCCCGAGCCGGGGCTTCCGTGCAGCAGCAGGACCGGGGCGCTGGAGGCTTGCGACGGATCTTCGGACAGATTTCGACCAGAATCTGTCCACCACTGCCGGTATGCGACGGTCACGGAGCCGCTCTGCGGCGTCGGCGAGTCGGCGACCTGTTGCACCAGCTGTCCCGGTCCCGGTTCCGGCCCGGAACGCCCCTGCCGCGCCAGGTGCGACGCTCCCAGCAGCGCCAGGTAAAGGACCGCCGCCGCCCGCTTCCAGCCGCCCGGCCACCTGCGCGCACGCCGCGACGACCGGCGTCGCCGGGCCGCCGCCCCGGGCTTCGGCGCCCGAGTCCGGGGCTTCATCGCAACGGCTCCCGCGGCGCCTCCCGCCCCCCGGCGACCGTCCCGCGCGCCCGGCGACGCTCGGCCGCGGATCGCAACGGCTCCCGCGGCGCCTCCCACCCCCCGACCGGTTCGAATCTGGCGAGCATCCTGGCCCGCAGCTCCGCCGCCATCGCCTTGCGGTCGCGCGACCGCACCGGAGCGTCGCCGAAGCGAACGGTGCAGTCCACCCGCCGGACCGCGAAGAGCCCGAGCACGTGGGGCACGAAGGCGCTGTCGCCCCACCAGCAGGCCCGGTCGCGCGCCGCCGGGCCGTCCGGAGGCGTGCGATAGGAAATCGTCAGCCAGTGTACCGGGCTGCCGTCCGCCGCCGCGTCGGAGAGCAACGCCGGCTTGAACGGCAGCATCGTCTCGCCCCCGGTGCTCGTCGCCTCCGGGAAGACGATCACGTTGTCGCCGCGAGCCAGCGCATCGCGCATCTCCCGGCGCACGCGGAGCACGTCCCGCTTGGTCGCCCGGTCGACGTATATGGTCCCGCCCAGCGTGGCCATGAGTCCCCAGAACGGCCACCGGCGCAGGTCGGCTCTGGCTACGAAAACCATCGGCATGACCGAATCGAGAACCGGAATGTCGAGGTAGCCCAGGTGGTTGGATACGATGAGCGCGCCCTGCGGCGGCCGCCGCCCCCTGGCGACGACGCGGATCCCCATGACGCGCGTCAGTCCCCGCGCCCAGACCCCCTTGACCCGCCGGCGCGCCCTCGCCCGGTCGACGGCGGCGGAGCGCGGCCGGACGATCGTCGGCAGCCACGCGACCGCCAGACTCGCGCCCATCGCGGCGGTCCAGCCGAGGACGGCCAGCGTCCGGGCCGACACCAGGGGCCAGTCGCGCACGCGGACGCGCGGCGGAACCGGGCCGCCCGCCTCCTCCGCCGGACTACCCGAAGAAGCCGCGGCGGACATGGGGCTCCAGCTCGCGAACGTCGAGCGCGACCAGAAAATCGACGGTCCGGAATTCCCGGTCTATGGCGGGGGGTCCGCAGATCCTGGAGCCCAGGTTCAGGTAGCTTCGGAAGAGGGGCGGGATCTCGAGCGCCTTCTCGTCCACGGCTCCCTCGCCGTGCAGCCCGCACTCCAGGCCGGGGAGCGGCCAGACCCGCGCCCGCGGATGGAGATGCCCGTCCTCGACCAGCCGGGCGTGAACCTCGTTGCCCACCCGCCCGTCCTGGGTGGTCAGCGAGCAGCAGCCGAAGAGCACGTGCTTCCTCGTCCAGGTCAGGTACGCCGCGAGCCCCCGCCAGAGCAGGTGCAGGACGCGGCGGCTCCTGTGCGCCTTCGCGATGCAGGCGCGTCCCACCTCGACGGCGTCCTCGATCATCTCGAGCGGCAGTCCGGAAAGATCGAATTCTCCGGCCGTGTAGAAGCCGCCGTTCGCCGCGGCCATGGCGGCGGTCTGCATCCGGTAGGTGCCGACCGCCTCGCCGGTTGCGGTGTCCGATATGAGGATATGGTGCATGACCTCGTCCAGGTCGTCCCTGTCCAGGCCCGATTCGAAAGACGACGCCAGCCCCTCGCCCAGCTCCAGGTTGAAGACCTCGAAGCGCAGCCGCTGCAGCGCGCGCAGCTCCCCGAGGGTGCGTGCGAAGGCGAGGCGGTACGGACCGGAGCCGATCTCGCCGGGCGGCAGTCCCTCCGCGGCGACGGGAAAGCCGGCCGCGCGGCGCGGCGCCGGGGGTTTCGTTGGCGCCGGTCCTCGGGTCTTCGGCTCGGGTCCCGTCATTGCAGCCTCCGGATGGCAGCGGGATCGGCGAGGAGAAAGGTGGTCCCTCCGCGTCGAACAAGGCGTCCGGTGACCCCGACTGGCGTGGCGACCAGCCCCCGCAAGCGGGTCCAGACGGCCTCTCCCTTCGGGCCCGCCAGGACGAACCCCTCCCTCCGCCCGTCCTCGTGGCGCACTTCGAGGAGGGGGGCGACTCCGCCGAGGATGCACACCGTGGCGCAGGCCCGGTGAGCGATGCCGGATCCGGGGTTCATGACCCCGAGATAGCACTTGGACCCCACGATCTCGCCCTCGACGTAGCGCTCCCCGAGGTCGGTCTCCGGGAGCGGGGGGGGCCGGGACCCCGGCGCTTCCAGGGGGACGACCGACCCGGGCTCGACCTGGATCATGGTCTGGCCGCCGCGGACTGCGAGCGTGCCCCTGAGCGCGGCGAGGCGCCCGACGGCGGATTCGACCAGCGCTTCGGCGCCGGACTTCCCGGGCCCCGAAAGGAGGTGGCGCGAGCTACCCTCGCCGCGAGCGACGATCAGCGACGGATAGGGGTCGGCCACGATCAGGCCCCGGAAGGACCGGACGAGGCCGAACTCGAAGCGGGCGGCCGGGAGCTCGCGGTGGCCGAGGGCGATCAGCGCCGCGGCGGCCGCGGCGGCCGCGGCGGCCGCGAGGGATCCGGCCGCGACTAGGCGCGGAAAGCGGCGGCCGGCGTGGAGGTCCACTACGAGGCCTCCGCGGGGGGTGGCGGGCCGGAGTCGGCGAGAACCGGAAGGCGCGCCGTGCGCGCGGCCGCGCCCGGGGGATTCGCCACCGGATTCACCCACACCACGCCGTCGCGGAGGGCGACGTCGTAGGTTTCCAGCCGGTCGTCGAAGGGCGGGGGAGCGCAGCCCGTCACCGGATCGTACTGGAAGCCGTGCCAGGGGCAGGTGATGAGGCCGTCGACGATCCTTCCCTCGCCGAGCGGGCCCATCTGGTGGCGGCACTCGTTCGACACGCAGGAGATCTCCGAGCCGTTGCGAAAGACGGCCGCCCTCTCGTTCCCGAGCGTGACCACCCGCCCTTCGCCATCGGGGATTTCGGCGGCCACGACGGCGCGGACGTGGCCGGCGGGTCCGCCCGCTGCCGCGGCGGCGCCGTCCGCCGAGGCCCGGTCCCGCCGCCGCTCCGCCATCCCCGCGTACAGCTGGAGCGCAAAGACGGTTGCCGCCGCCGCGCCGGTCACCGGCCACAGGTACTCCTCGCCCTCGCCCTGAAGCGTGCCGAGGGCGACGTGTCCGACGAGGACCGCGTACGCTCCGTACACCGCCATGTGCAGCCCCTTCCACACCCGCGGCGTCAGGTTGGCCAGCCAGAAGTCGTGACTGGTCGCGGCCATGAGGAAGAGCACGGCCAGTCCCACGACACCCAGCGGCTGGAAGGGGACCGGGCCCCCGTCGCCGAATGTGCCGTCGCTGGCGAGTGCGCTGGCGACCGGGTTGATGTCGCCGAGGGCGTGGAACTGGAAGACGGCGAAGGCGCCGTGGACGAGGGCGGCGAGAAAGGTGGCGACCCCCAGATGGCGCCGGTTGTGGAGGACCGGCAGGAAGCGGGGCGAGATGCGGGCCAGCGGGCCGACGAGGAGGACGACCGAGAGCATCACGAAGGCGAGGCTTCCGGTCGCCCTCAGCAGCAGCGTCTCGAAGGTCGCGTACGGCTGGGTGGCGAGGGTGACGGTCGTGAAGACGGCCAGGTAGACGACCATGCAGAGCGCGACCGCGAGGTCGTACTTCCGCTTCTGGGGCGACCACCCCACCGCCCGGTAGAAGTGGCTCACGAGCCGTCTCCGGCGTGCGCGGCCGCTTCGGCCTCCGGCCCAGCGGCCGGCGCTTCGGTCCGGACGGGGGCGAGGCGCTCCGGCACCGGGCGGGCGGCTCGGACGCACCACCCGAGGGCGATGACCGCGCCTGCGAGAACGGCGCTCGCCGAAACCGCCTTCACGTGGGCCGAGCGGTGACCGCGCCTCACTGCCGCCCGCTCCTCGCCGCGCGCAGCCACTTCGCGAGCATGACGGGCCAGAGCGCGGCCGCACCGGGAACGGTCAGGAGGTGGAATCCCCACGTTCCCCTTCTCGCCGCGGGATCGATCGCGCCTGCCCCCCTCCACGCGAACGGCACCGCGAAGACCGCGCCCGCCGCACCGTAGACGCCCAGCGCGGTCACCAGGACTTCCGCGACAGCGTAAGGGATCGGGCGCGCCTCCGCCGGGGGGATCGTGACGTGAACTCCCGGAAGCTACGCCGGCGGGGCGGCGGCCGCGACATGCGCGCGCAGGCTGCCGAGGGCGGTCCGGATCATCGGGCGAACATGCGGCGAACCTCCGCCTTCCGCACCTTACCCATCGCGCCCGCGGGCAAAGCGGGTGCGGCCAGGAACCGGTGCGGCACCTTGTAGGGAGCTAGGCGCTCCTTGCCCCACGCGCGCAGTTCGGCGCCCGAGGGAACCCTCGGGACGTCCGCGGGGACCCAGGCGGCGCGCAGCTGCTCGCCCCACTCGCGGTGGGGCAAGCCCACGACCGCCACGTCGCGAACCGCCGGGTGGGCGCGGTACGCCTCCTCCACCTCCAGCGCGGACACCTTGTACCCGCCCGTCTTCACGATGTCGGCGCTTCGGCGCCCGAGGATGCGAAAATAGCCTCCCTCGCCGACGCACCCCTCGTCGCCGGTGCGAAACCACCCGTCCCGGAAGGCGGCGGCCGTGTCGTCGGGGCGGCCCCAGTATTCGCAGAACACCTGCGGGCTCCGGACTTCGATTTCGCCCTGGCGGCCCGGGGGAACCGGCCGGCCGGAGTCGTCCACGATGCGGACCTCGGCCCCGGGGAGGGGAAGGCCGACGTGCCCGGGCCTCCGCTCGCCGGCGAGGGGATTGGAGAGCGCCATCCCGATCTCGGTCATGCCGTACCGCTCGAGGAGAGTGTGGCCGGTGATTCCGCGCCAACGTTCGAGGGTGTCCGCCGGGAGCGGAGCCGAACCGGAGACCGTGAGGCGGAGCCCGGCGGCGCCGCGCGACCAGCGTCGCCGCGTCGGTTCGGGGGCCTCCTCCCATTCTCGGATGAGCCGCTTGTAGACGGTGGGGACCGACATGAAGAGGGTGATCTCGCCCGACGCGAGGCGGTCCCAGACGGAGGCGGGAGCGCCCGGGCCGAACTCGCAGGCGGCGCCCGACCAGAGGGCGCAGGCCAGAGCGTTGACCAAGCCGTGGACGTGGTGCAGCGGCAGCGTGTGCAGGATGCGGTCTTCGGCCGTCCAGCCCCAGGCGGCGGTGAGCGCGGTGATCTGGGCCGCGAGGTTGCGGTGGGTGGCGAGGACCCCCCTCGGGCGGCCGGTGGTTCCGCTGGTGTATACGAGCAGGGCCGGGTCGGCTGGACGGGGCGGAGCGCGGCGGGGTCCCGGGCGATGCCGGCGGGCGGCTCGGACCCAGGGCTGGGGCACGGTGAGAGTGGCGGCGCCGCGCGCCCGCGCCGAGGCCGTGAGGCGGGAGGCCCGGGGGAGGGCGGGGTCGATCACCACCACGCGGGGCCGCGCGTCGTCCAGGACGTGCTCGAGCTCTCGCGGCGGATGGGAGACGGCGAGCGGGACGGCGATGGCCGCGCGGGCCCAGATGCCCAGCTGCACCGCCACGTGGTGGCGTCCGGGGGCGACGAGGTAGGCGATCCGGTCCCCGGCCTCCGCCGGCGCCAGCCTCTCTCGCCACGCCGTCGCCTCGCCCAGGAGCTCGGTGTAGCTCCACTGCGAGACGTCGTCCGCCAGGGCGGTTCGGCGCGCGAACGCGGGGTCCGCGATTCGGGCCGGAAGGGTCGTGCGGATAGCCGTGGTCACCAGTCCGTGGACAAGGCCGTGCGAGCACCGAGAGCGGCGAGACCCCGGGCCGGCGAGGCGGCCGGGGGCGCCGCGCGCGAGCGTTGCCGCGCCCTTCGACCGCGAAGCGGGGCGGGGCACAGCTCGCCGGGGAGCGGGTGCGAA
Source organism: Gemmatimonadota bacterium (assembly GCA_028873825.1). Classification (GTDB taxonomy): domain Bacteria; phylum Gemmatimonadota; class Gemmatimonadetes; order Longimicrobiales; family Gaopeijiaceae; genus Bin94. Next base: position 1,172 of record JAPPNM010000157.1, on the reverse strand, counting down.
TGTGTCTCCGATGCGTGCCGCCGGACAAGGCGGACGTGGCGGGCGACGGAGGCTAGGCGCATCTTTCGGGCGCCCGCGAGTCTTGGAGCCCAAACAGGACGCTGCCCGTGAGCGACGCCGTTGAACGCCGCCTGCCGGCCAGGATCTTCCGTGCCGCCCTTCTCAGGGGCGCCGCGTACGACGAAGTGGCGGGGGATCGGAAGGCGACGGTGCAGGCTGCGCTCGTGGTGCTACTCGCGTCGCTGGCCGCCGGCACCCAGGACTACGGGCTGGGGTGGGTGGCGATGGCCTGGGTAGCCTGCGTGAGCCTGCTGCAGTGGCCCTTCTGGGTCTTGACCACGTACGCGACGGGTTGCGGTCTTCTCGGCGGACAAGCCGCGCCGGCCGCCATCCTGCGCGTGCTCGGGCTGGCTCGAGCGCCCGGAATCCTGATGGTCCTGGGCCCGGTGGTGGGAGGGGTTCACTTCCTGGCGCACGCCTGGACTCTTCTGGCCGGAGTGGTCGCGATTCGCCGGGTGTGCGGCTTCGGGACGCTGCGGGCGGCGATCACGGCGTTGTGCGGAATCGTGCCCTACTGGATCGTCGTCTTTCTGGTCCTCAATTGACGGAGGCGCCGACGGCCGGGGCGGTCGCGGACGAGCAATTCACGTTGCCCTGGTGGTCGTCGATCGAGTTCAGCCACTCCTGGAAGGCATCGTCGGTCGGGGCGCAGAGATCGGTGTCGTTCCAGTGGAACCGGTCCAGAGTCGCTCGGGTCAGGGTTTCCGGCAGCGGACCGGCCAGCGGGTTGCCGGTCAACGACAGGGTCCTCAGCAGACGAATGCCGCCGACTTCGGGCGGGACCGGGCCCGTCAGTCCGTTTCGGGCGACATCGAGCTGCTGCAGACTCTGCATATCGGCGAGTTCGGGCGGGATCTGGCCGGTCAGCTCGTTGTCGAACACGAAGATGTCCTCCAGGTTCTGCATATTGGCGAGTTCGGGCGGAATCGGGCCCGTCAACTCGTTGTCGAAGATCCAGAGTTCCGTCAGATTCCCCATATTGCCGATTTCGGGCGGGATCGGACCCGTCAGCTCGTTGTCGAAGAGGGTGAGCCGCCTCAGATTCCGCATATTGCCGAGTTCGGGCGGAACCAGATTATGTTGATTTGATGACACTCCAAAATGTTATTATA
>JAPPNM010000129.1 GCA_028873825.1 Gemmatimonadota bacterium | reverse complement strand
TTCGTCGCGCCTTGCCAGCGCGGCGCCTCGCCGCTCTCGGTGCTCGGGCGGCTTTATCCACGGACTGCTAAAACTCCATCTGGTGGCCCGTGATGTGCCGGCCCGGCACTTGGCGTCTCTCCGTTTCTAGGGGAAAACGCCAAAGCTCGCGCCGGCCGCGGCCACCTCCGCTCTCTCATCCTGATTGCCGCTGGCTTCTCATCCTGATTGTCGCGCTACAGCCGCCGGCCGCCGATGCAGGCGGGCAGCCGGACGGCGGGATCGTAGGGGAGGATCCACCGATCCGACGGACGGGCTGCCGGAGAGTCGAACTAGCTTCGCATGCACGGCGCCCCCCCCGCTCGCTCCCTGCGGATCCTGGCCATCAGCGCGAAGAGCTCGACCGGTTTGCCGGGCTGTTCGTTCGAGCCGAATTCCCGATACAGGGTCGCGACGTTGACGGCGATCCGTTCCGCGTCGCCCCACGAGTCGAAATCGGCCAGGGAGATGTCCATTGCCGCGTCGTACGCGCTCAGACCGGCGTCGAAGCGGGCCTTCGCCTCGTCCCTCACGTAGACCAGATAGTCGCGCACGGCCCGGACGCCGCGCTTGTCGGTGACCGGACCGTGGCCCGGAACGACGACGTCGACGGGGAGCTCCAGCAGGTGGTCGCAGGCCGCGATCCAGTTCGCAACGGGTCCCGTCCACATGACCGGGTGCCTCTCGACGAACAGGAGGTCACCGGTGAAGACGATGCGGTCGTCCGGCACGTGAACGAGGATGTCGCCGGTGCTGTGGCAGGGGCCGAACTGCTCCAGGACGACGGCCTTGTCGCCGACGCGCGTCCGGCGCCGGCCCTCGAACGTGGTCGTCGGCAGGGTCTGCGTGATGCCTTCGAAGTCGAAGGCCCCGAACGCCTCGACGAGGAACCGGCCTGCCTCGCCCCTGCCCGGGGCCGTGCGCATGAGCACGGCGAGCTGCTGCGGACTCTGGGCGGTCATCTCCTCGGCCGCCGCCCGGGAAGCGATGATCTCGGCTCCGTCTACGAGCTCGTTGCCGTTGCAGTGGTCGGGGTTGGCATGCGTGTTGACGAGCCTGTCGATGTCGCGCGCGGCCAGCGGCTCCGCGTCGCGCATGGCGGCGAGCATGGTTCGGGTGAGCCCGAGGTCGAAGAGCGTGTCCACCAGAAGACTCTCTTCGCCGTCCACGACGAGACCGGCGTTGCTCCAGCCCCAGCCGCCGTCGGGCTGGATCCACGCATAGCATCGGGGCCCGATATCGTGCAGGCCGCGCGTGAAGGGCCGAACGGCGAGTGTCATGGGTCAGGTCCGCGGTGGCGCATGCGATGTCGGCAACAGAGTTGTTACCGCGATAGTGTAAAGGCGGCTTTACATTGTGTAAAGTGGGGTTGTCATCTGGAGGGGAGCGAGCCGCCTTCGGCAACCTGCTCCGTGGCCGCGGGGACCCGTCCAGCGCCCGGACACGCGCCATGCCCGGCAGCCCGGGCGGAGCGTTTCTCCCGCTCCACCCCGGGCTGCCGGGTCACGCCGTTTACCGAACCGGCGCTTCGCACCGCCATGTCGGGAGGTTCGTAGCGATCACAATCCCCCCCGCAGGTTCAACTCTCTACCTCGGGATGTCGACGCCGCGCTTGAACGTGAGAACATCATCGGGCACTTCGGGCGGGCCCTCGTCCCAAGCCACTCGAGCGCTTTGCTCGTCCTCGGGCGCGAGGGCGGCCAACTGGACCCAATCGAAAACCACATACTGGATGCCTACCGCCGACAGATACGTGTTGTCTATCGTGGTGATGTGCGGCCACCCCTTGTCCGCCCTGTTCACTCTCAACACCAGGGTAGTGCCGCACGTTGCCGTAAGATCGCCGAAGAGGTTGGCGAAAGCCACGTCCATCAACTCCCCGGGATCGTTTTTACAAGCGCCCGAGTACCCCCAAAGATCGTCGTCGGTGGTCCACCCGTCGGTATCGTTGAAGTAGACCATGACAAAATTGTGGGGGTCTCCGGCGCCGAATCTCTTAGCGGAATCATATCCGAACCCCATGCCCAGATAGATGGGGTTCGTCCCGCCGTAATACGACAACAATCCGGGCAAGGTCTCATGGTCATTTTCCTTAGCCTGGCCCAAAGACGCCGTCAATTCCCATTCATCCGCGGTGAACCCCGACTTCCTCAGCCAAGAGCCAGCGCCGATCACCGCCTTGCCGTCTTCACGGTCGTCGAAGTCCTCCCGCCAGACCACGACTAGCTCGAAGACCTCCAAGGCGACGTCGATGGAGGCGGTCTGGCCGCTCGGATCCTCGGCCGTGATCGTTACGGTGGAAATCCCGGGAGACAACCCCTTGACCTGGACCGTCGGGTCCCGGTCCCAGGCCCCCAAGCTCCACACGAGCGTGGACACGACCTCGGGGTCCGACGCCTTGGCGGTGATTGTCAGCCGCTCGCCGTCGGGGTCGTCGAAGCAGTGCCGCAGGGTCTTTGTCTCGTTCACGCGCAGCTCCACTTGGAGTATCGCCGGCGCCCACGGGCACACGACGGGCGGCGGGTCGCCGCCGCACGCGGCAAGCAAGGCGACCACCGGCAGCAGCGGCGACCAGCGCGGCATGGCGGGGAACCGCGCCATGGGAAACCGGGTAGACGAAAGTGTGTTCATCGGCGTTCTCCTCTCGTTGGGAGTTGCGTGCGGCGGATCGTGCCTGGCCACCCAGGCGACCCGATCCCCCCTATTGTACGGGTGTCGGCCGTTCTGCGCCACCGGTCCGAATGGCGCGCCACCTCGGCCGCGGCGCTAGGCAGGAGCCGAAGAAGGCCGGCCCATGGACCTTGAGGCCCAGGAACCGCGCATTGTCGCGGCCGGCCTCGTAGCCGGTCTGCTTGACGGCGGAAGCCATGGAGCATAGTATGGGTTAGCTCGGGCGTGCGTATAATGCATGCGTTGGTGGATAGAGGAGCGAAGCCATGAGCAGTTGGGAACTTCGGACAGTCCGCGTGCTGTCCCTCTGGTGCGTGGCGGCGGCCTCCCCGGGTTGCGAAAAGGGGCCGACCGGCCCTCCCACCGGGCCGGCCACCATCGAGGTCGCCCCGGACTCCGCGCTCCTGTTCCCCCCCGGCGGAACCGTGCAGCTGGTGGCCGTGGTACGGGACCACGACGGCCGGGAGATCGAGGACGCGGCCGTCGAGTGGTCCAGCGCCGACTTCACCGTGGCCACGGTCGACATCACCGGCATGGTGACCGCCCTGGAAGAGGGGATTACGATGGTCACGGCCCGGCACGACACACTGGTGGCCGACGCGAAGATCGTCGCCCGCGATTCCGATCGACACGCGCTCACCGCGCTCCATCGCGCCACCGGCGGCGAAAGCTGGCGCCGCAATGCCAATTGGCTGAGCAGGGATCCGGTATCCACCTGGTACGGCGTCAAAGTCGACGAGCGTGGCCGTGTGGTCGAGCTGGATCTGCGATCCAACGGCCTGGCCGGCGAGATTCCGCACGAGATCGGCGAGCTTTCGGAGCTGGGCGACCTCAATCTATCCTACAATGCGTTGACCGGCCCTGTTCCGTCTTCGATCGGCAGGCTCAAGGGGCTGTTGAATCTGATACTGCACAGCAACGAACTCACCGGGCCCCTGCCCGCCCGGATCGGCGAAGCGTCCGCGCTCGACTACCTCGCGGTCGCCGAGAATCCTCTGGCAGGCCTGCTGCCCGAGAGCTTGACTCAGCTCCGGCCCCACTACCTTATCTTCCCGGAAACCCGGCTTTGTGCGCCGCGCGGTGCCGGGTTCCAGCGGTGGTTGAACGCCATCGCCTGGGTCGAGCGCTCATCCTGCGACGCGTCACGCCACGACAGGCTGGTCCTCACCGCACTGTACGAAGGGATGGGCGGCTCCGGGTGGACGGAGCAGGACGGTTGGCTTACAGACGCGGATCTGGAGGACTGGGCCGGCGTTTCGGTGGACGACAGCGGCCGGGTCACGGCCCTGGACCTCAAGGACAACAACGCGATCTGGATGCTGCCGTATCAACTAGTCCACCTTCGCGAGCTGACCCGCCTGGACGTGAGCGGGAACGGGAAGCTCGGCGGCGTTCTCCAGGAGTGGATGACGGAGCTGGACCTGGATACGCTCCACTTCGCGGATACGGGCGTGTGCGCGCCTCCGCTGGAGGAGATCGCCGACTGGCTGGGCGAGATGACCGACTGGAGCGGCAACGTGTGCGAGGGCGCGGATTCGATCCTGGTCAAGCTGCCCCTGGTCTACCTGACCCAGCCTGTGCAGAACCGGGCCGCCGAAGTTCCGCTCATGGCCGGCCGGGACGCGCTCCTGCGGGTCTTCGCTGTGGCCGACTCCGCCAACTACTTCGACTCCCAGATCCGCGCGACCTTCTACAAGGACGGGAAGTCCGTCCATGTCGCCAACATGACTGTCAAGGGCAGGCGGGGGATTCCGCTCGAGATCGACGAGGGGCGGCTTGCGACCTCTCACCACGCGTCGATTCCCGGCGAAGTCCTGGAGCCGGGACTGAAACTGGTCGTGGAGCTGGATCCCGACCGGAAACTGCCGCTGCGGGACGGGAGCCGGCGACGCGTTCCCGAATCCGGCACGCTCGCCCTGGATGTGCGCGAAATGCCCGAATTCAAGGTGACCATCGTGCCGATCCAGATCGAAGGGGAGGACACGGCCTACGCCAATGCGGCGTCCAGGATGACCGCGATGAGCCGGCCGGTCAGGGAGATGCTGAAGATGCTGCCCATCAGCGACTACGACTTCTCCGTGCGGGAGACCTTTCACCTGGACGACGACTCGAATCTCATGAGGAAACTCGACCTGCTGAGAAAGGCGGACGGCGACCCCGGCTACTACGCGGGTATCTTCCCGAGCCAGAACGCGGGACAGCTCGGCGGCCGGACGAGCATCTCGAACACAGGTCGCCTGACCCTGGCGCACGAGGTCGGGCACAACATGAACCTGCTGCACGCACCGTGCGGCAATCCCCGTCACCTCGACCCGGACTATCCGCACGAGGGCGGGCGAACAGGCGCATGGGGACGCGACCGGGAAACCGGGAAGTTGAAGAGTCCCAACAACCCCGATCTCATGTCCTACTGCTATCACGACACCTACTACTGGATCAGCGACTACCACCACGCCAAGGCACTGGAATACCGAATCGAGCGGGAGGAGGAAAAACGCCGATCGGCCGCGGACAGGCGCCCGTCGCTGGTTCTCTGGGGGAGCACCGGCCCGGGCCAGGTCACGCTCGACCCCGCGATCGTTCTGGACGCCGCGCCGTCGCTGCCGGAGGCCGGCGGTCCGTACCGGATCGAGGGACGGAGTGACAGTGGCGGGACACTGTTTTCGCTGAGTTTCAACCCGATGATCGAGTCGGAGAGCGGGGAGGGACACTTCGTCTTCTTGCTGCCGGTAGAGGCGAACTGGGCCGAGTCTCTCGCCACGATCACATTGTCGGGGCCGAATGGCTCGGACCGGTTGGACGCGACGACCCGGCGGCCGATGGCGATAGTGACGGATAGGGCAACAGGGCGGATTCGGAGGCTGCTCGACGACTTCGAGACGGCGCCGGTGGCGGGGCCGGGGGAGGTGGTGACGGTCAGCCGGGGCCTGCCGGACGAGAAGTGAACGACCAGTTCCGTTGACGTATTCTTGCGCCCACCCGCAACCTCGCTGCGGGAGCAGCCGGGTGCCCACGACCGCTCGGCGCCCGGACACGCGCCATGCCCGGCAGCCCGGGTGGAGCGTTTCTCCCGCTCCACCCGGGCTCCGGGGCCCGGGTCGCGTCACGCCGCTATCGAACCGGCGCTCCGCACCGCCATGTCGGGAGGATTGCAGCGATCACAATCCCCCCCGCAGGTTCGACTCTCTACCTCGGGATGTCGACCCTGCGCTTGAGAGTGAGGACGTCATCGGGCACTTCGGGCGGGCCCTCGTCCCAAGCCACTCGAGCGCTTTGCTCGCCCTGGGGCGGGAGGGCGGTCAACTCGACCCAATCGAACTCCACATACTGGTACGCATTGGGGCCCACCACCGTCAGAGCCAAGTTGTCCATCGTGGTGACGTGCGACCACTCCTTATCCGCCCTGTTCACTCTCAACACCAGGGTAGTGCCGCACGTTGCCGTAAGATCGCCGTCGCGGTTGGCGAAGGCCACATCGATCAACTCCCCGGGATCGTTGTCACAAGCGTCCGAGTTCCCCCAAAGATCGTCGTCGGTGGTCCACCAGTCGGCATAGTTGTGGTAGACCATGACAAAATTGTGGGGGTCTCCGGCGCCGAAGTACTTCGAGCTAACGGATTCATATCCGAAGACCATGCCCAGATAGATGGCGTTCGTCCCGCCGTAATACGACAACAATCCGGGCGCGGTCTCATTGTCATTTTCCTTAGCCTTGCCCAACGACGCCGTCAATTCCCATTCGTCCGCAGTGAACCCCGACTTCCTCGCCCAACAAAGAGAGCCGTCACGGCCGGAAGCGAGCACCGCCTTGCCGTCTTCTATAGTAAACTCGCCGCACGAGCCCGACTCGAAGCCGTCGCGGCTTCCGTCGAAGTCCGCCCGCCAGACCACGACTCGCCTGAGGACCTCCAACGCGACGTCGATCGAGGCGGTCTGGCCGCTCGGATCCTCGGCCGTGATCGTTACGGTGGAGGTTCCGGGAGACAACCCCATCACGCTGACCACATACATCGGGACCTGAGAATTAATCGTCGGGTCCTCTACGACAAGCGCGGACACGACCTCGGGATCCGACGCCTTGGCGGTGATTTGCAGCGACTCGCCCTCGGGGTCCTCGAAGCAGGGCCGCAGGAGCTGCGTCTGCTCCATGCTCAGCTCCACCTTGGTATGGAGCTCCCCTTGGCACGCGATGGGCGGCGCGTCGCCGCCGCACGCGGCAAGCAAGGCGACCACCAACGGCAGCGGCGACCAGCGGGGCATGGCGGGGAATCGCGCCATGGGCAACCGTGTTGACGAAAGTGTGTTCATCGGCGTTCTCCTCTCGTTGGGAGTGGCGTGTGGCGCATCGTGCCTGGCCCACCCAGGCGACCTGATGCCACCATACTGTACGGCATTGGCCCATGCTGCGCAAACCGGTCCGAATGGCGCGCCACCTCGGCCGCGGCGCTCCGGCAACCGGATCGGTCCGGCGGCTTCCCCTCGCCACTCACCCTCCCCCAGCAGCGTCAGGGAGGTATCCGCGCCTCGGCACGAGGCGCCGAGCGGGCTTCACGAGTGTGGCCGATCGGGCATCGCGCGGACCATGTACCGATCGAACATCGGTACCGTGAAGGCCGTGTCGCCATGCGAAGGGCTCCAGATCATGCCCTTTCGGATCAGACCGGTCCGAAGAGGTCCGGCCGACGTGACCGCGATTCCCAGCTTAGCGGCTATTTCTCCCGAGCGGTGCGGGCCGGGACCAAGTTCCGCCATCGCTCTCAGGTAGTCCTGTTCTCGCGGCGTGAGGCGATCGAAGCGAACGCGGAAGAAGCTCGCGTCCAGGGCGGCCATGGCCTTCCCGCTGGCCGAGACCACGTCCTCGAGGGTCACGGGTGACCTGGGCGCGACATTCCACGAGTGCGCCCCCCATTCCTGGAGAAAGTACGGATAGCCTTCCGTTCGCCGCGCGATCTCCGAGAGCGCGTCATCGTCGATCGCCGCCCCGGCATCCTCGATCGGAACCCGAACGGCTTCCCTTGCTGCGTTCTCGTCAAGCGGACCGACGCCGAAGAAGTCGAAGAGGCGCTCCGAATAGCTCTGGCCTCTCCCGAAAGCGCCGCGAGCTGGGGCAAGCCCGCTCCGAACATGAGCAGGGGCAGCGCCCTCTGGCCGATCCGGTGCAGTGCGACAATGAGCGCACGCAAGTCCTCATCGTTCAGGTACTGCACCTCGTCGATCAGGATGGCTGCAGGCTGGTTCCCGGCCCTGGCGGCTTCTCCAATTGCCACCATCAGGTCCGTGAGATCGGTTTCCAGGTCTCCGGACGCGGCCAGACCGGGCTCGGGCGTCACGCCCACTTCGAACTCCGCGTAGGACACCTTGAAGGCGCTGGCGAAGTTGCGAAGCGCACCAAGCGCGCGGTTCCCCAGGAGCCGCGCCTTCTCCTTGCCGCTGACTCGATAGAGGACTCTGCGGAGCTTGGGAACGAGGAGTCCGGCTAGGCGGCGGTCCTCCGGCGCCTCGATCATGGCGGTCAGATACCCCAGGGACTCGGCGTCTTCTCCGATCCGGGCCAGAAGCACGGTCTTCCCGACGCCCCGGAGGCCGAGAAGCATCACGCTCTTCGCGTGACGTCCGGCCTGAATGCGTCGCAAGGCGATACTCGCCGCTTCGAGCACCTCGTCGCGACCCGCCAAGGCCGGGGGCCGCGATCCCGCCCCCGGTGCGAACGGGTTGGCAACTGGATCCATCGAATCCTTTAGGGGGAATTAGGAATGGTTAGGCCACATGAGGACATAACCCTATCTAACTGTCCCTAGCTTTGTCAAATCCCGGATGCTCACTCGCCGATTTCCCGCGCGGCCGCGCCACCGTGGCGCCCCTCCCGGCGAGACATTCGTCACGCCGCGCCATCCCGAATCGACTACGCACCCCGGTGATCACCCCCAGCCGCCTCCCGCAAGCGACACGACCCCTTCGCCCATTGACTCGGCCGCGACAATTGTGTACCATGTACGATACACTACCCACACGGCCCACGGCCCATGAGCCATTTCGGCACCACAGTCCGGCGGAAACGCGAAGCTCTTCGCGCGGACGACAGGCGCTTCTCGCTGCGCCAGGTCGCCCACCGCATCGGTGTGGAGCCGGCGTATCTGAGCAAGATCGAACGCGGAGCCGCCGCCCCGCCCTCGGAGGCCACGACCGTTCGCCTGGCGAGGGAGCTGGACGAGGATCCGGACGTGTTTCTGGCCCTGGCCGGCAAGGTCTCGAGCGACCTGCAGGAGATCATTCGCAAGAGACCGAGGCTCTTCGCGCAGCTCATCCGGGAGCTGAAGGAGGCGCCCGACGAAGCCGTGTTCCGGGTCGTCCGGGTCGTGCGGGACGGAGATTGGTAAGCCACTGAACAGAGGAGAACCGCAGCCGATGATCACCCTTGAGAGAGACCGGATGACCTTCCGGTTCCCCGAAGTCCATCCGGGGGCCCGGTGCGGCATCGAGTTCCAGCGCACCCTGCGGATTCCGGACAACGACCGGGCCTACCCTCTCCCCGCGGGCCTGGGTCGCCTTCCGCTCCGCCATCTCGACGATTTCGCGGACCGCCTTCCCCAGGAAACCCGTGGAGGGGTACACGGCGGAGGAGCAGTTGACCGGAGCCGCGAAGCACGGCGGCCTGCAGCTGTCCGTCTGCCCCATGAAGCGCGAGGTCTACGAGAAGTTCTTCGCGGTCCGGTTCAGGGCGGCGGAAGAGGTCGTCGGGGTGTGCTACCGCCGGGCCCCCGCGAAGTATGACATGGGCCTGGCCCCCGGTGGCCGGATGCGGCAGGAAATCTACGACGACGACTACGGCCCGGACGCGTGGGACGAGGGGCGCGCCAGCCGCTGCTTCGTGACGATCGCCAACTCCGCGCAGTGGCTGGCGATCACCGGAGAGCGACCGCCCACCGACCCGCCGACGGCCCGCGAATACGCCGACGCCGGACTCCCCTGGTTCGACTACTACGATGGAGACCGGGCGGCGATACCCGGCTCGGAGACGCTGGCCGGGCTGCGGAGCGTGGCCGGGACCGGCCAGGAGAAGGGTGAATCGCCGCTTCCCGAGAACGACCCGCTTGATGTCTCCGAGGTCGTCCGTCTTGCGCCGGCAGGGGAGCGTGCCGTGCGCGAGTATCCCGTTGGCGGAAGGGGCTGAGCTAACAGCCCGTGGACACTTCCCGCGTCTTCGCCGTACGGTTGCTCACCCCCGCCCCGCAGCCGTCCGCAGCCCCTTCCACACGCTGAAGCACATTGCCAGCACCAGGAGGGCGAACGGGAAGCCCGTGATGAGCGCGGCCGTCTGGAGCGCCACCAGTCCGCCACTCACCAGGAGCGTGATGGCGACGAGCCCTTCGAAGGTGCACCAGAAGACGCGCAGCCCGACGGGGGTGTCGATCTTGCCGCCGGCGGCGATCGTGTCGATCACCAGCGAACCGGAATCGGAGGAGGTGATGAAGAAGACGGCCACGAGGACGATGGCGATCCCCGGGGTGATCTGCGCGAGCGGAAGGGCGTCGAGCAGCCCGAAGAGGGCCAGTTCGAGCCGGCCGTCCCCGACCGCTTCGACCACCGCGGTCCGGCCTCCGTCGATGTGCATCGACAGCGCGGTCGCCCCGAAAGCGTTGAACCAGAGCGCGCAGAGGAGAACCGGGATGACCAGCATGCAGCCGACGAGCTGGCGCACCGTGCGGCCGCGCGAGACCCGCGCGATGAACAGGCCGACGAAGGGTGCCCAGGAGAGCCACCACGCCCAGTAGAAGGTGGTCCATCCGTGCATGAAGTCGAGGTCGTCGCGCCCGGCCCAGTTGCTGAGCGGGCCGATTTCGGCGAGATAGTGGCCGAGGCTGGCGACGAATCCCGTGAACACGGCGAGGGTCGGCCCCGCCGCCAGCACGAATGCGAGCAACAGCAGCGCCAGAACCAGGTTGGCCTGGCTTAGCCGCTTGATTCCCCTGTCCATTCCGGACATGACCGACAGCGTGGCGACGGACGTGACCGCGGCGATCACCAGCACCCTGGTCGCGCTGGTGTCGGGCACACCGAACAGGAGAGCCATCCCCGCCGCAAGCTGTTGGGACCCCAGACCGAGCGAGGTCGCCAGCCCGAAGAGCGTGGCGAAGACGGCCATGATGTCGATGCAGTGGCCGAACCGGCCCCACACCGCATCGCCCAGGAGAGGATGGAACGCCGCACGTATCGTCAGCGGCAACCGGAGATTGTAGGCGGAGAAGGCGAGCGCGAGCGCGACGACGGCGTAGAGCGCCCAGGGCTGTATGCCCCAGTGGAAGATCGTCGCGGCCATGGCCACGTTGCGCGCGGCGGCGGTGTCCGCGGGGTCGACGCCGAGCGGCGGACTGATAAAGTGCTGGACCGGCTCCGCCACCCCGAAGAACATGAGACCGATGCCGATTCCGGCCGCGAAGAGCATCGCGAACCACGACCAGATGGAGTAGTCCGGCCTGGCGTCCCGTCCTCCGAGGCGGACGCGGCCGACGGGCGTCGCCAGGAGGAGGAGGCAGAACAGGAGGAAGACGTTCAACGTGCCCATGAACACCCAGTCGAACGTCGAGACGAGCCACGCGTACACCGACTCGAAGACGCCGGCGGCGGCATCGCGGAACGCCAGTACGCCGACGATGAACGATATGATGGTGAGGCTGGAGACGAAGAAGACCGGCCCATGGACCTCGAGGCCCAGGAACTGCACGTTGTCGCGGCCGTCCTCGTAGCCGGTCTGTTTGTCGGCGGAAGCCATACGGTACAGGATAGCCCGGGCGTGCGCTGCATGCACCGGGCTGCGCGCCTCGACCCCGGTGCCCCCCACCAACCCCGGGAGACCCACGATGACCAAGCCTTCCCCCTTCTCCGAACGAACCGAACGTGCGGTGATCGCCGTAATTTGCGTGGACCTGGTGCTCCAGGCCGCCGAGACCATCCACGCCCTCGCCGATGCGGCGACGGTTTTCTTCTGGGCGCGCGTGGGCATCTGGCTGCTCTACGCCGTCGAGTGGTGGATTCGCATCCGCCGGGCGGAGGACTGGAGGAAGTACGCCTTCAGCTTCATGGGAATCGTGGACTTCCTGGCCGCCCTGCCGCTGTGGGCGTTCACGGGATTCGATCTGAAGGCGCTTCGGGCCTTTCGCCTCTTTCGCCTCTTCGTCACCACGGCGAAGCTCGCCGCCCGCACCAGCGCGGTGCCCAAGCTCGCCCGCGCGTTCCGGCTCGCCCTGGACGAGGCCGGAGCGCTGTTCGCCGGCACCTGCATCATCGTGGTCACGGCCGGCTTCGGCATGTACCACCTCGAGCAGGCGGTGCAGCCGGAGGTCTTCGGCTCGGTCTACGATGGGCTGTGGTGGGCGGTGGTCACCCTGACGACGGTGGGGTACGGCGACATCCAGCCCGTGACGGCCGGAGGACGGATCCTGGCCACGGTGGCGATGTTCGCCGGGATCGGGGTGATCGGGTCGGCGTGCGGGATTATGGCGGACGCGCTCAGGGAGGCGGGGGCCGGGGAGGAGGGGGTGTAGCCATGAAGGAGCGCCCCTCGGGGATTTCGTCCACGGGCTGCTACCCCACTTCCTCCACCCGGTGTCCCAGTTCGCGCAACTGCGCCACGATCGCCGCCACGTGCTCCCGCCCACGGGTCTCGATCTTCATCTCGATCGCGACCTTGCCCACCGCGATGTCCCCGAACGCCCGCGTATGCTCGATGTGAAGCACGTTCGCGCCCGCGATCGCGACCACTCCGGTGACTTCGTTCAGGTAGCCGGGACGGTCGCGCACCACCACCGACAGGCTGGCCAGGCGGCCGTCGGCCCAGAGGCCCCGGTCGATGATCCGCGACACCATGTTCATGTCGATGTTGCCGCCCGACAGAATGCAGACCGCGCTGTCGCCCGCCGCCACCCCGATCTTCCCCTCCAGGAGCGCGGCCACCCCCACCGCCCCCGCCCCCTCCACCACCAGCTTCTCGCGTTCGAGCAGGAAGAAGATCGCCCGGATGATCTCCTCTTCGCTTACCAGCACCACGTCGTCGGCGAGGGCTTCCAGGTGCGGGTAGGTCAGGTCGCCGATCCGCTTCACGGCGATCCCGTCGGCCAGAGTGTCCGACATCTCCACGTGCGCCGGCGCGCCCGCCTCCAGCGACTTGACCGCCCCCGGCGAGGCCTCGGCCTCGACGCCGATGATCCGCACGGCGGGCTTCTCCGCCTTCACCGCCGTGGCCACCCCCGCGATCATCCCGCCGCCGCCGACCGGCACGACCACGACGGTCACGTCGGGAAGCTGCTCCAGGATCTCCAGCCCGATCGTGCCCTGGCCGGCCATCACCGCGAGGTCGTCGAAGGCGTGCACCTGGGTGAGCCCCTCTTCGGCCACCAAGCGGTCGACACGGGCCGTCCCGTCGGAAATCGTCTCCCCGGTCTGGATCACCCTCGCCCCGCTCGCGCGCGTGTTGCTGACCTTGATCAGCGGTGCGTTGTCCGGCATCACGATCGTGCACGGGATCCCCAGCCGCGCCGCGTGGCGCGCCAGCGCCTGGGCGTGGTTGCCGGCGCTGGCCGCGACCACCCCGGCCTCGCGCTCCGCCGGCCCGAGCTGCATCAGCCTGTTGAGCGAACCCCGGTCCTTGAACGATCCCGTCCGCTGCCTGAACTCCGCCTTCAGGCGCACTTGGCAACCCGCCAACTCCCGCAGCGCGAACGATTCCGGGCACCCCGTCCTGACCACGTGCGGGCCGATCCGGTCCCGGGCGGCGGCGATGTGGGCGGCGGTCAGCATGGCGCCGAGGGACCTCCCGGCGGCCGGCGTCCCCCCTCAACGCGCCTTGCCGGCCCGCCGTCTCGCCGCTCGCGCGGATTCGTCCGCCCGATCCTGGAAGAAACGCCTCGGTGCTCGCGCGGCCTCATGCACGCGCCGCCAGCGCCCTGGCCACGATGTCGCGCTGCGCGATGGCGTGATTTCGGGGGTTCCCCTCGGCGGGACTCGCCCGCTCGGGGCGCGAGACGTGCAGCAGGCGGACCTCGCGCGGCAGCGCCGTCCGCAGCCGCGGCAGGATGTAGGTGAGCGCCCCCATGTTCAGCGGTTCCTCCTGGGTCCAGATCGCCGTCTCGACGTTCGGGTAGCGCTCGCGCAGTGCCCGGATCCCCCCGGCCGGGAACGGGTAGAGCGTCTCAACCCGGACGATCGCCGTGTCCCCGGCTTCGGCCCGCTCGTCCGCGCCGGCCAGGTCGTAGTAGACCTTCCCGCTGCACAGAATCAGCCGGCGCACCCGCTCCGCGTCTTCCTGTCCCTGGGTCGCGGGATCGTCGATCACCTTCCGGAAGCGCCCGTCGGCCAGCTCCCGCACCGGGGACTTCGCCCGGGGGTGCCGCAGGAGACTCTTGGGCGACATGACGATCAGCGGCCGCTCCGGTTCGCTGAAGGCCTGAAGGCGCAGCAGGTGGAAGTACTGGGCCGGCGTGCTGGGGTAGACCACCCGCATGTTGTCCTCGCCGCAAAGCTGCAGGAACCGCTCGAGACGCGCGCTGGAGTGCTCGGGTCCCTGGCCCTCGTACCCGTGCGGCAGGAGCAGGGTGAGCCGCGAACGCTGTCCCCACTTCGACCACCCCGCCGACAGGAACTGGTCGATCATGACCTGGGCCACGTTGACGAAGTCCCCGAACTGGGCCTCCCAGAGCACCAGGTCCCGGTCGGCCGCGACCGCCACGCCGTACTCGAAGCCGATCGTGGCCGCCTCGGTCAGCGGCGAGTTGTAGATCTCGAAGCGGGTGTCCGAGACTTCCGCCAGCGGGCAGTGCCGCTCGCCGGTCTCCGCGTCGTTCAGCACCACATGCCGGTGGCTGAAGGTGCCCCGCTGCGAGTCCTGGCCCGTGAGGCGAACCGGCACGCCCGCGGCCAGGAGCGATCCGATGCCCAGAGCCTCGGCCTGTCCCCAGGCCACCTCGAAGTCCGGACCGAAGTCCCTGCCGCGCCGCTCGAGCTGGCGGACCAGCTTGGGGTGGACGCTGAAGCCCTCGGGAACGGCGAGCAGCGTCCGGTTGATCCGTTCGAGCTCCTCGAAGGGGACCCCGGTGTCCCGCTCGAACTCCTGGTCCACGGCGGTGTAGCTGGGCACCTGCCACGGCGGGGCGGACTCCTCTTCCTTCCGTTTGCGGCCGTCCTTGATCGCGCGAAGCCGGTCGGCCATCGCGGCGACCCGGTCGTCGGCGTCCCTCCCGGTGACAAGTCCGCGCGCGACGAGCTCCCCGGCCCACTGCATCCGCACGGTGGGATGGTCGCTGATCCAGCCGTAGAGGACGGGCTGCGTGTACTCGGGCTCGTCGGCCTCGTTGTGGCCGTGGCGCCGGTAGCCCATGAGGTCGATCACCGCGTCGGCGCGAAAGCGCTTGCGGTAGGCCATCGCGAGCCGCACCGCGGCTAGGCACTCCTCGGGCGCGTCGCCGTTGGCGTGGATGACCGGAATGTCGTACCCCTTGGCGAGGTCGCTCGCGTAGCGGGTGGAGCGGCCGTCCCCGGGGCCGGTGGTGAAGCCGACCTGGTTGTTGCCGATGATGTGGATGGTGCCCCCGACCTCGTAGCCGCGCAGCCGGGCCAGGTTGAGGGTCTCGGCCACGACGCCCTCGGCCGCGAAGGCGGCGTCGCCGTGGATGAGGACGGGCACGACGAGCGCCGGGTCCCGTTCGCGGCCGCTGTTGCGGCCCGCGTACTGCAGGGTGCGCGCCATGCCCAGGATGACCGGGTTGACGAACTCCAGGTGGCTGGGATTGGGGGCGAGCGTGATCCGGATCGCGCCGCCCGCGCGGAGCGGGTAGTCCCCCGCGGCGCCGTGGTGGTACTTCACGTCCCCCGTGCCGGGGTCGGGGACCCAGAGCGCGCTTCCCGGCGCGGCGCCCTCCTCGAATTCGGCGAGAATCTCCGCGTACGGCACCCCCATGATGTGCTTCAGCACGTTGAGGCGGCCGCGGTGCGCCATACCGATGACGACCTCGGCGGCGCCGTGCGCCGCGGCCAGCTTGATGGCCTCGTCGAGCATGGGGACCAGCATGTCGATCCCCTCGATCGAGAAGCGCTTCTGGCCCAGGTAGGCTCGGTGCAGGAACTGCTCCAGTCCCTCCACCTGGGTGAGCCGGTCGAGGGTGCGCACCCGGTCTTCGTCGCCGTAGCCCTCGAAGTGCGCGCCCCGCTCCACCTGTTCCCACAGCCACGCCACCTTGACGGGGTCCTCGAGGTGCTCGAACTCGTAGCCCAGGTCGCCGCCGTAGATGGCCTTGAGCCGGTCGAGGGTGAATGCGAGGGGGGCCTCGCCGCCCTTGGGAAAGAGCACCGAAGTGGGAATCTCCTCCAGCTCCTCCATGGTGGTGCCGAAGTACGCGGGGTCGAGCTGGGGATGGCCGGGCGGCGTGCTGCCGAGGGGGTCGATGCGCGCGGCCTGGTGGCCGTGTTCGCGGAAGGCCTGCAGGAGGTTCGAGGCGCGGGCGACGAGGGAGAGGAGGCGGGGGTCGGGCCTGGGGGTGGCGGCGGGGACGGCGGGCGCCGCGGCCGGGGCGGGTGCGCGGGGGGTTGGGGGCGGGGAAACCGCGGGCTCGGGGAGCGCGCCGGGTCCGGCGAGGACGCCGCCTCCGTTCGGTTGCGCCCGGCCGTCTGAGATGAGCAGTCCGGCGTCCGCCAGTTCGCGCCGGCCGCGCCGGAAGATCTCCCGCCACTCCGGATGCACGGACTCCGGATTCCGGGTGAACTCCTCGTAGAGCGCCTGAACGTAGGCCGCGTTCTGGCTGTCGAAGTATCCGCTCATGACGGGGTGAAAGCTAGTAGCTTTCGGGGACGGGGGAGAGTGTCGGTGGAGGATCGCCACGACGGGACTGGAGCCTTGCGACGATGTCCGGAAGCGCGTTACGGCCGGGAGCGCCGGCGGCGCATCGGCCCCCGGGCGATGCGGCGGGCTCGCGATCGTTCCCGGCCACCCCCGTTCCGGGATGGGGCAGTCGCTTCCCGTGGCTCCGGGCGGGGACGACCCGGGGCGCCGCGGGGACGGACGGCGTTCCGAGTGCGGCCGAATCCGCCCCGGCGGGGACCCGGCCGGAAGCTCGCGGCTCCGGCGGGGGGGCCGGCGCGGACGAATCCCGGTTCGATCCGGCCGTCCCGCCCCTTCGCGACATGCTCGCGCTGACCCCGGGAAGCCCCTGGCGCTCGGCGGTTGGCAGCCGCCAGGTGCACGGCTCGCGCACGCGGACTGTGAAAGACGCCGCCGCGGGCCCGAAGGTGGCGGGCGAAGGCGACGGGCATGTGACCCGCGTCCCCGGAGTGCTCCTGACCGTCGCGGTCGCCGACTGCGTCCCCGTCTTCGTCGCCGACCCTGTCCGGAGAGCCGTCGGGCTGCTCCACGCGGGGTGGCGGGGCACGGCGGCGGGGGTCGTCGAGTCTGGGGTCGCCGCGCTGGGCGAAGCCTTCGGAAGCAGGCCGGCCGACATGGCCGTCCACCTCGGGCCCGCCGTCTGCGGGGAATGCTACGAGGTGGGACCCGAAGTCTTCCGGGCGCTCGGCGAGCCGGTTCCAGCGACACGCCGCCCCATCGACCTCCGGCGGGTCGTCGGCCGGCGGGCGGCCGCCTCGGGTGTTCGCGAGGAAGGGGTTTCGGTGAGCCGCGAATGCACCCTGTGCGGCGACGGAGGGTACTTCTCGCACCGTCGCGGTGACGCGGGTCGCCAACGGGCCTTCATCGGGATCGTGGCGTAGCGCGGGAACCGGGGCCATAGCCGTTCGGACAACGCCCCGCGTGCGGGTGCGGTAACTTCCTCGTCGTCGCCTACCGCGAGTTGCGGGACTTGAGATCGAGGTCCTGAACCGGGGTTGAACCGGCAGGTTCCAGGGGACCGCCACCTGCCGCAGGAGCGCCGGATGCGCAGAATCGTGCTTGTCCTGATGCTATTCCCGACTGCGCCGCCCGCGGCCGCGCAGCAGCGGGCACGCGTGGCGCAGGTCACGCCGGAAGTCGCCTGTCGCGTCGCGCCTTCGCACTCGGCGAACGTGGCGGCGGTGCTTGAGCTCAAGGGCAATGCCTGGGCGGCGGAGATCTGGGTTTGGCGTACCGCGACCGACGAGAGGGGGGAGACCTGGATCCACATCGCGCCCAGCCTTACGTCACGCCCGTGGGTTGCCGAGGGGTGCTGGGTGGCGGAGTCGATGGTGGTCTCGACCGAGGGGGCCGGTCACCTGCTGGAGCTGGCCGACCGCCTGTTGTCCGAGGACGCCCTGCCGCCGCTGGAGCACCTGCTGGCCGTGCACACACTGTTCGTGCATTCCCGGTACCGGGAGCAGGTCGAAGGGTCTCCCGTTTTCAGTCTGCGGCGGGCGGCCCTGGCCGCCAAGGCGGTGGAGGCGGCACAACGGACGGAGTTGACCCCTCTTCGCCCGACTGATCGCGACCCACGGATCATCATGTGGATCGAGTCGCTCGGAGACCGCGTGCGGTACTCGGAGAATCCGTCGGGTTGGGGCATGTGGACGGTGGACGAGGGGGGGCCCAGGACAGGCGCGGGACCGGGGGAACCGGGGCGGGACGAACGGGCGCCGGCACCCGAGGCCAGGGACCTGGCGATCATCGCCCCCGATGTGGCGTGCCGCATTCGACCGTTGCCGACCGCCTCCGGCCCAAGGACGCTGCGATTGGATCTCCACTTCGGGACCGATCGCGCGGACACCATCGTGGCCGGCGAGGCATGGGTCTTCTACCCGCCGGGGAAGTGCTGGGTCGTGGCCGCGCACACCGCTCCGGGGGACACGGACCAACATGTGCTTGCGATGGCTGACCGTTTCCTGACGTCCGGCGAAGGGTGGTCCACCTTCAATCACCTCAGTCTGTTGACGGTGCTGTCGGTCTACGGCCGCGGGCACCGGGACATAGTCGAAGGGTCTGCGGTGCTGGGACTCCGGCGGCTGGAACTGCTGCGCCGGGTGCTGGGCGAGTACAGGCCCAGGAGTGCCGATGCGGTGACCCTGGCGTGGATCGAGGCGCTCGGAAGCGAGATCTCGTATACCGCCGAGGGCAGTGCCTGGACCCTGAGCGACGAGGCGTATCTAACCCTGTACGACAGCCACCGGGCGGATCCGTTCGCCGAGGAGATCATTTGGAGGTTCGCGAGCGAGTCGGACGCCTACTCCTGCGAGGATGATCCCGTCTGTCACGCGGAGCAGGCTGTCAACGAGAGGCTGGCCAGGTATTGGGCGGAGTTTCCCAGCGGCCGCCACATCGCACGAGCCATCGAATTGGGGCGGACTGCGTTCGGCTATGCCCTGGAGCAGTGCAGCGCCGCGCGGGCGGCCGGTCCGGACTCGCGGGCCGCGAGGGACTGGGAGTGGTACGGGTGGGATGACAGAGGCCCGGAAATCGTGCGGGTGTTGCGTGCGTCGCTGGAGGAGGTGAGCGAAGAGGACAGGGCGCCGCTGATTGAGAGGCTGGGGGAACTGGAGGAGTGCGCGGCCGGACGATGAGAACCGGTTCGCCGACCGGCTGGCTGCCGGGCTGGCCGCAGTTGCGAGGGATCCCCGCCGGTGGCGTGGGCGCGGATGAACTCGACCGACTGCAAGAACATGCCTGAAGAGCCGCAGCAGGGATCGTAGACCCGTCGAGCACGACGTGCCTGTACTCGGCCGCGTCCATCGAGCCGCGGAGCGCGTCGGCCATCGACCAGAGTTCGGTCTCGTAGCCGGTCGTGGTACGATCCCGGCCTCGGCCCGGGGAACAGCACGGCACCGCGGGGGGTATCACCCCGCTGTTCGGCCGGGGTCAGCCCGTTACCCCGGATCCGTGAAGACGGGTATGTTGCCTTTCGGGCAAACCACCCCGCTATTCGACCTTCGAGACGCCCCGCCGGCCCGCCGCCTCGCCGCCGCGGGTGCCTGCGCGGACTCATCCACGGACTGCTGACGCCCGTTGACCTCCACCCCCCCCGACCGCATGGGCCTCTGCGCCCGGTGCGCCCGGATGCGCCGAATCACCTCGCGCCGGGGCTCGGTCTTCCACCTTTGTGGCCGTCACCGCCACGACCCTACCTTCCCCAAGTACCCCCCGCTTCCGGTGCTCCGGTGCCGGGGATTCGACCCGACCCCCAACGACCAACCGGAATGACCGACCTCCTCAGCGTCATCGCGGTCTCCCTCTACGGCGGCGTCCTCGCGCTCCTCCTTCCCTTCGCGGCGCACCGGATCAACCTGCTCCTCCTGTCCAGCCGGAAGGCGCCCGGCCGCCCGTCCCCCCCCGCCCTCCCCCCCCAACCCAAAGTCACCGTCCAGCTTCCCGTCTACAACGAGCGGCACGTCGTCGAGCGCCTCATCGACGCCGCCTGCCGCCTCGCCCACCCCCGCCACCTCCTCCAGGTCCAGGTTCTCGACGACTCCACCGACGAGACCACCGCCCTCGCCCGGCGGCGCGCCCGGGACTGGCGGCGGAAGGGCGTCGACATCACCGTCCTCCACCGCACCGTCCGCCGCGGTTACAAGGCGGGCGCCCTCGCCGCGGGTCTCGAATCGGCGACCGGCGACTACGTTCTCATCCTCGACGCCGACTTCGTCCCCCCGCCGGGCCTCCTAGAAGAGCTCCTCCCGTCCATGGCCGATCCCCGGGTCGGGATGGTGCAGGCCCGCTGGGACCACCTCAACGAGGGCGAATCGTGGCTGACCCGCGCCCAAGCGCTTCTGCTGGACGGGCACTTCCTGGTGGAGCAGAGGGGACGATACCGCGGCAGACGGCTCTTCAAGTTCAACGGGACGGCAGGGATGTGGCGCGCCAAGGCGCTCGCGGACGCGGGCGGATGGCATCACGACACGCTGACCGAGGACCTCGACGTCAGCTACCGGGCGCAGATGGCGGGCTGGCGTTTCGTCCTGCGGGACGAGGTGGGCGTGCCGGCCGAGCTCCCGCGCACGCCCGCGGCGCTCCTGGTGCAGCAGAGGCGCTGGGCCCAGGGGGGCGTCCAGGCCGCGCGCAAGCTGCTTCCCCGACTGCTCGGCACTCGCCTTCGCCCGGTCGTCAAGTTCGAGGCGGTCGTGCATCTGTGCGGCCAGTTCGCCTACCCCCTGACCTTCGCCCTCGCGCTACTCATCGTCCCGGCCGCCTTCGCCAGGCGGCAACTGGACATGGAGGCGCTCTGGTGGCTCGACCTGGCCCTCTTCGCCGGTGCCGCCGGACCCTTCATCGTCTACTACCTTACCGCCGCGCGGCGGCGGGGCCGCGCCTGGGAGGAAGCGATTCGGCGGGCGGCGGGCGCGCTGGTGCTGGGCGCGGGACTCTCGGCGCTGCTCAGCCGGGCTGTGTTCCGGGGATTCCGGCCCGTGCGGGACCCGTTCGAGCGGACTCCCAAGACCGGTCCGTCGCCCCGGTCGCCCTACGAACCCCCGGGCGCGGCGTACCGCGGCCGCTCGCTGGCGATCGGCGCCGGGACGTACATGGTTCTGGGCGGCGTGGCGGCGCTGGCGGCCGGGTACTGGGCCTCGCTTCCCTTCGTGGCCCTCTTCGCGTCAGGGTTCCTCGCGCTCGGAAACTGGGACGGCGGAGCGGCCGGCCCTCGCCGGGACGAGGCGCCAGAGGATCAATCCCCACACCGGGAACCAAATGGCCGCGCGGTTCCAACCGGGCTGCGGCCAGACCCCGACGGCCTCGTACGAGGCGAGTCCCCAGTAACCGAGGAACGCGAGGCCGCCGACCAGGAGGAAGGGAGCGTGGCCCCGCAGCGCGGCCATGGGAAGCACCCAGAGCACGTACCAGGGGTGAACCGTGGGCGACAGCAGCAGCCCGGCGCCCATGATCCACAGCAGCGCCCGCTCGACGGAGAACCGCTTCCACACGGTGTAGCCGACGACGGCCAGCACCAGCGCGGCAACGGCCGAGCGGGCCCGCACGGGATCTCCGGCCAGATGGAGGACGAGGGAGAAGGCCCCCTCGTTGGCCGACCAGTGGCGCGCATAGGTGCGCAGGCCCTCGGTCAGCGCGGGGACGCCGACCCCCGCGAACGGGAGGTAGAGAACGGCGCACACCGCGGCGAAGGCGACCGCGGCGCGCCAACCGTGGCGCCGCGCCAGGGGCGGCAGGACGGCGGCGGGCGCGAACTTGACCAGCGTGGCCAGTCCCAGGACGGAACCGAGGACGGCGGAGCGTTTTCCGGCTCCGAGGGAAAGCCCGCCGGAGGACGGGTCCGGATCAGGAACCGCGCCCGGCGATGATTCCGCGCGTCCGTCGTCCCGCCCCGCCGCCGCCCAGATCAGCGCCGTCACGAAGAAGAGGCCCACCGCCTCGTAGTGCGCGCTCCACGCCGTCTCCACGATCAGAAGCGGCGACCACAGGTACCAGACCAGCGCCCGGGCCGGATTCCGACCGGTGCGGGCTGCGATCCCCTGCAGCAGCGCGGCGCACCCCAGGTCGAAGCACAGCCACACCAGCTTGGCCGCGAGTACGGTGCCCCCGGCGACGTTCACGAGGCCGAACAGCACCTGGGCCAGCGGCGGGTAGATGGTCGGGATGTGGGGGTGGTTGATCTCCCCGTGCCACTCGGTTCGAAGCGCCGCGAGGGCTTCGTCTTCGGGCGGATGGGCGTACGGATTGACGCCTTCCAGGAGGACGTGGCCGTCCCAGAGATAGCGGTAGACGTCGCCGGAGAGCTCGGGGGCGAGGGGAAGGAGGGCCAGGCGGGCGGCGATGCCGACTCCCCACAGGAGAACCGCGGGAGGGGGGGAACCGCGGCTTGCTCCGATCCCCGCCGCCGCGTAGCAGAGGAACGCGGCGGCGGGCAGCAGCAGGCGGGGCAGCGGCAGCGCGATCCCGTCCAGCCACCCGAAGGCGGCGAGAGCGGCGACCTCGAGGAGACCGAAGGCGAGAACGGGGACTGCGGGAGAGCGCGTCGCTTCACGCGGATGCGCCGTCGGCCGGTCTTCAGTCGCGATCTTCGGTGGCGGTGCGAAAAATGGTGGGCGCCGGCGACGCCGCGACCGGGTCGCGCCCGGGACGCGTCCGCCGATTCGGAGTTTCCGCTTTCGCATTCCGGACAACGCTATCCCCCGAACGAACCGCCCGCCAATTGCCGGTGCGGCGGGCGACCGCGGTCCGGACCCGAGTAATGCGTCACCGTAGTCCGCCGACCCGGAACGACGCGGGCGAGCCTCGGCATCGCGATCCGCTTCCCAGAACCGCCGTCCTCATCCCCGCGCTCGACGAGGAGCAGACCCTGCCCGCCGTCCTCGAAGCGCTGCCGGTCCGCCGCCTCCACTCCGTCGTCGTGGCGGACAACGGATCCACCGACGACACGGCCGCCGTCGCGCGCGCCGGCGGCGCGGCGGTCGTCCGGGAACCGCGACGCGGCTACGGCTCCGCCTGCCTGGCCGGCATCCGGCACCTGGCGGCCCTCCCCGCCCCCCCCGCCGCGATCGTCTTCCTGGACGCCGACCACCCCGAGAACGCCGAGCGGCTTCACCTCGTCCTCGACCCCCTGGCGCGGGGAGCCGACCTCGCTCTCGGAGTGCGGGTGCGGCCCGGCGGCACCGGCAACCGGCACGCCCACGCCCGCTGGGGCAACCGGGTCGTCCTCTTCGCGGCCCGCCTGCTCTTCGGGCGCTCGTTCCGCGACATGGCGCCGTTTCGCGCCATCCGCATGGGCGCCCTCGAACGCCTCGCCATGGACGACCGCGACTGGGGATGGACGCTCCAGATGCAGGTGCGCGCGGTGCGCCACGGTCTCGCGATCAGCGAGGTCGACGCGCCCCACCTTCCGCGCAGCGGCGGCCGGTCCAAGATCTCCGGCCGCCTGGGGATGTCGGTGCGCGTGGGGACGAAGATGTTCTACACGCTGGGACGCGAGCGCCTGCGCGCCGTCGCCCCGCCGACGCGATGATCAGAACAGCGTCCATCCCCTGAAGTACTTGAGCACGAAAGAGCTTCCCCCCGTTGCGTTTCTGCCCCCCAAAGGCGAAACGCATGCCCGCCTCGATCCATCCGGCTCCGACATCGTACAGCAGGGACGGCAGCAGCTGCACCAGATCCCGCTCCACGGCCGGGTTCGCGTCCCCGCCGACGCCGCCGGCGGCGGCCCCGTTCCACCCGTCGACACTCAGCTTGTATCCCAACCGGCCCGACTGTCCCCCGATCTGGGCGTAGTAGAACAGCTCGTTCCCGAAGTCCGTCCCCGCGGAGTTCTCCTCCCGCCAGCGGTAGCCCACCCACCCGGAAGCGTAGAGGGGAAGCGGCCAGAACGAGTACCCCAGCTCGGCCAGCACCTCCCAGTCGCGCTGTCCGTCTCCGAGAGCGACCTCGTCGGCGTCCACGTCGAACTCGCTGACGGGAACCTTGACGCCGGCCCGGACGGCGAAGGGCACTCTCAAGCCCAGCCATTTCAGGGGCGCGGCCCGCAACCAGAGCCGGACGTCGCCTATCCCCGACGACGAGCGCTTCTCCGCCGCGTCGTCGTAACGGAGCCGGTGGAAGGCGATCTGGCTCCAGAGATCCACCGTCTCGGCGAGACCCAGGGCCATTGTCGCGAACGACGAGGTAGTAACCGCGTGCCCCTCGTCGGGCAGCTTCCCAGCTTCTCCCTCCGGCCCGAAGTTTTCCCGCGTGTCGCTGTGGTACGCGGCCAGCGCTATCCACCCCCTTCCGGGCTCTTCGACCCACTGGGCGCTCGCGCCGTCCCGGCCGACGAGGAGACCCGCCAGGGCGACGGCGAACAGCTCCGCCCGCTTCACGATCCTTCGAAAACCGCCTCGGGGCAGTCCCCGCGGACCGCCGGTGCCAGTGTTCTTCAGCGTACAGACTCCTGTCGGTGCGAAACGCAGCCCACGCCCTCCGGGACGCGGCGCAGTGCTCCGCGATGGTATCGAATCGCCCGCCTTGAAGGGCGCCGCCGCCGGGCCGGACCAGCCCTTCGGCAGGCGCACCGACATGGTCGCGCCTCCTATCATACACACTTGTCGCGTCCGGTGGTTCCGCGGCGACTCCATTTGCGGTTCTCCGGCCGGGCCGTCGGCCGAGGTGTCTCCCGGCACCGGGAACGGGCTCGGCCGCTTCGCTTCACCCGTCCACGCTGTAAAGTATACATTACACTATGTAATGTCTGCTATACATTTTGCCACTCCAAGGCTGCACTCTGCGTTGCTCCTCGGGCGAATAGCCCTGCCTATTCCCCCGTCGTCGCGCCTAGCCGGCCCGGCGCCTCGCCGCTCTCGGTGCTCGGGCGGCCTTATCCGCGGACTGCTGGCGGGTTGACGATTGTTTCCTCGGCCCCCCACCCTGTCCTCGGTCCGGAAGTTCAAGGACAGGCCGTCTTCACGTGACAAGCCGACGATGAACAGAATCGCCCCATTCGCCGGGACCGTTGCGCTCCTGCTCGCGTTTGCGCCCTCCGCCTCCACCCAGCCTCCCCCTTCCCCCGAGCCCGGCCCTCCGGACTGCGCGGACTGGAAGTCGGGCGAATTCTCCCTCTTTTTCCGCAATGCCGGCGCCGGCGCGGTCGGATCCTGCCTCCGGTACGGAGCGGATGTCAATGCACGGAGCGCCGGCGACCGGACGCCTCTGCATTCGGCGCTGGCAGAGACCGGCGATCTCGGAGTCGTCATCGCCTTGCTGGAGGGCGGCGCGGACGTGAACGCCCGGGATTGGGGCGGGGCGACCCCGCTTCACGTTGCAGCCGGACACCGGGACCCTCCCATCGTCACCGCCCTGATCGGCGCGGGCGCGAACGTGAACGCGCGGGACGCCGGCGACCGCACTCCGTTGCATTCGGCCATCCGCAACCCCGCCGCGGCCCGCACATTGCTGGCCTCCGGCGCGGACCCCCTGGCGCGCGACCTCCGGGGCAGGATCGCCGATCCCTCGCACTGCGAACACTGGAACTCGCCAACGTTCGCCGCCGCGGCCACCACCAAGGCGATGGCACGTTGCATCGAGGGGGGCGCCGACGTACACGCCCGCCTTCGCACCTTTACCTTTGGCCGTGACGACGAGGGGAACACCCCGCTGCACCATGCGGCGATGTACGACAACGGAGACAACGTGGCCCTGCTCCTGGAAGCGGGAGCGGATGTCGATGTGCGCAACGACCGGGATGCCACCTCGCTGGTGTGGGCGACCGCGCACGGTCGGACGGCCGTGGCGGCCATACTCCTCGATTGGGGAGCGGACGTCAACGCCCACGACGACAGGAACCGCACCCCGCTGCACCATGCAGTTCGCCGGGGTGACATCGAGGCCGTCGCGCTTCTGCTCGAGGCCGGTGCGAATGTCCACGCGAGGGACGACGAGGGAGCAACACCCCTGATTTGGCGCTCCCGGCCGGCTGTTCTCGACCTGCTGATCGGAGCGGGCGCGGACGTGGGGGCCCGGAACAGTTCCGGCAGCACGGCCTTGCATGTCGTCGCGTCCGGGCCCGATGCGCCCGGCGCGCTTCGGATCGCAAACAGACTTCTCGAGTCCGGGGCGGATCCGAACGCGTACGACGACCGGGGCCGGACGCCGCTGATTCTGGCGGCTCGCGGCGACAACGACGCTCTCGTCCGCGCCCTGCTCGATGCCGGAGCGGATGTGCAGGCGCGGGTGCGCGGGGGTGAGTCCGCCTAGTTTCGGTTGCCATGGGGTTGTCGGTTTCTCGGGACGACGTGCCGGGTGCTCGGCGGTGGGTCCGCTCTCCATGCGGCGGGCGCGGCCAGCGCCAACCCCGGCGTCCCGGCAGCGCTGCTCGATGCCGGGGCGGACGTGGCAGCGCGAGACATCCGCGGGGGAACCGCTCTTCACATGTCGGTGGAGGCCGGCGGGAGTCCCGCTCTGGTTCAAGTCCTGCTCGAGGCCGGAGCGGACCCGGACGCCCGGGACAACGCCGGCTTGACCCCGCTCCAAAAGGTGAGCCCACTCGCCCCGATATCGTATGGTGACCTCCCGCTCCTCCCGAATCCCGCCATCGTCCCGCTCCTGAAGGCCGGTGCCGACGTGAACGCAAGGGACACAGCCGGCAACACACCCCTGCATCAAGCGGCTTTGGGGGACAGTGCGCTCGTCGATGTGCTTCTGGCGGCGGGCGCGGACGTGCGCGCCCGCAATCGGAGCGGCGACACGCCGCTGCACATGCGGGCCATGTCCGTTCGCGGTCATGCGGGGCCGATCGCCGCTTCTCTCGTGCGTGCGGGCGCCGACATGAACGCGCGCAACGACGAGGGCGTGACACCGATGCAGCTGGCGTTGCGCGCCCGCAACGCGTGGGTCGTCGACGAACTCCTGGAACTGGGGGCCGACCCGGAGACACTGGAAACGCCGGAGCGGAAACCCGGTTCCGACACGTGCGAGCCGCTCGGCCGTGACTTCCTCGGCTCGGCCACAGCGGAGACCCTGCAGGAGTGCATCGATTGGGGCGCGGAGGTGAACGCCCGCGACGACTACGGCCTGACCCCGATGCACCACCTGGTGCGTGCCGAGCGGCCGAATCGCGCGGCTCGTGCGCTCATCGGGACGCTCGCCGGGGCGGGCGCGGAGGCGAACGCCCGGGACCGCGCTGGCAACACCCCTCTCCACCCTGCCGCAGAGGCGGGACGGTCCGAAATGGTGGCCGCGCTCCTGGAGGCGGGGGCCGACGTGAACATGCGCAACGACGACGGCGCCACACCCCTCTATCTGGCCGTGAGCTCCGGAAGGTTCGGCGTGGCAACCGCGCTCCTCGAAGCCGGGGCTGACGCGAACGCGGCCACCGGCGCGGGCCGGACGCCGCTGCATGAGGCTGTGCTCGCTGGACGAGACCCCGTGGAGCTGGTTTCGCTCCTTGTCGGCGCCGGTGCGCTCGCGGATTCACGCGACGAGCGTGGCCGAACCCCGTTGCGCGACGCCTTGCATGCCGGGAGACCCGATGTCTTTGACACGCTGATCCGGCTCGGGGCCGATGCGACGCTCCCCGATGAAGACGGCAACGTGCCGGATCCCACGAGTTGCGGGAGCTGGCATACTCCAATGTTCTTCCGCAGGGCCGGAGCCGATGTCGTTGCCGGCTGCATTCGCCGGGGCGCGGATGTCACCGGCGACGGCGACCGCGCCACTCCACTCCACGAGGCGTCGGCGTTCACCCGCGACCCCGCCGTGATTTCCGCAATGGTCCGGGCGGGCGCAGACGTCAACGCGCGCGACAACCGGGGTTATACTCCCCTGCACCGGGCGGCCCGGCACAACACCGATCCCGCAATCATATCGGCCCTGCTGGAGGCGGGGGCGGAGGTGAATTCCTGGGCGTCGGGGTACTTTATCGACTACGGGTGGGACTATGCTCCCCTGCACGAGGCGACGGCAAACCCGAACGCCGCCGTGGCCGCCGCCTTGGTCGAAGCGGGGGCGCGTGTGAACGCAGGGGGGGGTTGGGAAGGGACTCCGTTGCACCTGGCGGCGGTCCGGGCCTGCGGTCCCGCGCTGATCTCCGTGCTGACAGGCGCCGGGGCCGACCCGAATCTGCGATCAGGTGGGGGACGGACGCCGCTTCACCACGCCGTCGCTGCGAACAGCGGCCCGGACGTAATTGTCGCGCTGTTGCGGGCCGGGGCGGATGTGAATGCGCGAGCCGAGGCTGGAAGGACGCCGCTCCACGAGGCTGCGAAGTACGCGGCGCCCGACGTGGTGGCGGTGCTGCTGGACCGGGGGGCGGATGTGAACGCCCGCTCGGAGGACGGGGCGACGCCCCTTCACGGCGCGGCATCGCGCGGACCGTCCGCGGCGGTTGTGGAACTGCTGGTGCAGGCGGGTGCGGACTTGCGGGCGCGCGGCCGGGGGGGACGCACTCCGCTGCATGAGGCAGCCCGGAGTTCAGAGAAGTACCAACTGCTGCTGCGGCTCGGCGCCGATCCCGCCGCGCCCGACGACGACGGCAGCACCCCGTCGGACTATGTGCGAGGCAAGGTGCCGCAAGAGTGGCTGCATGCCGTAGCCAGGGGCCACCGGGTGGTCAACCCGTGCCGGGCCGCGGGGAACTGAGGCCGTCCAGCGACTACCCGCGCGATGTGATGACGTGTCATTGGTCAGCGTGACGCGGCGCCGGACGCCGGGGGCTGCCGACCCGTCGCGCGTTTCGGCAATCTGCGCTTTACAGAAGTCAACCGAACTTGACGTTCGCTCGCCTGTGACGCGGTGAACCCCCGTTCGGGGACCGGAGGCGCGCCGGCTCCTTCCGGTCTCGGTTGCGGGTGACGCCCGTCCTTCCCCCGGCGGACCGTTCGATGCACGTTGTTTCGATGACGCCGCGAAAGCAGGGTTGCCCCATGTCCGGGAACAGCAAGGAGACCACCCCGATTCCTCCCTCCGCCGCCGGCCGGCCCCCGCCCCGGCCGCAGTCCCCCTCCCCATGAGATTCGGGCTCTGCGGCTTCCCCGGTTCGGGCAAGACGACCCTCTTCAACGCCATGACCGGACTGAACGCGCCGGTCGGCTACGGGGGCGAGGTGCGGGTGGGCACTGTGCGCGTGCCGGACCCGCGCGTCGACTTCCTGTCCCGCGTCTACTCCCCGAAGAAGACCACCCACGCGACCATCAACCTGCGCGACGTTCCGGGCGAACACGGGGGCGTGCCAAGGGTTCTCTCGCCGCGCGGCCTGCAGGAGATCCGGGACCGCGACGCCCTCTGCCTGGTGCTCCGCGACTTCGTAAACCCCGCGCTGGAAGGCAACCCCGACCCGCTCGGCGACGTGCGGGCCTTCCACGAGGAGTGCGTGCTGGCCGACCTGGGCGTGGTGGAGCGGCGCCTCGACCGGGCGCGCAAGGAACGGGCCGACGTGCGCGAAATCGACGCCTTCGAGACCATGGCCGCGACCTTGGGCGAGGGGAAGGCGCTCCGGCTGCTCTCCGAAGCCGAACTTCACAGGGGGTTCCTGAAGGGATTCGGGCTGCTGAGCGACCTGCCGCTGCTGGCCGCGGTGAACGTCGAGGAGGAGCGGGCCGGCGAGGAACTGGACCCGCGGCTCGCCGGCGAGGTTGCGGGGATGGGGGGCGCCGCAATGGTTCTATCGGCCAGCGTAGAGGCCGAGATCGCGCTGCTGGACCCCGAAGACCAGGCCGAGTTCCTGGAGGACATGGGACTGGCCGAGCCGGTCCTCGCGCGTTTCATCCGCACCGCGTACGGCCTCATGGACCTGGTGTCGTTCTTCACCGTCGGCGGCGAGGACGTGCACGCCTGGACGATCCGGCGGGGAACGGTGGCGCGCGCCGCGGCCGGACAGGTTCACAGCGACATGGAACGCGGCTTCATCCGCGCCGAGATCATCCCGTTCGGACGTTTCGCCGAGTACGGGTCGGAACAGGCCGTGAAGGAGGCGGGGATGCTTAGGGTGGAGGGGAAGGATTACGTGGTGGCGGACGGGGACATCGTTCGGGTGCGGTTCAATGTCTAGCCCGTGGACAAAATCCCCCCGGCATTCGAGCGGCGATGCATCCGGGCTGGCCGCTTCGCTTCACCCGTCCGCGCTGTAAGGTATACATTACACTATGTAATGTCTGCTATACATTTTGCCACTCCAAGGCTGCGCTCTGCGTTGCTCCTCGGGCGAATAGCGCTGCCATTCCCCCTTCGTCGCGCCTTGCCAGCCCGACGCCTCGCCGCTCTCGGTGCTCGGGCGGCTTTATCCACGGACTGCTAGGGGAGGGCGGCGGATTCCCGCCGAAGCCCTCATCGCCGCGCGCGGACACCCTGCGGGCCGAAACTCCCGACGCTCGCAGTGGAGTTTCACTTCACTTCACGAGATCCTCTGGCTCGGCAGGGACGGAGTTGGAGCACCGATCCACCGCTGTTCGCAATGCTAGCGGACGTACTACATTGTATGACATGAAGACTTCCGCAGTGACCATCAGGATCGACCCGGACATGGAGCGCCGGTTGGATCTGGCCGCCCGCAGGAGCGGCCGGAGCAGGAGCTCGTTCGTCCGGGAGGCGTTGAGGCGCCAGCTGGCCCTGGAGCGGCTGGCCGATCTTCGCGCCCGGATCGGGCCCTTCGCCGAAGCGCGAGGCTACCTCACCGACGCAGATGTCTTCCGCGACATATCTTGAGGATCTTCCTCGATACCAACGTCCTGGTCAGTGCTCTCGCGACCCGGGGACTCTGCGCCGATGTGCTCCGGATCGTCGTCGCTCAACACCAACTCGTCGCGGGCGAGACGGTGCTCGACGAGTTGCAGCGCGTTCTCCGCGACAAGTTCGGCGTGCCGCACGACACGGTGAGGGCGGCCGAGCGGTTTCTTCGCGCGGAAGGAGACGTAGTTGGCGACGCTCCTTCGCTCGGAATCGAGTTGTGCGACCCGGACGACATCCCGGTTCTTGAGGAAGCCGTGGCGGGCGAAGCGGATGTCCTCGTGACGGGTGACCGGGATCTCCTCGAAATCGCCCGGCAGGCGCCGTTGCCGATCATCGCTCCACGGGGCTTGTGGGAGGAGTTGGGGTCGATCTCGTATTGATCCGTGGCCAGGTCGGCCGCAAGGCTGGGCCGTCGGGCGAGCCCGCCGGTTCCGGTTGACTCCCTGTCCCGCCCGGGCGATTTTACCACGCTGTTCTTCCCAATCCCGCGTAGCTCAGCTGGTAGAGCAGACGGCTGTTAACCGTCGGGTCGCAGGTTCGAGTCCTGCCGCGGGAGCTTCTTCGAAGGGGTCGGTGGACAGACCCGCTCGCATCGCCCTCTAGTGCTACTCAGTTGCGGGCGTTCCGGCAAGCGATCCCCCCTGGGAAGGGTGGTGCGGTTGCGGAATAGCGTGAGGAACCCGCAGCCAGCCCGTTGCCAGGTGCCGAACCCGCCGTGTCGTTGGCCCGCACGACTTCGGACTTGACCGCCCCCGCAGCCAGCCTGTTGCCAAGCGCCGAACCCGCTCGCTACGATGCGGATTCCCGAACGAACCGGCCCACCAGGAGCAGCCATGATCCCCACTCCCGTCACACGTGCGCCCGCCCGTCCTGCGGCCGCCGCGCTCGCTCTTCTCGCGCTCGTCTCCGCCCCCCCGCCCCTCGCCGCCCAGTCCGGCGCCTTCGGCCACGCGGTCCTGATCGACCGCGACGAGATCCTGGTCGCCGAACCCACCACCTCCTTCCGGCCCGGCGCGGTCTACGTCTACCGCGCGCCGGACGGCGCCTGGCGCGAGTCCGCCGTCCTTCACGCCCCCGATTCCGAGCGCGCGGACGGCTTCGGCACCCTGCTGGCCAGGACCGGCAACACCCTCTTCGTCGGCCAGCGGGGAGGCCCCCTGCACGTCTTCGAGCGCGCCGACGGCGGGGAGTGGGGCGCCGCGGGCGCGATCGAGGACGAGGAGATCGCCGGGGAGTCGCCCTCCTGCCGCTTCGACGGGTACTGCGGCACCGACTTCGGCCTGAGCCTGGCCGCCGACGGGGAGTGGCTGATGGTGGGCGTAACCGGCGCCGGCCCGGGGCAGGGCCCGCGAACGCGGGAAGCCGCCCCCCGCGGCGCCGTCCACGCCTACGAGCGCGACGGGGACGGCAGCTGGCTGCGGAGCGCGATTCTGCGACCCGCCGACGGCGCGAGCGGCGACCGCTTCGGCGCGGCCATCGTCTTCACCCCGCACGGCCTGCTGGTCGGGGCGCCCGGGTGGAACGCCGGGGGCGAGGACGGCGAGGCGGCGGGCCGCGTCCATCACTTCCGCCTGGGCGAGGAGGGTTGGGAGGAAGCCGGAGCGCTCGAGGCGGCCACAGGCGCCAACGCGAACTTCGGGTCGGCCCTCGCGGCTTCCGGCGACGGCGTGCTGGTCGGGGCGCCGGGAGCGAACGACAGCCGCGGCGCAGTCTTCACGCATTCCTGGGACCCGGGCCTAGCCCGGTGGGTCCCCGGCGACGGACGGCTCGCGCCTTCGAGCGGCGAGAGCGGCGACCGCTTCGGCGCGGCGGTGGCCTACGCCGGAAACGACGTGTGGGTCGGGGCACCCACGACGCGCGGCTACGAGACCGGCTCCGTCTTCGTGTACGAGGCCCGCGACGACGGTTCGCTGCCTGCCGAACCGCGCCGCATCCGGCTCCCCCGCGCCGAGACCGTCGAGAGCGACCGCTTCGGCGGCCTCGTCGTCGCGGACGCCGGGGTGGTCGCCGCCGGGGCGCCCGGCATGCACCACCAGGCGGGCTCGGTCCACCTCTTCGAGCGCGGCGGCGACGGCTGGGAGGACGCGGGCACGCTCCTGAGCGCCCCCGACTTCATGGCCGCGCTGGTCGGCGAGGAACGCCCCTGCACCGATGGCCGGGCGGGACCGTTCGACTGCGAAGACGTCGAGCTGCTGGCCTACCTCCCCCCCTCGCTGCTCAGGGCCGGGGCGCGCGCGCGGGGGGTGCGCGCCAACGACAACTGGGGCTGGACCGACCCGGAGACCGGGCGCGAGTACGCCCTGGTGGGACGCAACGACGGCACGTCGTTCGTCGACGTCACCGACCCGGCGAACCCGGTGCTGGTGGGCGATCTGCCCAAGACGCCGGACACCCCGCCGTCCCAGCTGTGGCGGGACGTCAAGACCTACGAGGATCACGCCTTCATCGTCGCCGACGGGGCCGGAGAGCACGGCATGCAGGTCTTCGACCTCACGCGCCTGCGCGACGTTTCGCCGGCCGGCGTGCCCGCGCTCTTCGAAGCCGACGCGCTCTACACGCAAGTGGCGAGTTCGCACAACATAGTCGTAAACGAGGAGACCGGCTTCGCCTACGCGGTGGGGAGCCGGGGCGGGGGCGAGTCGTGCGGCGGCGGCCTCCACATGATCGACATCCGGGATCCGAAGAACCCCGAGTTTGCGGGTTGCGGCTCCTCGGACGCCATCCACGATTCTCAGTGCGTCGTTTACCGGGGCCCCGACGAGCGGTACCGGGGCCGCGAGCTGTGCCTGAACTCCAACGGGAGCGTCTTCCAGATCGCGGACGTTACCGACAAGGACAACCCGGTCGAAGTGTCGAGCGCGTCGTCGCCGAATCCGGCCTACATCCACCAGGGCTGGCTCACCCCCGACCACCGCTACTTCTACCAGGACGACGAATACGACGTCATCCAGGGCAACGTCGAGACCACGCGCACGCTCATCTGGGACCTCGGCGACGTCGAGGACCCCGTGCTCGTCAGGGAGTTCATGGGTTCGCACCCCGCCAGCGCGCACAACCTCTACATCAAGGGCGGCTTCGCCTACCAGGCCAACTACCTGTACGGCTTGCACATACTCGACATCTCCGATCCCGCGAACCCGCGCGAAGTCGCGGCCTTCGACACGGCACCGTACGGGGAGGGGCCGGGGTTCGGCGGGGCGTGGAGCAACTACCCGTATTTCGAGAGCGGAACCGTGATCGTGACCAGCATGCAGGAGGGACTGTTCGTGCTGAAGAAGAGGGTGCGGCCGGTGAGCTGACTCGACGCGAGGGAATGTGGGTCGGCAACGTCACCGGAGGGGCGGCTGGGGATGGAGCGCCGGCGCGATCCGGCGCTAGCAGCCCGTGGACAAAATCCCCCCGGCATTCCTATGAAACAAGCACCGCTCCGCACCGCGAGTTTCAGCCCCGCGGGGTGGCCGCTCGCGGCCATGCGAGATTCGAACGGCGACGCATCCGCGCTGGCCGCTTCGATTCACCCGTCCGCACTGTAAAGTATACATTACACTATGTAATGTCTGCTATACATTTTTCCACTCCAGGGCTTCGC
>JAPPNM010000089.1 GCA_028873825.1 Gemmatimonadota bacterium | reverse complement strand
TTACATAGTGTAATGTATACTTTACAGCGCGGACGGGTGAAGCGAAGCGGCCAGCGCGGATGCGTCGCCGTTCGAATGCCGGGGGGATTTTGTCCACGGGCTGCTTGGCGGGCTGAAGGGGTTTCGGGGAGTGCACGGCGTGTCTCCGGGGGAAGGGTGTGGCGGCTTGGCGGAGCGACTCCGGGCGATACGATAGCCGTCTGGCAGTCCGCGGATAAGGCCGCCCGAGCACCGAGACCTGCGAGGCGCCGGGCCGGCGTCGAAACCGCGAAGGGTTGCGTCCGGCGGGCCGTACGGTAAACGCTCCGCCGCTTCCCGGCGTCCCACTTCTCGAACCCCCACGCGAGGCAAGCGAGAACCGAGAGCCCCCATGCTCTCCGACGAAGACATCCTGGAGTTGACCGATAGGGCCAGGAAGGGAGAGCGAGAGGCGCTCGGAAGGCTGGCGGGCGCGCTCCGTCCCTTGGTATGCCGGTGGGCCCTGGTCATGACGGGCGACCCTCACGACGCGGAGGATGTTGCGCAAACGGTGCTGATGAGAATGTTGGAATCGATCGAGGGATTCGATGGCCGCTCCAGGGTCACGAGCTGGGTCTACCGGATCACCAGGAACGCGAGTATCGATCACCGGCGGAGGAAGGCGCGGGACAGGCGGTTGGCGGAGAGGGCGGAGCGGTTGGCTCGCGCGGAGACGCCCCGGCTCCGGGATCCGCTGGACGACATCGAGATGGAGAGAACCATGCGGCTGGTCCGCACCCTTCTGGGGCGGCTGCCCACGAGGCAGCGGGAAGTCTTCGACCTGGTGGATCTGCAGGCGCTGACGCCGAAGGAGGCGGCTCGTCTGCTGGAGATGAACCCGACCACGCTGAGGGTGCATCTGCTCCGGGCGAGGCGCAAGTTGCGCGGGGAGATGCTGGCCAGGGGACTGGGACGCGGAGAGCGACACGAATGACGGATCGACGCGACGACTGGCCCGACGGAATTCTGGAGCGAGATCTCGACGCGATCGCCGGCCCGGACCCCTCGAGGGCTCGCGGCGCCGAACGGATCGCCCGGGACATGCGCAACATGAACGCCGTCCTCTCGGCGATGGCGGACCGGGTGGGCGAAGGGCTTCCCGTGCCGATTCGCGGCAGTGCCGCTCGCGCGGCCGGGCGGCCCTCCCGGAGGTGGACGGCCGGGCCGCTCGCCGCCGCGGCGGCCGTTGCGGCCCTGGTCCTCGTGCGCGGCACGGGAATCGAGGAGGACGCCGGGCCCGTCGCGTCTCCCGCGCCGAGCATGGTGAGCGAGATGAACGTGGAGGCGGACGGGCCCTTCGCGGTCTTCCCCACCCGCGATCCCGACATCGCGGTCGTATGGCTGTTCGACCCGAAGGAGAGCGACTGATGAACGGACTTGTTAGGAAGAGTATTCGATGCCTGCCGATCGTTCCGCTGGTGCTGGGACCGGTGTCCGGCGCGGCGATCGCTCAGGAGAGGGAGGCGGAGGAGGAGCTGCACATAGAGGATTTCCGCTATGTGCAGCTCCTCTTTCACCTGGTGCAGGCGGACGGCTTCACGGAGCGGGACCCCGAGATCGCCGACGTGGTCGCGGAGCTGAGGAAGGACTTCAACTTCCGGGGATACCGGCTCCTGTCGACTTCGATACAGAACGTCGTCCTGGAACGGCGGGTTCATCCCCACCGTCTGGACGGCTCCGGAACACAGAGAATCGTCGCCGGGGATTCGGTGCCCTGGGAACTCAGCGTGGACGTCACCGCGCAGCCGTCCTCGCCCACGATCCGCGTCGCCGTGAGCCTCAACAGCGTTGTTCCGTGGGAAATCAGAGAGTACTCCAGAACCAACCCCGTGGAACAGTATCTCAAGGCCTCGATGACGATTAGAGACGGTCAGAAGGTCGTGTTGGGGTCCACGCGCCTCTCCGCCGAGGAGCCTGTGCTGATCCTCGTGGTGACACCCAGGTTCGGTCCGGAAGGATGACCGGCCAGCGCGGGTGCGTCGCCGTTCGAATGCCGGGGGGATCTTGTCCACGGGCTGTCAGGGGCAAGGTGCTCGTCGCCCTCGTCGTGACCGCCGCCTGCGACCAACGGGCCTCCACCTCGGAAGCCGGCGATCTCGTCACCACCTTCGACACCGTCGGCGGCGTCGTCCGCGTCACCAACACGGGCGCGCCGCCGCGGTGGGGGCTTACCCGTATCGTCTCCGTAGGGCCGAAGACGCTTGCGGTCGGCGACGGAGGGCCCGAGGAGTTCGGAATGGTCTCCTCCGCGGCCCTCGGGCCGGGGAACGAGGTGTTCGTCGGAGACCGCCACTACATGGAAGTGCGGGTGTTCGGTCTGGACGGCCGGCATCTCCGCACCTTCGGCCGCGGCGGCGAGGGGCCGGGCGAATTCGGCGACGTCACGTCGCTGGCCTGGGTGGGGGACCGCCTTCTGGCGCTCGACTTGGTCGCGGGCAGGATCACCGAGTTCTCGTCGGCCGGGGAGGTGCTCGGCCAACGGACGGCACCGGGGCGCTGGGGGGGATCCGAGGCGCTTCGACTCTATCCCGTCGCTTTCGACGAGGCCTATTCCGTGGGAGCGTCTTTCGACGCCGATGGGATGTCGGTGGTGTACGTGGGCCAGACCGGAAGAGGAGAGACGGGGGACACCCTTCGCGGTCGCGAGGACCCCTGGGACGGGACGATAGCCTGCGAATACAACGGGGGCTGGCTCAGCTTCTTCGAAATCGTCTACAGCCCGAAGCTCGTTCAGCATCCCGGCCCGGGCGCCGTGATGTACGAGGCGCGGACCGGCACGTACCGGATCGCGGTCACCCGCGGCGAGGACACCCTTCGAATCATCGACCGCGTTCTGCCCGCCGAGGGCGTCACGGACGAGGAGTGGGCGTCGGCGACCGAGCGATTCGAGACCTTCCTGCGCGACACGCCGGGCGCCGACTGCGAGCCCCGGCGTCCCGCGCGTCCCGCCGCCAAGCCCTTCGTCAACGAGATATTCGTCGCCCCCGACAGCAGGCTGTGGGTCGAGGTGATTCGCTCGGCCGGACATAGGTGGGAAGTGTTCGACCCGGACGGGCGGCTGCTGGCGAGTGCGCCGTTCCACGAATGGAAACGACACTCCGTGCCCGCGTTCGGCGCCGCTCACATTGTCACCATCCGGCGGGACAGCCTCGACCTGGATCACGTGGACGTGTGGCGGATCGAGCGTGGCGGGGAGTAGCAGTCCGTGGATAAAGCCGCCCGAGCACCGAGAGCGGCGAGGCGCCGGGC
>JAPPNM010000093.1 GCA_028873825.1 Gemmatimonadota bacterium | reverse complement strand
CTCCTCGGGCGAATAGCGCTGCTATTCCCCCTTCGTCGCGCCTTGCCAGCGCGGCACCTCGCCGCTCTCGGTGCTCGGGCGGCTTTATCCACGGACTGTTAGTCACCCGCCCGCTGGCCTGTTCGCGCCCTCGCGCTCCGGAAACTACGGTTCGCGAACGGCCGCCGTCGGCCCTTCCGTTCCGGACGCGCCCGTGGCTCGGTCCACCCGGCTGCGCAGGAGCTTCGAAGGTTTGAAGACCGGCACGCGGCGCGGCGGAACCACGACCGGCTCGCCGGTCCTGGGGTTGCGGCCGGGGTGGGCCTTGCGGTGCCGCACCGCGAAGGTGCCGAACCCCCGGAGCTCGATGCGGTCGCCTCGCGCGAGCGCGTCCTTCACGGCTTCGAGGAGGGCGTCGACCACCAGAGCGCACGCCCTCTTCGTGCCTCGCGGTCCGATCGCGTCGGCGACCTGCTCGACGAGGTCGGCCTTGGTCGTCCTCTTCACCCGCGTCAGTCCGGGTTCCTCCTTCCGGCCAGCCATCCGTCGACCGAGAATCTGCCGGCCCCGTGTGCGAAGAAGAAGAGCCAGGTAAAGGCGTAGAAGGCCGCTAGTTCGCCCCCGTTCAAGACCGGCCAAAATCCGCGGCCGGCGTGAGCGATGAAGTAGGCCACCGCCATCTGGCCCGACACGAGGAAGGCCACGGGCCGCGTGAACAGCCCCACGATTATCAGAAGTCCGCCGAAAAACTCCAGGATCCCGGCGACGCCCGCCCGGCTCATCAGGCTCTCCACCGCTTCCCTTCCCAGCACCCCGAAGAGCTTCTGGGCGCCGTGTTGCACGAAGAGGAAGCCCGCCACGATCCGCAGGGCGTTGTGAGTCAGCTCCTTGAGTCCGGCGTGGTCCGTGTTGAACATCGCGTTGTCGCCTCCTGAAGGGGGTCGCTCCGGTACGGCGGGGAACGCCGACAGCGTAACGCCGCCGGTGCCGCCGGCGCAAAGGGGGGTCGCCCCGGGGCGCGCTACCGGGAGGCGGCCCGCTCGAAGACGATGTCGGCCGCGTTCGGCTCGAACGGAACGGCCACGGCGACGACTTCGCCGGACTCGCCGGTGGAGAAGGCGACCAGTCCGGTGACCGGAACCATGGCGGGCCGGGTTGAGATCCGGAAGACGTCGTAGTGGTAGTGCTCGAGCCCGATGCGGAAGCCGTCGTAGACGATTTCGAGGCGGTCCTCCCCGGCGCGGACTTCGATGGTTCCGTACGCCGGGTGGCGGTATCGGCCCGCGTAGGCGGCAAGTTCCAGGCTCGGCCGAGTACCCTTCGCGCGCCGCGCCTCCAGGTCGCGCGCGCCCTCTTCGGCCCGGGCCCGGCGCTCCGCCCGCAGCTTGAGGTTGCGGGAGTTCCAGTCGATCTCGGGAAGGCCGAGGAGACGGTCGTAGACGTTGTAGGCGACGATCGCCGGAACGGGATTCATGTCCCCCGACCGGTTGCTGAGAACGACGACGCCGATCCTCTCGCGCGGCAGCCATGACATGGACGAGACGAAGCCGTCGACCCCGCCTCCGTGCGACACCAGCTTGCGTCCGCGGTAACTGCCCACGCGCAGGCCGAGTCCGTAGCTCACCTGCCCCAGCTCGGGGAACTCGGACTGCCCCGGCATCGCGAACTGGGGCTCCTGCATCCGCGCCGAGCTCTCCGCGGAGATGATTCGGCGGCCCCCGAAGACGCCGCCGTCCAGGTGGGTCCGTACGTACGCCAGCATGTCGACGACGTTCGAGTTGATGGATCCGGCCGGACCCACGGGGTCCATGTCGCGGAAGGGAACCCGCTCCAGAACGCCGTCCCGCAGGACGTAGGGCAGCGCGTAGTCGCCC
The DNA here is from genome assembly GCA_028873825.1 of Gemmatimonadota bacterium. Taxonomy (GTDB): domain Bacteria; phylum Gemmatimonadota; class Gemmatimonadetes; order Longimicrobiales; family Gaopeijiaceae; genus Bin94. The sequence continues at coordinate 32,540 of JAPPNM010000093.1, read as the reverse complement.
GACGCGGGATTTTCGCCGACGGAGGTGTTGGAGCGGTCCATGTCGAGCGGGGTGAAGATCCTCTCGTCGACGAGCCGGTGCCAGTCCGTCCCGGCGATTCTCTCCGCCAGGTGGCCGGCCACCATGAACATCAGGTTCTGGTACTGGTAACGGCTCCGGAACGAGGCGCTGGGCTCCAGATACCGGAGCCTCTCCAGGAGCTCGATCCGGGTTCGGGGCCGGCCGTACCAGACGTTGTCGTGCCTCGGGAGTCCCGACTGGTGGGAGACGAGGTCGCGGGGTGTCATCTCGGCGGTGGCGAAATCGTCGTACAGCCGGAAGTCGGGAAGGTACTCGCGGACCGGCCGGTCCCACTCCAGGTCGCCCTCGTCGACCAGCATCGCCAGGAGGGTCACCGTGAAGGACTTGCTGTTGGACCCGATGGCCATGGTCGTGCGCTCGGTGACCGGAAGCCGCGCCTCGAGGTCGCGATGGCCGTAGCCCCTCGCGAGAACCACCTCGCCGTCGCGCACGACGCCGACGGCGAGGCCGGGCACCCGCCACTCCGCCATGCCGGCCGCGACGAAATCGTCGAAGCCGGCGAAGGCCTCGTCGACGGGGACGAGAGCGGCGGCGGCGGCCGTGTCCTCGGGCCGCGGGTCGCGGTCCCCCACCTGGGCGGCGAGCTCGGGGAATCCCTGGCCGGCGATCGCAAGGCCCGCGAGAGCGCGGCAGGCGAGACGCCCGGCGCGGGCTGCCAAGTTCCGCCGTGTGTTGCCGTAAGACATCGCGTCGCTCCGTTCGGCCGGGTGCGTCTCAGCCTCCAATGTACCGGAAGCGCCCCGGCGACGGGGGGGAGAGGGGGGCGGCGCCCGCGGGTCCGCGTCGCTCCGGCGGCGCTTCAGGCATACGGCCGGAAGCGCAGTCCCCAACGAGGATTACGATACCGCAACGAAGCGCTGCGGTTCCGCCGGCGCGGATTCGAAGCATGGACCGGCGTTCCTCCGCAGGCATATAGTATATCCGTCCGCCGAGCGTGCCCGAAGTCGCGACCGCGCGCCGTTTTTCGACTGTCGAAACATGGGAGAGTCGACGGAATGCCCAGCCGAAGACCCGGGGCCTTGCCGCGTAGGTTCCGGCAAGGAGTGCCGCTCGCGTTCCTCGCCGCCGTCCATTCGGTCGCCTGCGACAGCCTGCCGCTGTCCCTGGGCGACGAGAACAGCATCATCGTGACCGCGGCGCCGGAGCTGTGGGAGGAGGTGGCGGTATCCCTGGTGCCCGCGTTGGAGCGAACCGTCTTCACGGTGCGCGACGAGAAGACCTTTACGGTGACCTCGGGCGAGCTGGGCGGCGAGAACTGGCCTCTGCTCCGCCAGCTGAGACGGCAGCTGGTGCTGGGGACTCCGGCGGACCCGTGGATGGAGCCGGCGCTGGCCAAGGCGAAGGAAGAGGTGGTTCCCCCGCGGATCGCGCAGGTGGAGGACGTGTGGGCGCGGGGCCAGGTGGTAACCCTGGTCGTGCTGGAAGAGGGCAACGAGGCGGAGGGGGTTCTGGAGCTGCTTCCGTCGCTGGCCGAGCTCTACGACAGCCAGTTCAGGGAGCGCGCCGTTGCGAGGATGTTCGTCACCGACCCCGACACGGCGCTCGCCCGGCGGCTTTGGGAGGAGCACCGGTTCACCCTGCTGGTGCCCTCGGTCTACACGTACGCGAGCGCCGGCTCGGTACACCTCTTCCGGAACGACAACCCCGACCCCTCCGAGCTGATCCGCCAGTTCGCCGTCTCCTGGCAGGCTCCCGTCCAGCCCGGATTCGGCACCGCGGATCTGCTCGCGTGGCGGTCCCGAATCGTGGACGACCACTACAACTACCCGCAGATCCTCAACCTCGAGCGTGCGGTGGAGGGCAGGGCGGTCCTGCACGGCAACGCCACGCTCACCTACCAGGCCGTCTGGGAGAACCCGCCTGGCGGATATCCCGCCGCGGGGCCGTTCATCGTGCGTGCGGTGGACTGTCCGGACCAGGGTCGCCGCTACCTCATGGACGCGTGGCTGTACGCGCCCGGCCGGGACAAGTACCAGTACATGATCCAGCTGGAGACAATCATGGATTCCTTTCGCTGCACGAAAGGGTAACCGTCCGGCCCCTTGTCCTTCGTCCACCTCCACACCCACTCCGAATACTCCCTCCTCGACGGCGCTAACCGCCTCGGGGACCTGATCCGCAGGGCCAAGGCGTTCGACATGCCGGCGCTGGCCCTGACCGACCACGGCTGCCTCCACGGCGCCTGGACCTTCCGGAAGCTCGCGCGCAAGGAGGGGGTCAAGCCGATCATTGGGATGGAGGCCTACGTGGCGCCCGGCGACCGGAGGGAGCGGGCCCGCTCCGGCCAGGGGGGCAAGGCGCACTACCACCTGGTGCTGCTGGCGCGGGACGCCGAGGGCTACCGCAACCTCGTCAGGCTGTCCTCCATCGGTTACACCGAGGGGTTCTACTACCGGCCGCGGGTGGACCGGGAGACGCTGGCCCGCCATTCCGAAGGGATCATCGTGACCTCGGCGTGCATGGCGGGCGAACTGGCGCGGCACCTGGTGGCCGGCAACGACGAGGTCGCGCGCGAGGTGGCCGGCTGGTACGCCGACGCCTTCCCCGGCCGCTACTACCTGGAGGTGCAGGCGCACGGCACTCCGGGCCAGGCCGGCGTCAACGAGAAGGTCTTCGCGCTCGCGGGCGAGCTCGGGCTGCCGGTCGTGGCCACCAACGACGCCCATTTCCTGCGGCGCGAACACCACCCGGCCCACGACATCCTGGTATGCATCGGCACGGCCAAGAACCACGACGACGAGGACCGGCTCCGGTACGACGACGGCCTCTACCTGAAGAGCCCGGAGGAAATGTCGGCGGCCTTTCCCGGCCGTCCCGACGTGATCGAGAACACGCTGCGGATCGCCGACGAGGTCACGCTCGCGCTGGAGAAGACATACCGGCTGCCGTCCTTCCCCCTTCCCGCCCGCTTCACCGACCCCAACGACTACCTGGTCCATCTGGCCGAGGCGGGCGCCAGGGAGAGGTACGCGCGCGACTCCGTCGGCGCGGTATCCGCGGGGGACGCCGCGCTTCGCGGAGGCGGAGCTGCGCCGGCGGGGGACGACCCCCTCCCCGCCGAAGTCCGCAAACGCCTCGACTACGAGCTCGAAGTCATCCTCAAGACCGGCTACGCCGGCTACTTCCTGATCACCTGGGACTTCATCCGCTGGTCCCGCGAGCACGGGATTCCGGTGGGGCCCGGGAGGGGATCGGCGGCGGGCTCGCTCGTGTCGTACGCGCTTCGCATCACGGACCTCGACCCGCTCGAGTACGGCCTCCTCTTCGAGCGCTTCCTGAACCCCGAACGAATCTCGATGCCGGACATCGACATCGACTTCTGCTACGAGCGCCGGGGCGAGGTGATCGAGTACGTGCGGCGCAAGTACGGGCGCGACGCCGTGGGCCAGATCGTCACCTTCGGGACGATGAAGAGCCGCGCGGTGATCCGCGACGTGGGCAGGGTGCTCAAGTTCGACGTTGGCGAGACCGACCGGATCGCCAAGATGATCCCGAACCAGCCCGGGAAGAGCTACACGGTGGCCGAGGCCGCGGAGCGGATCCGGGACGTGAAGGCGCTCTACGAGTCGGACGAGCGGCACAGGCGGCTCTTCGACTACTCGATGACGCTGGAGGGGCTTGCGCGCCACGCCTCGGTGCACGCGGCCGGCGTGGTGATAGCGCCGGGGCCGCTGCACGACTACGTGCCGATCTGCACGCCGAGCAAGGGTGCGCGGAACGGCGGGACAACCGGTGCGGGGACGCGCGCGAACGGCCGGGAGGACGGCCCGGACATCGTCACCCAGTACGACATGAACTGTCTCGAGGACGCCGGGATGCTCAAGATGGACTTCCTGGGCCTCAAGACGCTGACGGTCATCCACGACGCGGTGCGCGCGGTGAGGAACCGGCTGGGGGAGTTCGCCCACCCGGACACCGGCGCGGTCTACCGCTCCGACGCCATGGACGACGTGCCGCTGGACGACCCCGAGGTCTACCGGATGCTGGCCGGCGGCGGGACCTCCGGCGTCTTTCAGTTCGAGTCGAATCTGGCGCTCGACAAGCTGAGGGCCATGCGCTGCGACCGCTTCGACGACCTGGTCGCCACCAACGCCCTCATCCGGCCCGGTCCCCTCGACTCGGGAATGACCGACAAGTACATCCAGCGCAAGCTGGGGAACGAGTCGGTCTCCTACCCCGCTCCGGGGCTGGAGCACATCCTCGAGCCCACCTACGGCATCATCGTCTACCAGGAGCAGGTGATGCTCATCGCCAGCGATCTGGCCGGCTATTCCCTGGGCGAAGCCGACGTGCTGCGCAAGGCGATGGGGAAGAAGGACGCGAAGCTAATTCGGGCCGAGCTGTCCCGCTTCCAGGACCGGGTCGTCGAGGGGGGCCTGCCGCGAAACGTCGCCGCGGCGCTGGCCCGCCAGATCGAGACCTTCGGCCGGTACGGCTTCAACAAGTCCCACTCGGCCGCCTACTCGCTGCTCTCGTACAAGACGGCGTGGCTGAAGCGCCACTACCCGGCGGAGTTCATGGCCGCGCTCCTCTCGTCGGTGCTCGACAAGACCGACGACGTGGTGAGGCACATCGGCGAGTGCCGCGAGATGGGCCGCCACCATCCCGGGCTCGACGACGGCCTGGAGGTTCTGCCGCCCGACGTCAACGAGAGCGGATGGAAGTTCACCGCGGTCGGGGCCTCGAGCATCCGCTTCGGCCTGGGAGCCGTGCGGGGAGTGGGCGCCGCCGCCGTGCAGTCGATTCTGTCCGCCCGCGAGGAGGGCGGCCCGTTCGAGACCTTCTTCGGCTTCCTGAAGCGGATCGACCCGCGGGCGCTCAACAAGCGGGCCTGCGAAGCGCTGATCGCGGCCGGGGCGCTGGATTCGTTCGGCCACCGGTCCCGGCTGACGGCCGGTCTGGAGGAGGCCCACGGCGAGGTCATGGCGCGCCTGCAGGAGGCGGAAGCGGGTCAGCGGTCGCTCTTCGGCGAAGGGGGCGGCCTGGAGCGCTCCGAGCCCGCGCTCCCCGCCGAACCCGAGTGGGGCGACCGCGAACGCCTAGCCCGCGAGAAGGAGGCGCTGGGCTTCTTCATCTCGGGACATCCGCTCGACCGCTACCGGGAGATCGTGCGCGCCTTCGACGAGCCGGGCGCGGACACGCTGAAGGACCGCATGGGCGACTCGGTCGAGATGGCGTGCGTGGTCACGGCGGTGGCGCGGCAGGTCTCGCGGCGCGACGGCTCCGAATGGGCCAGGATCACCGTCGAGGGCTTCCAAGGCACGGCCACGGTCCTCGCCTTCAAGGATGTCTGGCAGTCGCACAGGGCGACGCTGGAGGCGGATGCGGCGGTGCTCCTGCGCGGCAAGGTCAGCGACCGGGAGCGGGACGAAGAGGACCCCCCGGTCTTCCTGGATTCGGCCGAACCGCTGGTTCGGGTGCGGGACGGAGGCCGGCTGGCGGTCCGGATCGCGGTGGAGCGGGACGGCGAACTCCCCGGCGACGCCTTCTCCCGGGCGCGTGAGGTGATGGAGGCGCACGCAGGGGGCTCGCCCGTCGAGCTGGTCGTAGGTGGCGGAAAGGTGCCCGGGGCGCCGCGCTTGCGGTCGCGGTCGCTACGGGTCGCGCCGGACCGCGCTACGATCCGGGAGCTCGAAGCCGTGTTCGGGAAGGGGGCGGTGGGGTTGGCGAAGGCGTGAGGCGTCCGTGACCGAAATGTCAACTTCAGTTGACTTTATGGAAAGTCAAGATGACATGTCCGCTGCCCCACGGCGCGAATCGCGCAGTCGCGCGGCGCGCTTCCACAGCCCGGGCGCCCCGAGGTCGGCGGCCGCCTCCCTGAATCCCGGAGCCGGCCCCTTCCACTCCAGTTCGTCGACGTCCTCGAAGAGCGCCGCGCTGTCCCGCAGCGTCGCCAGGTCCCGGAAGAGCATCGCGGCCGCGCGGTTGCTGGCGAGCGACGCGGCAAGGCGCGCGGCACCGCGGACCGGAACGTCCCAGCGGTCGGCGCGCCCGGGGATGTGCTCCAGGTGGCGGTAGCGCGCCAGCACCGCGGCGGTGGACTTCGCACCCCAGCCCGGGATGCCCGGGAAGCCGTCGGCGCTGTCCCCGACCAGGGCGAGGTAGTCGGGAATGCTGGCGGGGGGAACCCCAAACTTCGCCGCGACCCCCCGCTCGTCGCGGATCTCGTCCCTGCGCCGGTCCCACTGAACCACGCGGTCGCCCACCACGCACTGCGAAAGGTCCTTGTCCGGAGTGCAGATGTACACGCGCTCGACCCTGGGGTCGCGGGCGGCCCGCGCCGCTCCCGACGCCAACCCGTCGTCGGCCTCCAGCTCCTCCATCGCCCACACCTGCACGCCCATCGCCCCGAGCGCCTCCTCCAGCGGGCGGAATTGCGCCATGAGGACGGGGTCGATCCCGTCCCCGGTCTTGTAGCCGGGCCAGAGATCGTTGCGGAACGACTCGATGACGTGGTCGGTCGCCACCGCCATGTGGGTGGCGCCGCGTTCCAGCATGCCGAGCAGCGAGGCCAGGACGCCGCGCACGCCCCCCGCGGGCCGTCCGGAGACGTCCAGGGCCGCGGGGGCTCCGTAGTGGTGGCGGAAGAGCTCGTAGGTGCCGTCGACGAGGTGGACAATCACTTTCAGACTTTCACGGCGCGTTGTCGGCGCGGCTCCAGGACCGGCCGCGCCGGGGCCGGCGCCCGTGACCCGGTGCCTCGAAGACACGTTGCGCGCATGATCCGTTGGAGGTCCGCGGACAAGACGCCCGCGGACTTCGAGCGGCAGCGGACCGGGCCGCCCCGCGGCATCTGGCGCGCGGGCCGCGGCGCGCGGAATCTTCAGAGATGCGCGTTTTCCGCCTGCTTCTGATCGCGGCGGCCTCCGTCCCGCTTCGCGGAGCGGCCCAGCCCGTCGCCGGCGTCGTCCTGGAACGGGGCGCGGGCACGCCCGTGCCGGCGGCCATGGTGCTCCTCCTGGACAGCGCCGGCACGCGGGTCGACCGCACGCTCACCGATGCCGCCGGCCGTTTCGCCATGAAAGCGCGCGCACCCGGCCTGCACGTTATCGCCGTCGAGCGGATCGGCTACGTCGACTGGTCCACGGACCCCTTTCGGCTGAAGGCGTCCGGGCGGCACCTCGGAATCGAGGTCCCGTTCGAAGCGGTCACGCTCGCGGGTCTCGACGTGTCGGGCGAGCGGCGCTGCCAGCCCGGGCCGACGGGCGGGGCGGGCACGGCTCGCGTCTGGTCGCAGGCGCGAAAGGCGCTGGCGGCCGAGGCGTACACGCGGGAGGCGGGGCTCTACCGCTACACGTTGCGCCGCTACAGGCGCGACCTGGACCGCAATGCGAACAACGTCCTCGCCGAAAGGTTCGCGACGGCGAAACACCTGCGGGCCGCCTTCCGTTCCGCCCCGGTCGAACAGCTGACGACCCTTGGGTTCGTCAAGCCGACGGATTCGGTCCACCACTACTACGCGCCGGATGCCGAGACCCTCCTCTCGGACGCCTTTCTCGACACGCACTGTTTCGGCCTGCAAGAGGGGGACGGGGACAGGATCGGCCTGGCGTTCGAGCCCCTTCCCGGCCGCAGGGTGCCGGAGATCAAGGGGGTGCTCTGGCTGAACGCCGCCACCTGGGAGCTGGAGCGGCTGGAGTTTCTGTACCAGAACCTCCTGCGGACCAGCGAGGTCGGAACGCCGGGGGGAGAGGTCGCCTTCACGCGGCTTCCGAACGGCGCGTGGATCGTTCGCGAGTGGGCGATCCGCGGGCCCAGGCTCGAACAGATGCCGCGCGGGCCGCTCCGGCGGACCGGCTATACGGAGGACGCCGGAGTCACCTGGGCGATAACGGACTCGGCCGGAAGGCTCATCCTGCACACCGAGACCGCGAGCATCTCGGGGGTCGTCGCCGACTCGGCGGGCGCCGGGCCGCCGCCGGAGCCGGTTGTGGTGCGGGTGTCCGGAACCGGCAGGCGGGCGGTCACGGAGGAGGACGGCTCGTTTCTTCTCGCAGGCCTGGAGGAGGGGCGCCATCCGTTGGAGGTCCAGCCTCCGCTCCACGCCGACTGGGGTTTGGCCTCGCCCGCACGGGTGGAGGCGGAAGGAAGGCGAGGCGAGATGACCCACGTCCGCTTGCGGGTGCCCACGCTGGCGGATGCGCTGGCCGCTTCGTGCGGAGGGGCGCCGCGCCCGGATCGGACCACCGCCTTCCTGGGCCGCATCGCCACGCCCGACGGCGTGCCCGCGGACCGGATGACGGTGGTGGCGAGCTGGTCGCGTGCGGCGGGCTACGCGGCTCCGGAGACCGCGGCGCCGGCCGGGCCGGAAGGCGCGGGGAACAGCAAATGGAGAATCCACCGCGACGGCGCGTCCGTCACCGCCACGGCGACCACCGACCGGCGCGGGCTGTTCCTTCTCTGCGACGTGCCCGGCTGGACGCGCCTGCGTTTCACCGTGAGAGGGCCCGCCGACGCCGAGCCGGCGTTGACGGAGTCCTTCCTCGTGAGAGCCGGCGCGGAGGCCATGGTGGAAACTCTGATCGTTCCCGCCGGCGGCGCCTGACCCGAATTCGGTCCGGTGCCGGGCGGGGCGGTCTGCGGATAGGAACCTCCCCGGCGTCGCGCCGCTCTCGCGCCCCGCCGGATTCCTCCCGGAGGCGGCCGCCGGACTTGACCTGCCGCCAACCCCTTCTAGTTTTCCTGCCGCGCCCGCCTTCATCTCACCGATCCCACGCAATGGTTCAGCTGACCGAAGTCACCAAGTACTACGGCCCCAAGAGAGCCCTGGGCCCGGTGTCGTTCGAGATCGAAAGGGGCGATACTGTCGGAATCCTGGGGTTGAACGGCGTGGGCAAGACCACTCTGCTCAAGATCCTGGCCTGCGGACTGCGTCCTTCCTCGGGGAGTGCCGTGGTCGACGGTCTGGACGTGCTGCGCGATCCCCACGAGGTGCGGAAGCGCGTGGGGTATCTGCCGGAAACGCCGCCCGTATACCGGGACATGACGGTGGGCGACTACCTGGCCTTCGCGGGGCGCATCAAGGGAATGACCCCGGAGGCGGTGGCAAGGCGCATTCCCGAAGTCGAGGAGCGCGCCCGGGTCGCCGAAGTGCACGACGTGCCCACCGGGCATCTGTCGGAGGGCTATCGCCAGCGGGTCGGAGTGGCGCAGGCGATCGTCCACAATCCCGAGCTCCTCATCCTGGACGAGCCCACCCACGACCTGGACCCCGTGCAGATCATGGAGATGCGCGGGATGATCCGGTCGCTCAAGGACTCCCACACCATCCTGATCTCCAGCCACATCCTTCCCGAGATCAGCCAGACCTGCGACCGTCTTCTCATCCTCGACGACGGCGAGATCGTGGCCTCGGGGAGCGAGGAGGAGCTGGGCGAGATGCTCATGCGGACCCGCAGGATGGCGGTCACGATCCGGGTCGAGGGTGGCGAGGCGGGCAACGGCAGCGGGGGCGCCGCCGTGCGGGCCGCCGAGGCGGCGATCGGGGAGGTCCCGGGCGTCACCGGCGTACGGCGGCAGGACCGCGGCGACGGTTCCGTCCGGGAGACGGGCGCCGTCACCTTGGAGGTGGAGAGCGAAGCGGACCTGCGCGCCGAGGTCTGCCGGGCTCTGGTCGAGAAGGGTTGCGCCGTGATCGGCCTGGCGAGGGCCGAGCGCGAGCTGGAGCGGGTCTTCGTCGGGTTGGTGGGAGGAGAACGCACGTGACCTCGGGAGCGACGGGCGTCGTCTTCCGGCGCGAGTTCCGGGCCTACACCAGATCCCCGATGGGGTACATCGTCGCGGCGGCGGTACTCCTCCTCGACGGCATCCTCTTCTACGGGCTGGCGCTGGGCCCCCGCTGGGGGGCGCGGCTCTCCGGCGAGGTGCTTCAGGGCTTCTTCTACAACGCCAGCGGCATGACGGCGATCGCGGCGGTGGCCCTTTCCATTCGGCTCGTCGCCGAGGAGCGCCAGACCGGCACCCTGCTGCTGCTGGACACGTCGCCGGTGCGCGACTGGGAGATAGTGCTCGGCAAGTTTCTTTCGGCGCTGGCCTTTCTCGGGGCCATCACCGTCGCGACGGTGTACATCCCCTTGCTGATTCTGGTCAACGGCAAGATCGCCGTCGGCCACATCCTGGTCGGATACCTGGGCCTGGTCTGCCTGGGTGGCGCGGTTCTTTCGATCGGGCTGTTCGCCTCGTCCCTCACTCGCCACCAGCTCGTGGCGGCGGCGGTGGCGTCGGTCATCACCGGGGCCCTGTTCCTCTTCTCGTCGCTGGCCCATGTCGTGGGCCCGCCCTTGAACGGCGTCCTGTCGGCTCTCACCATTCACGGACACCACTGGGCGGGCTTCGGTTCGGGGGCGCTGCACCTCCGGGACCTCGCCTACTATGCGGCTCTCACCTACTTCTTCCTCTATGCGGCCGCGAAGGCGATGGAGGCGAAGCGATGGGAGTGACGAGCTCCCGGCCCACCTGGCTCCTCGTCGCGAGTCTCGTCGTGGCCTTCGCGGGATGGCGCATCTTCGACGGTCAGGCGGCGGTGCGTATCCCGCTCCTCGCGTTGGGGGTCGCCGGTCTGCTGGTCGCGGCCGGCTGGCGCCTTCGCGCTTGGCGCCGAGCCGAAGGAGAGGAGCGCGCGATAGCGGCCGTCTTCGCCTTCGGCACCCTCGGATGCCTGGTCGGAGTGGCGTGCTTCGTTCCGGTCACCGAGGGCGGCGTGGAGCTGCTGAATCTCGACTTCGAACTCGTCGCGGAACGGCTGCGCCTCCAGCGGTTCTTCTTCGCGGTCGCCCCGATCGTGCTGAGCTGTTCGCTTCTGCCGGTGCTCGGGGCCCAGTGGGCGGCCGGCAAGGGGGGGAGCGAGGGCGCCCTGCGCGTCGATGCCCTCCGGGCCAGAGAGACGTCGGCGGCCGCCCTCAGTCTCGGACTCGCCGGGGCCGCGCTGATGCTGGTCGGCTACGTGACGACGGCGCTGGACCGAACCGCCGACTTCAGCTACTTCAAGACGTCCCGGCCCGGAGAGGCGGTCCGCGAGATCGTCATGAGTCTGGAGGGGCCGCTGGAGGCGGCGTTCTTCTTCCCGCCGGTGAATGCCGTCAAGGACGAAGCCCTCGAGTACTTCCGGAAACTGGCCCGGGCCACGAACAGGGTGGCCGTCGAGGAGTACGACCGTTTCGTGGACCTCGAGGCCGCGGCCGACTACGGTGCCCGCCGGGACGGATCCATCTTCTTGCGCGTCGCGGGACGCACCGAGCAGGTCCGGTTGCCGCTGGAACTGGACGACGGGCGGAGCGAGCTCAGAGTGCTGGACAGCCGGGTGCAGCGGGCCCTTCTTCTGCTCGTGCGCGAACGGCGGTACGCCTACCTGACGACCGGTCACGGCGAATTCAACGACCCGCTCGGGGCCGATCCCGCGGAGGATCCGGCCAACCAGTGGATGCGAGACCTGCGGAGGGGCACGGAGCGGTCGACGCAGCCGCCGGCGCGGCTGGAGGTTCTGCGCAATTTGTTGACCACCGTCAACTACGAAGCCCGGGAGTTCGGGATCGCGCAGGGGTTGGGGCACAGGATCCCCAACGACGCGGCGATGGTCATGATCATCGGGCCCCAGACCCCGTTTCTGGAAGAGGAGATGAATACGATCCGGGAGTACCTCGGCAGGGGCGGTTCGCTGCTCGTCGCCCTCGAGCCGGAATCCGGATTCCGCTTCGAGGAGCTCGGGGACCTGGGGATCGAATACGACGAGGCGATGACCTTGGATGACGCCAACTTCGTTCCGGAAAGGCTCACGATAGCCGATCGCCGGAACATCTTCACCAATCGGTTTTCCGCGCACGCCGCGGTTACGACGGCCAGCCGCCGCGGCGTCGCGACGGCCGTATTGATGATAGGACCGGGGAGGCTGACCCCGGCGGAGGACGTGGAAGACCTGCGCGCCACCCTGATCGTCAACAGCATGCCGACCAGCTTCCAGGACCGGAACGGCGACTTCCGCTTCAACCGCGAGACCGAGGTGCGGGGAAGCCACGGTATTGCCGCGGCCGTGGAGGGAGTGGCCGGCGAAAGCGCGGATGAGGACGACGGGCCGCCGGGCCTGCGCGCACTCGTCTACGCGGACGCGGAGATGTTCTCGGGGCGCGTTCTGCGGAGCCTGGCGCTGCAGCGGGAGGTGGTCGTCGACGGAATCCGCTGGCTGGGCAGGGAGGAGGAGTTCGCGGGCGAAGTCGTCTCCGAGGAGGACGTGGCGATCCACCACACGCGGTCCGAAAACGTGATCTGGTTCTACGCGATCATATTCGGAGCCCCGGCTCTGGTGCTGGGCGCCGGACTGTCGATGCTCTACGGACGACGCCGGCGCCCCCGCTTCGCGAGTGCGTCATGAGGGATCTGAAGGCGCACCTGGTCCTTTTTGCGGCGGCCGCGGTCGCGGCGCTGCTGATCTGGAACCGGGACGAGGTCGGCGAGGCGTCCAGCGATCTCGCTCTGGCCTGGAAGCACGACACGACGGACTTCAGGTCGATGCACTACACGAGTCCCCACCTGGATCTCCGCATCGAACGCCGTACCGACCGGGAGGGTCCGTTCTACTGGGGGATCCAGACCCGGGGGGACGAGCCGGCCGGGCCGCTGGAGTTTCCCGTCGGTTGGTCAGGGGCGGAACTCGTTCCCAACTTGGCTGCGCTGCAGGTGCTGCGCGAACTCGGCGCACTTTCCCCCGAACAGCGGGCGCGTTACGGGCTCGCGGACTCCGAGGCGAGGCTCACGGTGGAGTTCAGCGACGGGCGGCGTCAGCTGGTGGTGGGCGATTCGGTCTTCGGGAGCGAGGATCGCTACGTCCTGGTTACCGCAACGGACAGGGGATACGTGATCTCGCGGCACATCGTGAATCCGATCGAAATCGGCGAGGGTGCGATCCGGGAACGGATGGTACACAACTTCCGCAGCGACAGGGTCGCCGAGGTACGCGTTACGGCGGGCGCGGGCGAGGAACGGACGATGGTGCCCGCGGAGTCGGGCGAGTGGGTGGAGCCCGGAGGCGACACTCCCGACCTCGGCTTCGGCAACTTCATGGAGCGCGTGGACGGATTGGCCATCGAGGGCTACGACAACCTGCCTCCGGCCGACAGGCTCAGGCTGCTGCTTCGAGTGGATTACTTGGACGAAGATGGCGGCGCCCTCGGATTCATGGAGCTCCTGCGCGACGATCTGGCGGAACGCAACGCCCACTATCTGCGAAGCGAGAGCACGCGCATCGTAGCTCGCACCCACACCACGCTGGCCGAACGGGTCGAGCAGGCGGTCGGAGACATCTTCTAGCAGTCCGTGGATAATCTCGCGCGAGCACCGAGAGCGGCGAAGCGCCCCGCTGGCAAGGCGCGCCGGTCCCGGTGCTCGCGCGGATTCGCCCTCGGGTTGCTGGCCGCGCTTGCGGGGTGCGGAAGGGGAGACGGAAGCGCGGAGGGAGACGGCGACAGCGCCGCGGCGGCCGGCGGCGAGGGGCCGAACGCAATTCTCTACTACCCGGACAGGCTCGTCGAGACCGCGCCCGAGACGTTCCGGGTACGCTTCGAAACCACCAAGGGCGAATTCCTCGTCGAGGTGGCCCGCGCCTGGGCGCCCAACGGTGCTGACCGCCTCTTCAACCTGGTCCGGAGCGGCTACTACGACGGCGTGTACTTCTACCGGGTGATGGCGGGGTTCATGGCGCAGTTCGGCATGCACGGAGAGCCGCAGGTTCAGGCGAGGTGGAATCGCGCGACGATCGAGGACGATCCCGTCGTGGCCTCCAACACGCGCGGGACGATCACGTACGCGAAGAGGGGGCCCGACAGCCGGACGACCCAGCTCTTCATCAACTACCGGGACAACTCGAACCTCGACCTCGACGGCTTCGCCCCGCTGGGCCGGGTTATCGAGGGAATGGAAGTCGTCGACCAGCTCCATGCGGGTTACGGGGACCTCGCCAATAGCGGGGGCGACGGCCCCGATGCGCGGCACATCGCCTACGAGGGCAACGGGTACCTGGAAGAGAACTTCCCGGAACTGGACCATATCGTCTCGGCGGCTCTGGCGGAGCCCGCCGGCGGATAGCGGTCCGTGGACGGGCAGAATGTATACTATACATTACACATTGTAATGTTCTCATTACATTGCAGATAACTTGAGCGAAGCGATCCGGCCCGGGTGCTCGAATCGCCAAGAGATTTCCGGGACATGACACTGGCGGTTCGTGAATGCGGCCGTCTTGCGGAGAACCCGGAACGGTCGAAGCTCGGAAGCCTCCGCGAGGAGCTTGTGCGGTGCCGGCGCTGCCCGCGACTGGTCGCGTGGCGCGAGAAGGTGGCGAGGGAGAAGCGCGCTTCCTACCGGGACGAACGCTATTGGGGAAGGCCCGTGCCCGGATTCGGGGACCCGGAGGCCTCGGTGCTGGTGGTGGGTCTCGCCCCGGCCGCACACGGCGCCAACCGCACCGGACGGATGTTCACCGGGGACCGCGCGGGGGACTGGCTGTACCGGGCCATGCACAGGGCCGGGTTCGCCAACCGGCCTCTCAGCCGCGATCGCGACGACGGGCTCGTGCTCCGGGGCGCGTACGTGACGGCCGGAGTCCGGTGTGCGCCGCCGCGGAATCGTCCCACGGCGGAGGAGCGCGACCGTTGTGCGCCGTTCCTGTGCCGCGAGGCGGAGATCCTCTGGAACCGCCTGCATACGATCGTGGCGCTGGGCGGGTTCGCCCACTCCGTCGCCCTCTGGCTGCTGGCGCAACGGGGGGTCGCGATCCCCACGCCTCGACCCCGGTTCGGTCATGGGGCGGAGGTCGATCTGGGGAAGGTGGTGCTGCTGGGATCCTATCACCCCAGCCAGCAAAATACGTTCACCGGCAAGCTGACGGAGGAGATGTTCGACTCGGTGTGGCGGCGGGCCGCGAAGCGGGCTGCGAGGCGCGCGCGGGAAGAACGCGGGCCCGGCCCGGGCGCCGCGGGCGAACGCCGCCCGGCGGAGGGACCGAGCGGCTCTTGCGAGGGGTCGTGACGGGCGACGGAACTCCGCGCCCTCCGAGCGCCGCGAACGGGTGTTTCGTCTGCGGTCCCGTCAACCCGGTCGGCCTGCGCCTGGTCTTCCGTCTCGAGAGCGGGTCCTGCGTCTCCGAATTCACACCGGGGAGAGACCACGTAGGCTACCCGGGCGTGGTCCACGGCGGCATGATCTACAGCGCCCTGGACGACGTCATGGCCAACTGGCTCCACCTGCGCGGCGCCCGCGCCTACACCGCGCGATGCGAGATCCGCTACCGGGAGCCGGCGGCCCCGGGGGAAACGTTGCTCCTGTCGGGGCGCCCCACGGCACGCAAGCGAAGGGTGGTGAAGATGGAGGCCGCTGCCACGCGCGCGTCCGACGGGAAGGTCGTCGCGACCGCGGCCGCCACCTTTGTCGTCATCGACGAGGGCGGGCTCGCGGATCCCGGCTCGGCACCATCTACCTCACGATGATCTCGTCCACGTACGTCCAGGCGGTCCGGCCCCCCGACGGCCGGCCCCCGGGCACCGTCCCCATTCCCACGATCCGCACCCTAACGGCCCGCACGCCGGCGCCGGCAACCGGCACCTCGACGTAGGTCCGCCCCCCCGCCGCCTCCCCCTCCCCCTCGCGCGCGCCCGCCACCTCGCGCACCACCGCCTCCCCGAACCCCGCCCCGTCGCGGCTAACGGCCACCTCGACGCGGCGCGGCCAATACACCCCCGATCCCGGGTGCTGCAGGAACCCCAGCTTCACGGTCTCCACGTCTTCGCCCTCCCCCAGGTCGATCACGGCGGCGATCTCGTCGGCCCGGTAGCCCTGCCAGTGGCCTCCGCGCCGGTCGATCGACCCCCTGATCCCGTCCACCAGGCCTGCGTCCCCCGCCGCCGAGTACCGGGACGACGACGCGGGTTCCACCGCGACCGGGCGGCCCCGCGCCAGGTGCGGCACCCGGTTGCGCTCGCCGAAATGGTCCAGCGCGAACCCGGGGGAGGTGACGGCCGCCGACGCCGCCTCGTCCGGCATCGGGGAAAAGGTCACGCGGTCCGGCCTCTCGCCCGGTCGCAGTGGCCGGAGCAGGAACCGGAACTCCATCTCGCCGGGCCATAGCGTGTACTCGCGGTGCGGGACCGCTCCCCACGAGTCGTCGCCGCCCACGCCCTGCTGCCGGTAGTCGACGCTGAGCGTGACCTCGTCGCGCGGGACCAGGTCGGCCCAGTGGCGTCCCGCCTTCCGCTCGCCCGCGTCGAGGTCCTCGACCGTGTGGTGAAGCGCCGAGAAGGAGACGGTGGGCAGCCCGTTGACGAGGAGGCCGGTCCCGGAGCCGTCGGTGAGCGCAATCCAGCGCGTGTCGGTGCGGGTGCCCGTCTCCTGGGGGCGTACGTAGGGGTGCGGCATTTCGGAGACCGCTGCGGCGTAGCGGCCGATGGCGGCGCCCGTGCGGCGGTCCCAGTAGTTCTCGTGGGGACCGCGGCCGTACCACTCTACTTGGTCGAGGTCGCCGGGGAGCGTGAGGATCGTGCCGAAACGGGGCATTTCGGGGAGGTCCTCGCCGACCTGGGCGAGGTGCGCGGAGATGTCGGCGGTGCCGTCGGGGTGGACTTCGTGGGAGAGGGTGTAGCGCGCCCCGATCGCTCGCAGCGAGAAATGGCTCGTGACCGTGACGCGCGCGCCGTCCGGGGCCGCTTCCACCGTCATCGAGTCGAGGTGGCGGGACGGAGGACGACCCGCCAGCCGCCACACGCCCGACCGCACCGGCAGGCCGCTTCCGTAGTCGTTGTCGGTGGGGGCGCGCCAGAAGTTGGGCGCGGGGCCCGCAAGCAGAAGCTCGCGGTCGCCGAGCCGCATCGAAGCCAGGATGCCGGTCGCGCGGTCGAAACGGAGCGCGAAGTCTCCGCCGCTCACCCGAATGTCGCCGGGTGTTTCGAGGGTGCGGAGGGGGTCGCCGGGAAGAGGGCGTTGGCCCGCGATATTGTGCGTCCCGATGTAGAGTTGGTCCCAGGCCACCACATGGCCCGCGGGGACCAGCGGTGCGTCCTCCCGTGTCGTGACGGTGACTTTCAACATCCCTTCATTGCCGTCGGCGAACCACACATAGGGCACCCCTTCCGGCTTGAGCGTATCACGCCCGCCCGGCGGCGTCGCGAGCCGGGGCAGAGGTCCCGCCTCCCAGACGACTCCGTCGACCTGGAACTCCCACGTCCCCTCCAGGTCGGACAGGTCGGTGAAGGCCCGGCGGTTCTCGACCACGATCGAATACCCGTCGAAGAGACTGTCGGTCCACGACACCCGCACCGGCTGGTACACCTTCTTCACCTCCCACGCGTGCGGATGCGGCTTCCTGTCCGCCGACACCAGCCCGTTCACAAGGAAGTTCCCGTCGTTGCGCGCCCCGGCGGGCCCGAAGTCCCCCCCGTACGCCCAGTACCGCCTTCCCCGCTCGTCCGTCGCGAGCATCGCCTGGTCCACCCAGTCCCAGATGAAACCGCCCTGCAGCTGCGGGTGCGCGTCGATCACCTCCCAGTAGTCGGCCAGGTTCCCCACGCTGTTGCCCATCGCGTGCGCGTACTCCACCAGCAGGAACGGCTTCTTCGGACCCGACCGCGCGTACCGCTCCAGCCAGTACGGCCGCACGTACATCGGCGCCACGATGTCGATGTTGTCGCGCTCTTCGGAAGGCTCATAGAGGATTGGACGGCTCGGATCCCGCGCCCGGATCCACGCCGCGGTCGAGTCGAAGTTCGCCCCGTCCCCCGCCTCGTTGCCCAGCGACCAGATGACGATCGACGCGTGGTTCTTGTCGCGTTCCACCATCCTCTGCGTCCGGTCCATGTGAGCGGCCAGCCAGTCGGGCCGTCCCGCCAGCGTCACGCCCGGCTCGAACCCCATCCCGTGCGACTCGATGTTGGCCTCGTCCACCACGTAGAGGCCGTACTCGTCGGTCAGTTCGTACCAGCGCGGCACGTTCGGGTAGTGGGCGGTGCGCACCGCGTTGATGTTCAGCTGCTTCATGAGGCGGATGTCCTCGATCATCGACGCTTCGGAGACGACGTGGGCGCGCTCGGGGTCGTGCTCGTGCCGGTTCACTCCCCTGAGCACGATGGGCCGGCCGTTCAGGGTGAGGATCCCGTCGACGATCTCGACGCGCCGGAATCCCACCCGCACGGACACGACTTCGGCGACCTCCCCCTCCGGGTCCGCCACCGAGACGACCAGCCGGTAGAGCGACGGGGTCTCGGCGGTCCAGTGAAGCGGGGTCTCCACCGTCACGCTGTCGGCCCCTCCTGCCTCGCCTCCCGCCGGCACGTCCACCGGCAGCACCCGCGGCTTCGGCCAGAGCGCCGCACCCTCCGGGTCCAGCAGCCGGTAGCGCACCTCGTGCGGCCCCGCCCGTCCCGTCCCCCGGTTCGCCAGCCTGACCGCGAGCCGCAGCCGTCCGTCCTCGTACGCGTCGTCCAGGTCGGCCTCGACATGGAAGTCACGCAGATACGTCGCCGGCCTCGAGACCAGGTACACGTCCCGGTCGATCCCGCTCACCCGCCAGAAGTCCTGGCTCTCCAGGTAGCTGCCGTCGCTCCAGCGATACACCTGGACCGCGAGCACGTTCGATCCCGGCCGCACCGCCTCCGTCACCCTAAACTCCGCGGGCGTGCGGCTCCCCTCGCTGTACCCGGCGTACTCGCCGTTCACCCACACGAAGAAGGCGGAGTACACTCCGGCGAAGTGCAGGAACACCTCACGGCCGTCCCAGTCCGCCGGGACCTCGAAGGTTCGCCGGTACGATCCCACCGGGTTGTCGTCGTGGGGGACGTGGGGCGGGTTGGCGGGGAAGGAGTAGGATTCGTCGCGATAGACCGGGTGGCCGTAGCCCTCGAACTCCCAGTTGCTCGGCACGGGTATGACATCCCATGCGGAGGCGTCGTAGCCGGGCTCGAAGAAGCCGGCGGGGCGCTGCGACGGACGCGGCGCCCAGCGGAACCGCCAGTCGCCGTTCAGGCTGAGCCGGTAGGGCGAATCCCCGGGCCGGTCCCGGACGGCCGCGTCAACGGTGGCGAACGGCGTGAACGAGGCGCGGGGCGGCTCCCGGTTCTCGGCGAAGACGGCGGGGTCTTCCCAGTAGGGGGCGGGGGCGGGTTGGGCACGGGCGGGTGGGGCGGCGCAGGCGGCGGCCGCGGCGATCGCTCCCGCCGCGAGGGCGAAGCGGAGTTGTGGGCAAGTCGGTCGCATAAGGAGTCGCCACTGGATTGATCGAGAATCTCGACGGAATCCCTCATCAACCTAACGTCCGATGACCGACCGCGGGCGTACGGGATCCCGACCTGCTGGCGACGCCTTGCCATCGGGGGAAGACCGGAGACGTTCGCGCAGGCGTCTTGACCGGACGCCATGGATAGGTTACGGTATCGTCATGTCCGGTTCAACACGCGGAGGAGGGTAGGACTCATGACGAGGGAGCGTAACCAGCACGTTGTCCCGACGACGGACGGCTGGGCGGTCAGGCGCGCAGGCAGCCCGAAGGCGACGAAGGTGTTCGGCACGCAGCGGGAAGCCATCGAGAGGGGCCGCGAGATCGCAAGGAATCAGCGGTCCGAGCTGCTGGTCCATGGACGGGATGGGCGGATTCGAGAGAAGAACACATATGGCCGGGATCGCAACCCGCCGAAGGGGTGAGGTTCCTGCCCATACCAGGAAGTAGCCGTTCCGAGGAAAACCGTGAGGAAGATCTTGCGGCTGGCCGCTGCACACCGCGCGGAGCTTTTCGAGGAATGGGAGCGGAGTCAGGCGGATGAGTGACGCAAGACCGATCAGCCACATCGCCTTCTGCGGGACGGTGGGAGGCTGCTTGCCGAACGCCGAGTTTCGCTCTCTGGCGAGGCAGCTAGCAGCTTCCTCCCGCCCCGGACCAGGTCCGAGCTTGGTCGTGGCCCGGGCAAGCGAGCTGATCGGCCCGCACCGGCTCAGGCTGCCGAACTGGGCGGATACCGACACTCGCTACCTGGTTGTTCTGGACGTGCCGGAGCAGGCAGCGCTTCGCCTCGCTACGGCACTGCGGCTTCACAAGCCGGATCGGCGGCTGCAAGTGTGCCGTGACCCCCTGGTTGTGAAGCGTCTGGTCATAGCGCTCAAGAGACCGGCCCCGTGGGAGGGCATCCTTGACGCATATGTCCTTGAGGATTCTCTCGTGATGGTCCTCGGGGACATGAGCGTCAGAGACTTCCCTATCGGAATGCTCCCCCGGGTAAGGCGGTTCGAGCCGGCCGCGGTCGGCCAGTTCGTGATCGACTCATCCGGCTCCTACCTCTACTGGCCGGACCGAGACGTGCATATGGGTCCGTCTCAGATGCTACAGGCCGTAGATCCTATGCACCTGGCCGACGTGGAAATCCGCCGGTACGAGATGGAGAAACTGTCGCTGGCCCTGCTGGACATGAGGAGTGACCGGCACCTGAAGCAAACCGAGATCCAGGGGCTGTCGGAGAGGCACGTTCGGCGGTTGGAAAAGGAGAAAACGCGCCTCACCGTTGAGGCGGCGACCAAGTTGGCGAGAGCGTTCGACATGACGCTGCCCGAGTTCCTCGACGAGCTGAGCAGGCGAATAACGGGGCTGCGCGGGGCCTACAGCCCGTGGACGAAATCCGCCCGGCATTCGAGCGGCGATGCATCCGGGCCGGACCGCTCCGCTCACCTCTCCAAAGTGTAAACTCTGATTTACATGATGTAATGTTTACTATACTTTTCGCCCCTTCGTGGCTTCGCTCCGCGTTGCTCCTCGGGCCAACAGCTCTGCTATTGGCCCTTCACCAGAATACCGCGTACAGCACCGCCGCACACCCGATCACCCCGCCCGCCCACCACTTCGCCCCCGGTGCGGGCGTCAGGTCCACCTGCGCCGCCGACCTGGGCAGCCTCCTCGGCTCGGCCAAACCCTGACGCAGCGTCAGGGTCGCCATGAACACCGAAATCACCACGAACGTAATCGCCATGTGGTGGAGAAACGCCACTTCCGGCAGCAGCCACAGCAGCAGCCCGTACACCGGAATCCCCAGAATCATCCCTCCGAAGGCGGCAACCGGCGGCGTCCGCGGCACGAACAGCCCGAACAGAAACGCCGCCACGATCCCCGGCGAGATGAAGCCCCAGAACATCTGGATGTAGTCGAAGACGCTGCCCGCCTTCGCCACCAGCGGCGCCCACAGACACCCGACCAGCACCAGGGCCGCGGTCGTCCAGCGTCCCACGACCATCAGTCTGCGGGACGACGCCTCCGGCCGCAGGTGCCGCTTGTAGAGGTCCACGCTGAAGATCGTCGCGGCGGAGTTGAGCATCGAGTCGAGCGAACTCATCACGGCGCCGAAGAGCGCGGCGAACATGACGCCGGTCAGCCCCGCGGGGAGCAGCTCGCGCATCATGACCGGGTACGCTTGGTCGGGATGCGCCACTTGGTCGGCGAAGAGCTCGGCGGCCATGATCCCCGGGAAGACGATGACGAAGGGGATGGCCAGCTTGATGAACCCTGCCAGGAAGATGCCGCGCTGCCCGTCCGCCAGGCTGCGCGCCGCGAGCGTGCGCTGCGTGATGAACTGGTTCAGTCCCCAGTAGAAGAGGTTCGGGATCCAGAGCCCGCCGACGAAGACCGCGAGCCACGGCATCTCCGGGTGATTCCAGGGCAGGACGGTGTTCAGCTTGCCGTCGGCCGCCTCGAGGAAGGGCTCGATGCCTCCGATCGCCTGAAATCCCAGCACCGTCACCACCACCCCGCCCAGGAGCAGCGCCACTCCCTGGAGCAGGTCGGACCACACCACCGCCTTGAGCCCGCCGTAGATCGTGTACCCCCCGGCGAGCACGCCGATCAGCCAGATGCCCAGGTTCAGGTCGATCCCGAAGATGGACTCCAGCGCGAGCGCCCCCGAGTAGAGCACGGTCGCCAGCGCCACGAACACGTACGCCGCCATGATGAAGGCCGCCATGAGGGTGCGGGTGCGCACGTCGTAGCGGAATTCGAGGTACTCGGGGATCGTGTAGATGCCCGCCTGCAGGAACCGTGGCAGGAAGAAGAGTCCCACCAGCACGAGCGTCACCGCGGCCATCCATTCGTAGCTCGCGATCGCCAAGCCCAGGTCGTAGCCACGGCCCGCCATCCCCACGAAGTGCTCGGTCGAAATGTTGGACGCGATCAGCGAGAAGCCGATCAGCCACCAGGGGAGGTTGCGGCCCGCCAGGAAGTAGTCGGCGGCGTCGTGCTTGCCGCGCGAGGCGTAGAGGGAGACGCCGACCACGAGCGCCAGGAACCCGACAAAGGCGGCTATGTCGAGGGGCTGGAAGGTCATGGGTTGCGGGGATGGGTCCGTCGTTCCCTCGGCAACGCTACCGGAAGGGCTGGCTCATTGGGTTGGTCGAATGGCATACTGGTTGATCCACCGTGTGACGGAGACGCGGCGAATGCCGGTGAGGTGGATGGCGCGGGCGATCTCGTAGAGGGAGAGGCCGCCGTACGCGAGAAGCCGGTTGAGGTCGAGGCCGCGGATGCAGGCAAGGACGTGCCGGACAAGCGACAAGGGAAGACCGGAGAGCTCGGGCGCCTGGAAGTGACGGCGGAGACGAGCCCCGGAAGGGCGGTCGCGATGTCCCGCCAAATGGCCGTGCGAGAGGGAACGGAAAAAGAGGTGGGCCTCCTCGATGCCGCCCGGAGGTAGGGTGCGGGTGTGGCGGCGGGGATGGTCGAACCAGGTGAGAGGGAGGGGACGCAGCCTGGCGTGAACTTCGGGAAGGACATGGTGAACGGTGGGCGGCTTGCCGTCGCCGCCGATCAGAAAGCCGTGGGGACCGAGCGCCTCGGCCTCGGGATCGCCACCGCGAAGGACGCAGGCATCGAAGCGCTCTCGCTCGTAACGGGCGGTGAGTTCTTCGCGCGAGGGGATGCGCTCGGGATCGTACGGGGGCGGGTCGAAGTAGAGAGCGCGGACCTTGTCGAAGTCGAGCATGGCTGATCAGCGGGTGCGACGAGGAATGCGCTGGTCGATCTCACGCTCGACAAGGCGCTGGACGATGGCGAGGAAGTCGGCGGCTTCATCCGAATGTGCCGGGTGCCGAAGCGGCCGGGAATCGTGGACGATGGAGACCTGGTCAAGCTCGTTGAGCCCGCGTTGGATGACAAGGAGGTTGGAGGCGTGCACGGTGTCGAAGGCGGTCTTGAGAGCGGCAGGGTCCTGGTGACGGGCAACGGCAAGGTCGTAGAGGTCGCGAGAGAGGAAGACGGATTCGCCGAGCACGCGGTAGACGAGTTTCCTGGCGAGGATTTCGGCACTGGTGTGCACGCCGATACGGGTGCCGCGCACGGTGTCGGCCGAGTGCGGGTGGGAGGTGGCGGGGTAGGAGCTGTCGATGGTGACTTCACCGGCGGGGAGGTCGATTCGGGTGAGCCCTTGGTGGAAGGTCAGGTAGGCGCGTCCGTCGATGTGGCGGGCAAGGTCGTCTCGGAAGCCGCTGGCGGGGAGCCGGTGGTGGATGTCGTGGTCTACGGCGAGGTCCACGTCGGTGCTGTGCCGGTGCGCCCAGCGCGCGGCGAGCGCAGTGCCGCCCCCGAGCACAAGGTGGTGCTCGCCCCCGAGGTGGTAGCCGAGCGGATGGCGAACGGCTTCGAGGAGTTCGCGGGGGCCGCGCGGAAGGTCGAGCTCGGCCATCAGAGGGTTGGGGGAAGCCTGGCCATGGTACGGGAACGATAATCTGCTCCATCGAAGTGGTGAAGTGTTCGCCGTACCTTCGTCCCCGCGGCTCGGCGCAACCCTTCCACACCGCACGGTGTCCACCGGTCGGAAAAGAGCGGCGCCACGGCGCGGGAGCGGAGATTTGGCCCGGTGACGGAATCACAACTCGTACAACGCCTGAAGGAGGGAGACCGCGGAGTCGCGCGGTCGCTCTACGACCTGCACGTCGACCGGGTCTTCCGGCTCTGCTACCGGTTCGCGGGCGAGTACGACCTCGCCCAGGACTTCACCCAGGAAACGTTCGTGCGCGCATTCGCCAAGATACGCACCTTCCGAGGCGAGTCCGCGTTCGGGACCTGGATCTGCGCCATCGCGACGACCGTGTCGCTAAACGAACTGAGGCGCATCAAGCGGTTTCGGTCCCGCGAGGCGCCGCTGGACGACCAGCTGCGTAGCGGAAGCGCCCGCCGCGCCGTCGAGCCCGACCTGCGCGACGATCTCCACCGCGCGATCGACGGTCTCCCCGAAGGATACCGAACGGTCTTTCTGCTCCACGATCTGGAGGGCTACACGCACGAGGAGATCGGCAAGATTCTCGGCATCAAGGCGGGGACCTCGAAGTCCCAGCTGTTCCGCGCCCGGAACCGGCTGCGCGACAAGCTGGCGAAACACGCCGGGGAGTGGGCCTCGTGACCGACGCGGACCGGTTCGCCGCGTTGCTGCTGCGGGAAGCCGCGAGCTACAACCGGCCGCCCGCGACCCCTGCCGGCGCGATGTGGCAGCGAGTGGAAGGGCGGCTGGGAGTTGCCGGTGCCGACCTGGACTTAGAGGCCGAGGTCGGCGACGAGGCCGCCGGAGCGGGCGGCCCCATGTTCGAAGCGCTGGCCTACAACGCGTCGCCCCCGGTGCCGCGCGAGGCGATGTGGACGCGGATCGAGGCGGCGTGGGCGCTCAGGCGGTCGGTGGGGGGGGATGGGGCCGAGCCGGTCGCGCGAGCGGGCGCGCGGTGGCCGGCGAGGCGAGGCGGGAAGGGCTGGCTCGCGGCGCTGGCGGCGGCGGCGTCCCTGGTTCTGGGCATCGCGCTCGGCAGGGGCGCACGACCCGGTTTGCCGGCCGAGACGGCGCCGCCGCCAGCCGCTTCCGTGTCCGGCGGGGTGACGGCACCGGCGGCGTCGCCCGCGACGGTCGCCGAGCGGGAACTCCGGAAGACGGACGATTCCGGGACGCCGGCCGGAGAGGCGGGCCTCGCCGGACGGGTGGCGGCAGTCGGCGGCCCACTTCGCGCCGGCGAGGCGGACGCACCGAGGATGGCGGCGGCCGGACCGCGGCCGGAGCCGCTCGCGACACCGAACAACGCCTCCGGAGCCGAGTCCGCCCCCGCCGTCGCGCTGCTCGGGCCCGCACCCGGCGGTATCCCGGACGGACGATCCCTTCCGGAAGGCGGTCGGGTTGAGCCGGAGCTCGACTACGCCACCGCCCGGCACCTCGGACGGGCCGCGACCCTGCTCACCGCCTTTCGGACCGACCGGCGCACTCCCGCCTCCCGGCTGGATCTGGCGCGGTGGGCGCGCGGGCTGCTCGTGGAGACGCGCATGTTCCTGGAACTCTCTTCCGAATCCGGATTGCCGGTGGAGCACGCCCTGCTCGAAGACCTGGAGCTCGTCCTCATCCAGATCGCGGGCATGGGTCCCGGGGCGCCGGACTTCGAGTGGGACCTCGCGCGCGAGAGCATGGAGCGGCGGGGCACCCTGGTGAGGCTGCGAGCTGCGAGCGCCGCCGCCGAGACCTGACCCGACCGAATCACGCACGTGGAAAAAACCACGAACGGAAAGGCTGAGAGATGACGAGCCCGGATACGATGACGAAAGGCGCGAGAAAGGCGATGATCGCCGGGACGGTACACGGACTCCTGGCACTCCTCCTGGCGGCGGACGCGGCGGCGACGACCGCCGGGCCCGGCCGTGCGCTGGCCAACGGGCACCTCCCGGCCCAGGAAGTGAGTGCCGAGGAGCGGTATTTCCTCGTCGCGAGGTCGCTGATCAACCGGACGAAATGGGCGGATGCCGCCCGGTCGTTCGAGACGTACCGGCAAAGGTACCCGAAGGGGCAATACGTGAGCGACTCCTTCTACTGGGAAGCGTTCGCCCGCCACCGGCAGGGCCAGCTGGAACGGGCGGCCCTCCTCCTCGGCAACATGCTGGAGAATCTTCCGGACAGCCTGCCGGCCGACGGATTGGAGGCACGTCGCGTGAACGACGCGCGCCAACTCCGTCTTCGCATCTTCGGAGAGATGGCGGAGCAGGGCGATCCGCGTGCGGCCCGGGAGGTGCTGCGACAGTCGGAGCTGGCCATCGGGGCGGCGTGGGACAGCGCCGTGACTGCTTGGGACAGAGCCGCGATCTCTTGGGACAGCGCCGCGATTGCATTGGACAGCGCCGCGATTGCTGGGGACAGCGCCGCGGCGGCCATGTACGCGGTGTGGGACAGCGCCGCGGCGGCCATGGCGACGGCGTCGGACGGCTTTGCCCAGGCTACCCAGGCTATGGGTCCGGCCCTCGACTCGCTGACGAATGTCATGACCGAGGAAACCACGGTGATCGATCTGGCGGAGATGTCAGGGCTCAGGCGGCTAGTTGTGCAGGTGGGGGAGGGGCGGTTCACGGTGACATCCGATCATGAGCTCCCGGAGCACTGCGAAGACGCGTCCGTGCAGCAGGAGGCGCTGACGTCGGTCCTGCGTATCGTGGAGACGGATCGGATCCGGATCCTGCGCAACGTGATCGACCGCGACGACGAGTGCTCCGTCAATCTGCGCGCCTACGCGGTCGGGCGGCTCGCGCGCGACGGCACCCCCGAAGCGGAGCGGGAGCTGGTCGGCATCGCCGCCACCCATCCGAACCGGGGAACCCGCCTCGCCGCCGTGTCGGGCTTGCGGCGGTTCGACACGCCGACCGCTCTCGCCGCCCTCGTGAACGTGCTCGCGCGCTCGAACGACGCGAAGATGCAGGAAGCCGCGATTCGGGGACTTGGGGGCAGCAGGAACCCGGGGGCCCGCGACGCGCTCGCGGCCTTCGCCGCGGACGCTTCGAAACCGGAGGGCCTTCGCGAGAACGCCATCGTGGCGCTGGGCCGGCGCGACGACGCGGAAACCGAGGCGCTGATCGGGATCTACGACGAGATGGAAACCCCTAAGCTCAAGACCGCCCTGATCGACCGGCTGCGCCTCAGGGCGGCGAACGGGAGCAAACAGGCGGAAGCCTGGCTGTTCGGACTGGCCTTCGACGCGAACGAGGCGAGCCGCATCCGCTCGAAAGCGCTCGAAGCCTGGGCGAGAAGCCCGTCGCTGGAACTCTCGGGCCTGGTCGAAGCGTACCGGCGGCTCGGGGAGTCCGACCTGCGCGAACGGATCTACTACGCCCTCTACCGCAAGGCGGGCCGGTCGAAGGGCGAGGCCAAGTCTCAAGTCGTGCGGCAGATGGTCGAGCTCGCCCGCCTGGAATCCGATCCCGAAGTGCGTGAACGTGCGGTCAGCTGGCTGGGCCGCACCGGATCCCCGGAAGCGGTCGACTTCCTCCTGGAGCTGCTGCGCGGGCCGCAACGGGACACCCTGCCGAAGACCGGGAGAAGCGGTTCGCGCAAGTGACGAAACGCCCGCGATCGTGTACGCGGGCACCCGGTTCGGCGAGCGGGGCGCGGCGCACGCTTACCCCTCCGTCACGTCCGCCGACCAGGTGACCTCGACCGCACCTTCCAGACTGCGCGCCGTCGGGCACTTCGCCACGTGCGTTTCCAGCGCCCGGTCGACCTTGTCGCGCGGTGCGCCGGCCGGAAGCTGGATAGCGTAGTGCGCGTGAATCTTCGTCAGCACCACGATCCGGTCCACCACCTCGTTCACACCCTCCGCGGCCACGCTGATCGCGTCGTTCGCCATCGGGATCCCGCGCACCTCCAGTGCGCCGTTGAGCGTCCCGAGCAGTCAGCCCGCGGCCGCCGCGACCACGTAGTCGACCGGCAGGGGGCGGTCGGGCTCCGCGTCGAGGCGGTAGTGCGACTTGATTGCGCCGTGGACGCCGAAGTCGATCTCGGTGCCGTCTTCCAGCGTCGCGCGACGGTGGATGCCGTCCACCTTCGCTACGTGGGCTCGGGCGGTGTAGAAGGGGTCGCTCATGGAGGGGCCTCGTTGGCGTGGTGGGTGAGGGCTGCCGGTCGCCGGTGCCGTCGGAAGCTATCCGGGCGGCGCGTCCGGGGAAAGCCGCGCCCGACAGGAAAGCCGGCCCCGCTTGGGGAGACGGGCGGCGCCCTATTACCTTCATTCGGCCATGAATCTGCGTCAAATGTTTACCGATCGTTGGAAGTTCGAGATACCGGGCGCGCGCGAGGCGCTGCCGGGAAGACGCGAACCGCTGAGCGCGCCCGGCCTTCACTACGTCAACGGCAACCGGATCGGGCCTCCCTTCCCCGAGGGCTTCCAGCGCGCCCACTTCGCAATGGGATGCTTCTGGGGCGCCGAGCGCCGGTTCTGGGAGCTTGCCGGCGTATACTCGACCGCGGCGGGCTACCAGGGGGGCGCGACCCCGAACCCGACGTACCGGGAAGTATGCACGGGCGGTACGGGGCACGCCGAGGCCGTGCTGGTCGTCTACGATCCCGACGCGATCGACTACCGAACTTTGCTTGCCGCCTTCTGGGAGGGACACGACCCGACCCAGGGCATGCGGCAGGGCGCCGACGTGGGGACGCAGTACCGGTCGGCCGCCTATGCGGTGGGAGACCGGCAGCTGCGGCTGGCGAGGGAGTCGCGTGACCGGTACCAGGCCGAGCTCGACCGGGCCGGGTTCGCGGCCATCACCACCGAGATCGCGCCCGCCCCCGAGTTCTACTACGCCGAGGAGTACCACCAGCAGTACCTGGCGAAGAACCCGGGCGGCTACTGCGGGCTGGGGAGCACGGGCGTGTCCTGTCCGAGCGGCGTCGCGCTTGCGGCCGAATAGCGCCGGATGACGCGAAGCAACCGCGCGCGCAACGGTCCGCCCTGGCGAGGGCAGCTGTACGACATCCTCTTCGAGACGGACATCCACGTCGGGGCCAGGGTCTTCGACATCCTGCTCATCCTCACCATCATCGCCAGCGTCCTGGTCGTCATGCTCGACTCGGTGGAGTCGATCGAGGCGCGGCACGGGTTCGCGCTGCACGTCCTGGAATGGGTCTTCACGGTCCTGTTCACTGTCGAGTACGCGGCGCGTCTGGCGTCGGTCCGGTCCAAGCGGCGCTACGCGCTGAGCTTCTTCGGCATAGTCGACCTGCTTTCGATCATCCCGACCTACCTGAGTCTGATCCTTTACGATACGCGCTTTCTGGTGGTCATCAGGGTGCTGAGGGTGTTGCGCGTCTTCAGGGTCCTCAAGCTGGTGCGTTTCCTGGGGGAGGCCCGGGTCCTGGGCCGGGCGCTGGCGGCCAGCCGGTTCCGGGTCATCGTGTTCCTGATCACGGTGGCGACCCTGGTCGTGATCCTGGGTTCCTTCATGTACCTGATCGAGGGACCGGCGGCGGGCTTCACCTCCATTCCGGTGGCGGTATACTGGGCGGTGGTCACCCTGACCACGGTCGGATTCGGGGACATCACGCCGGTCACGGCGCCCGGGCAGTTTCTGGCCGCTATTATCATGCTCCTCGGGTATGGACTGATCGCCGTGCCGACCGGGATCGTCAGCGTCGAGTTGGCCCACGCCCGAGGTCTGGTGCGAGTCCGCGGCCGGGTGTGTTCGGGATGCCGGAGCGGCGGGCACGACGAGGACGCGCGGTTCTGCAAGACGTGCGGGGGCACCGTCGTCGACGTCGGCGGCGAATGAGGAATGGCGATGGGTGACACGCCGGAGCCGGCCGCGACGAAACCGGCCACGATCGAACTCGCCGACGCCCGCGAGAAGGCGATCGACCTGCTGAGCGAGTGCTTCGCCAGGGACATGTTGGGCGTGGAGGACTTCGAGCGGCGCGTGAGCCTGGCGCATGCGGCCGGGTCGATGGCCGAGCTGGGAAGCGCCATCGAGGGGCTCGAAACCGGCGCCGGCGCGGCGCAAGGGGATCGGTCTGCGCCGAAGATGGTGCATGCCGCGGCGGCCGCGCCGCTTGCGGAGGTGCGGGCCGCGGACCGGGCCGTGGCCGTGTTCGGTGAAACGAAAAGGGCCGGGCGGTGGGTGCCGGCCAGACGGAACACGGTGGTGGCCTTCATGGGATCGGCCGTGATCGACCTGAGGGAAGCCAGGTTCGGGCCCGGCGGCGCGACCTTCTCGGTGGTCGCGGCAATGGGCTCGGTCGAGATCCTCGTGCCGCCCGGGGTGAACGTCCGGTGCGGCGGTTCGGCCGTGTTCGGGAACTTCGGGCAGCGCGGCCCGGGTCCGGCTTCGGTCGCTCCGGACTCCCCGGCGATCCGGGTGGACGGCCTTTCCGTCTTCGGGTCGGTGGAGATCGAGACCCGGCACCCGGGGGAGTCGAGACGGGAGGCGCGGCGCAGGCGGCGGCTGGAGAAGAAGCGGCGCCGCCGGCTGCGGCGTTAGCGGTTCGGGGCCCCGCGAATCGATCCCCCACCCCGCCCGAGCCCCCCGGTTGCCCCAGCCGTCCCCCGTCGCTAGAATCCGCGCGCCGAATTGGCGAACTTACAGGGCGGTTTTCGGAGGCCGATCCGCCGAGCGAGGACAATGACGAGGTTCCCGACAGGACGCTTCAACAATGCGCGCCGCGCCGCCGTCCTTGCGGTTTTGGCGGGAGCGTGCGGCGGTTCCGAGCCCGGCGTGGCCCGGGGCGAGCTCATCTTCGACGCCTGCTCGCCGTGCCACGGCGACGACGGGGCCGGCAAGCGGGAACTGGGGGCGCCGGCCATCGCCGGAGGTTCCGGCTGGTACCTGACCGCCCAGCTCCTGAAGTTCCAGAGCGGCGCGCGCGGCTATCATCATGCCGACGCGGAGGGGCTGCGGATGCGCCCCATGTCGCGGGCGCTGTTCGCGGACAAGGGCGACATCGAGTCGGTGGTGGAATACGTGGTGAGCCTGCCGATCCCCGATCCGCCGGCCACCGCCCAGGGCGGGAACGCGCAGGCCGGCGAGGCGGAGTACGTGCAACTCTGCGCGAACTGCCACGGCCGGGACGGGCGCGGGGTCGACTTGGGGGTGCCGGAGCTGAACGCGCCCTCGCTGCTCCACCTGAACGACTGGTACGTCGAGTCGTCGCTCAGGAAGTACCGCGACGGGGTGCGGGGGGTCGGCGACGCGGCCGGCGCCACCATGCGCGCGCCCGCCAGCGGCCTGACCGACGAGCGGATCCGCGACGTCACCGCCTACGTGATGACCATGCAGCGGCTGCCCCGCAAGATCGCCGCGCCGCCTCCCCCGCCCCTGCCTCCGGTCGACGCCGACCCGGCGATCCTGCCCGAGGGCGTTACCGTGGCGATGGCGCAGGAGGGCCAGGAGATCTTCAACGGAACCAGGGGGATCTGCTTCACCTGCCACGTGCGCGAAGGCCGGGGCGGGGCGCTGGCCCCCAGCCTCGCCGACGACGAGTGGCTGAACATCGACGGCGGGTACGAGTCGATCGTCTCCATCGTCATGACGGGCGTTCCGGAGCCGGTGGAGTATCCCGGCACGATGCAGCCCCGCGCCGGCATGCCTCTCACCGACGACGAGGTGCGAGCCGTCGCCGCCTACGTGTTCACCCTGAGCCGCTGACGGCCATGGCAGCGAAGACACCGGCCGACTTGCCCACCCACGCCGAACTGGCCGCCGAGATTCCGGCCCCGCCCCCCGACGAGGCCAACGAGGCGGTCATCTTCGCGCGGAAGACGCTGGTCTGGACGTTCCGGCTGGCCGTGGGCTTCATCGGCGCGGCGGTGGTCTACACCTTCATCCTGCAGTGAACGACATGAGCCTCCTCGAACGCCTGGGCCACTTCTTCGACGACATCGGGCTGATCCGGGTCGGGTCCTCCTACGCGGCGGACATCGACTTCCTGATCCTGCTGGTGCTGGTGCTGGTGGGCGTCTGGTTCCTGGCCGCCGAGTTCGTCTTCGTGTACTTCATCATGAAGTTCCGGGCGAAGGGCGACGGACGCCGGGCCGACTACATCGACGGAAAGAACAAGCGCCACAAGAAGTGGATCACCTACCCTCACCTCGCGGTGCTCGCCTTCGACGTCCTGATCATCGTGGTCTCGTTCAACGTCTGGCACAAGATCAAGATGGACCTGCCCGAGAACCCCGACGCCGTGATCCGGATCACGGGGCAGCAGTGGGCCTGGATCATCCAGCACCCCGGCGCGGACGGCGAGCTGGACACCGCAGACGACATCCGCACGGTGGACGAGCTCCACGTCGAGAACGATAAGCTCTACCACTTCAAGCTCGAGGCCACCGACGTGCTCCACAGCTTCTCGGTTCCGGTCTGGCGGATCAAGCAGGACGCGATCCCGGGGCGGAGCATCACCGGCTGGTTCCGGCCGACGGCGACCGGCACCTTCGACCTGCAATGCACCGAGATCTGCGGCTTCGGCCACGGGGTGATGAAGGGCGAGGTCTTCGTGGAGAGCGCCGAGGAACACGCGGCCTGGGTGGCGGCGAACACGCCTCCCGCGGCGGCGAACGCGGCCGCCGCGCCTTCGGCAGGAGAGACGCCCCCGGCCGCAAACTCCCACCCGGCCGGGTAGCTAGCAGCCCGTGGACAAAATCCCCCCGGCATTCGAACGGCGACGCATCCGGGCTGGCCGCTT
>JAPPNM010000102.1 GCA_028873825.1 Gemmatimonadota bacterium | reverse complement strand
GGGCGCTACGAGGACATCGACCTGGTGCTGATCCGCGAGAACACCGAGGGGCTGTACGTCGGGGTCGAGCACTTCATCGGCATGGAGAACGACCCCAGGGCGGCTGCGGAATCGGTCATGATCACCACCCGCTTCGGGTCGGAGCGGATCGTGCGCTTCGCATTCGACTACGCGGTCGCGAAAGGGCGCCGGAAGGTCACGCTGGCCCACAAGGCCAACATCCTGAAGCACACCCAGGGGCTGTTTCTGGAGGTGGGGAAGCGCATGGCGGAACGGTACGCGGATCGCGTCGCCTTCGAGGACCGGATCATCGACGCGACCGCCATGTTCCTGGTGCTGGACCCCTACCGCTTCGACGTGCTGGTCATGGAGAACATGTTCGGGGACATCCTGAGCGACCTGATGGCGGGGCTCGTGGGGGGGCTGGGCTTCGCCCCGGCGGGGAACGTCGGCGAGACGCACGCGGTGTTCGAGGCGGTGCACGGGTCGGCGCCGGACATCGCGGGACAAGGCGTGGCCAACCCGACGGGGCTGCTGCTGTCGGCGTGCATGATGTTGGATCACGTGGGGCAGGGGGAGGTGGCTGGGCGGATCCGCAAGGCGGTGGGCGCAGTGATCCGGAACGGCGCGGCGCGGACGCGCGACATGGGGGGGACGGATGGGACGGTGGCCTTTGCGGGGGCGGTGGTGGGGGGGTTGGGGTGAGGGGGGTGGGTCGGGTGGTCGGCGATGCGGGCGGGGATCTAGAATGCGGCAAGTGTGGGAGGGCGTGCCGGGCGCGCGAACTCGACCGGCTGCTCTGGTGCGAAGCGTGCATCGCGGGGGCGAAGGCGACGGCGAAGCGGGTGGGGTGGCTGTGTGGTGCGGTGATCGCGGCGGGGCTCGCGGCCTGGATTCATTTCGTGCAGAAACCGTCCGCCGCGCTGATGGGGGGCTGGGTCGGGGTGGTGCTGGCGGCCCTCTGGCTGTGCGCGCGGGCGGCGACGGAGCTGTGCTACGGGGTGCTGCGCATCCTGCGTCGGCCCGGCAGCTCGTGAAGACCGGCGGGCCCCGGGCGGTCCGTGAACAGGCGTCGGGGGGCGGCGGCGAGGCGCGAACTGGCCGCGCCAGGCGCCGCTGGTCCGAGGAGCAACCGGAGCGAAGCTTGAGCGTTGCATAATGTACACTGAACATGACATAATGTAAAGTGCAGTTTACATCCATTCACTTAGCTCACCGGAGACCGGCCTGATGGCGGCAAGGTTCGAAGGGTTGGATTTCTACGACGTCGACTCGCTACTGTCCGAAGAGGAGCGCATGGTCCGCGACACGATCCGCGAATGGGTCGAGGACCGGGTCCTCCCGATAATCGGCGACGCGTACGTGGAGCGCCGGTTTCCCACCGAGCTGATCCCCGAGATCGGCGAGCTGGGCATGCTGGGCGCCAATCTCCCGGCGGAATACGGCTGCGCGGAGCTCAACAACGTGTGCTACGGCCTGATCATGCAGGAGCTGGAGCGGGGCGATTCGGGGGTCCGCTCGTTCGTGTCGGTGCAGGGGGCGCTGGTCATGTACCCGATCCACGCCTTCGGGAGCGAGGAGCAGAGGCGGGATTGGCTGCCCGGGCTCGCGTCGGGAGAGAAGATCGGCTGCTTCGGGTTGACCGAGCCCGACTACGGGTCCAACCCGGCCGGGATGATCACGCGGGCGCGCGAGACAGCCGAC
Organism: Gemmatimonadota bacterium; assembly: GCA_028873825.1. GTDB lineage: Bacteria > Gemmatimonadota > Gemmatimonadetes > Longimicrobiales > Gaopeijiaceae > Bin94. Next base: position 32,953 of record JAPPNM010000102.1, on the reverse strand, counting down.
GGGTGGGTGCTGAACGGCACCAAGATGTGGATCACCAACGGGTCGATGGCCGATGTGGCCGTGGTGTGGGCGCAGACGGGGGAGGCGGGGGACGCCAAGGGGATTCGCGGGTTCGTGGTGCCGACGGACACTCCCGGTTTTTCCGCCCGGGACCAGAAGGGGAAGCTGTCGCTGCTGGCGTCGGACACGAGCGAGCTCGTGCTGGAGGACGTGGAGTTGCCCGCCGACGCGCTGATGCCGGGGACGACGGGGATCAGGAACCCGCTGATGTGCCTGACGCAGGCGCGGTACGGGATTTCGTGGGGGGCCGTGGGGGCGGCGATGGCGTGCTACCACGAGGCGGTGAGCTACGCGGGCCAGCGCGTCATGTTCGACGGCGTGATCGCCGGGAAGCAGATCCAGCAGGTTCGGATCGCGGATATGCTGACCTGGATCACGCAGGGGCAGCTGCTGTGCCTGCGTCTGGGGCGGCTGAAGGACGAGGGCGGGATGACGCCGCAGCAGGTGAGCCTGGCGAAGCGGGCGAACGTGGACATGGCGTGCGACATCGCGCGCGAGGCGCGGCGGCTTCTGGGAGCGAACGGGATCCTGGCGGAGTACGCGTCCATGCGGCACATGGCGAACCTGGAGTCGGTGTACACCTACGAGGGAACGCACGACGTCCACTCGCTGATCCTGGGGCAGGCGGTCACGGGGGTATCGGCGTTCTGAGGGGGGATCCCGCGGGCCTGACCCGCTTGGAGGCTGGAATCGTGCCGGAACGATACTTGGCGGGTGCGGGCGACCCGCTCTTCCGATCGCGGAGCGCCCGGGGCACCAATGCGGATTCCGCGTGCGGTTCTCACGGACCTCGAGGTCACATTGCCCTGCCTGGGTGTCCAACGGAGGGTCGTCGCCTTGGACGGTCTGGCGCGACGCGAGCGGACGCTGTCCATCCGCGCGAGGAGCGTCGCCGACGGTGCGCCAGAATCCTCGAAGACCTCGCGGCCCGGCCCGTTTCCTCCGGTCCCAGGTTCCCCTTCCTGCGTGACGGTATTCGGCTTATTTTCGGTATCCCGAATCCTGCGCGAACCCCGCCGACACGGAGCACGCCACATGGGCCAGCGGACGTCGATTGAGTGGACCGAAGTCACGTGGAACCCGACGACCGGGTGCACGAAGGTGTCGGAGGGGTGCGACAACTGTTATGCGGAGGCGCTGTCCCGGCGGCTGCTGAGCGGGATCTACCGTCGGCGGCTGCCCGTGGCGAACACGGCGGCCAACCGTGCCGATCCGTTCGCCGTGAGGATCTGGCCGGAGCGCCTGTCCCAGCCGGCCCGCTGGAAGGGGCGGCGCCTCGTCTTCGTCAACTCGATGTCGGACCTCTTCCACTGCGACATCCCCGTGGATTTCCTGCGGGCGGTGTTCGAGGTCATGCTCGATGTGGACCGGCACACGTACCAGGTGCTGACAAAGCGTCCTAGCCGGGCGGCGCGCTTTGTGCAGGACCACGAGGACCTGTTCGGAGGGCGCGGGCTGCCGCCGCATATCTGGATCGGGACATCGACGGAGAACGAGAAGACGGAGTACAGGATCCGGCACCTGAAGAAGGTCCCGGCGGCGGTCCGGTTTCTGAGCTGCGAGCCGCTGATCGGGCCGCTGAGCCTGTGCAAGGTGCTGAGTTCCGGGGGGATTCACTGGGTGATCGTGGGGGTGAGAGCGGGGTGGGGCGGAGGCCGATGGAGGGGAGGTGGGTGGAGGATCTGAGGGACGAATGCGTGGCGGCGAAGGTGCCGTTCTTCTTCAAGCAGTGGGGAGGGAGGACGCCGAAGGCGGGGGGGAGGGAGCTGGGGGGGAGGGAGTGGGATCAGATGCCGGGGTGGGGAGGGGAAACCGAGGGGTGGCTAACGAACGCGACGGCCCGCATCGACTGGTGCAACACGCTGACCGGCCCGACCCTGATCGAGGACGATCGGCTCAATACCTTCGACATCGTGGTCGCCAATCCTGCCCGCGGAGCTCTTCACGACGACCGGCATCCCCGTCGCGATCCTGGTCCTCGACCGGTCCCGCGAGGAAGGCGGCCCAAACGAGGACCGCTTCGACGTGCTTTTCATCGACGCGAGCAGGGAGTTCACGCCCGGCAAGAAGCAGAACGTCATGGAGGAGGAGCACATCGCGAAGGTGGTCGAGACCTACCGGAAGCGGGAGGCGGTCGAGCGGTACTCCCACTTGGCGACGCCCGACGAGATCATCGAGAACGACTACAACCTCAACATCCCCCGCTACGTAGACACCTTCGAGCCCGAGGAGGGGATCGACATCGCCGAGGTCCAGTGGGAGATCGACAGGGTCGAGGGCGAGCTGGTGGAGGTGCGGGCGAAGATGCGGGGGTATCTGCGGGAGCTGGGTGTGGAGGTGTGAGGTGAAGTGAAGCCCTGTCCGACCTGCTCGCGCTCGGTGAAGGAACCACGGTCGAGTTCAAGCGATCGCTGCCGTCCGACCTGGGGCGTGAGATCTGTGCGTTCGCCAACGCGACCGGCGGAGTGATTCTGCTCGGCGTGGACGACGAGGGCACGGTTCACGGGGTCGAGCGACACAACCGGCTGAAGTCTCAAGTCCAGTCGATCGCGCGGTCCGCCGATCCCCCGATCAGCGTCGAGCTTGAAAGCATGGGGGACGTGCTCGCCGTGCGGGTACCGGTACAGCGCGGCAAGCCCTACTCCTTCGCGGGCAAGTTCTTCGTTCGCGACGGGGCGTCGTCGCAGCAGATGTCGCGGGACGAGATTCGGGAGTTCTTTTTCGCGGAGGGTGTGATCCGATTCGACGAGAGTCCGTGTCGCCGGTTCTCGCTGGACGACGACCTTGACGACGAGACCTGGGCGATCTTCCGCCGGAGGGCGAAGATATCCGACCACATGGACCCCGAGACCGCGCTACGGAATCTGGAACTGCTGGCCGGCGACGGCCGGATGACCAACGCGGGGGCGTGGCTGCTCGCGAGGCGCATCCGCCGGTTCCATTCGAGCGCCCACCTGACCTGCGCGCTGTTCGAGGGAACCACGAAGCGGGAGATTCTGGATCGGCGCGACTTCGAGTCGGACATGTACTCGATGGTCGATGACGCGATGATCTGGGTCCGATCCAAGATCAACGTGCGCTACATCATCACGGGGTCGGTGAATCGCGAGGAGCGTCCCGAGCTTCCCCTGGACGCAATCCGCGAGGCGGTGGTCAACGCGGTCGCGCACCGGGACTACCGTTCCACGGCCAACGTTCAGGTCTGCCTGTACCATGACCGGCTCGAGGTGGTCAGCCCGGGCGGCCTTCCGGCTGGGATGACCGAGGCCGAACTGGGCGTCAAGAGTGTGCCGCGCAATCCCCTGCTCTTCGGGATTCTGCACCGAATGGATGCGGTGGAGCACATCGGGTCGGGCATCCGGCGCATTCGCGATCTCTGCCGGGAGTGGGGAGTGTCGGCACCGGTGTTCGACGTGTCGGAACACTGGGTTACGGTGAGCTTCCGCCGTCCGGCGGTGGGAGGTGAGGGTTCGGATTCGACCTCCGAGGAGGGACTAGGCCGGGACCAGGTAGGGACCAAGTCGGGACCAAGTCGGGACCAAGTCGCGATTCTCCGTAAGTCGTTGGCGGGGCAGCCCATCACGGAGCTGATGGCGGTGATGGGAAGAACGAACCGCTCCAAGTTCAGGAACCAGGTTCTCAGGCCGCTGCTGACGGCCGGATGGATCGAGATGACCGTTCCCGACAAGCCAACCAGCAGGAATCAGAGGTATCGGACTACGGCGGCCGGGAGGGACGTGCTGGCGGGTGTGGAGAGTGGTGGCGAGACGGGCCGATACCCGATGGCGGGGGCTATCGACGAGGGGGAGGTGCGTATGGTGAGGTCGCCGCGAAGGGAGTGGCCGGATGAGTAGCCGGGCGTCGGCGGGTGAGACGGAGCCGCTCTTCCGGTACGGGGTCGTCATCGAGAAGGCCAGGAACAACTACGCTGCTTACGTACCGGACCTGCCTGGGTGCGTGGCGACGGGCGACTCTGTAGAGGAGACCAGGAGGCTGATCCGGGGGGTGATCGACTTCCACCTCAAGGGAAGCGAGAGGACGGGCTCCCGATTCCTGAACCGCAGACTTCGGTCGCGTGGGTTGAGCTGGATGGAGTCCGACGGCGAGGCAGGGTCGATTGAGTGACCAACGAGCAGAGGAGACGCCGTCGGCTACTTGTAAGGAACCCTTACAGGATCGGATCACGAGGAGAATGATGGGCCGCGAGCTGCGAGCTGACTGGCGTGAGCGGCGCAGAGGTCCGACAGCCGGGCGGGATACGGAGCGGATCGCATACGGAGCGTATCGCAGTGTTTCGGGCACTACGCTAGGTTCCTCGGAGTGACGACCTTCCCAGCTACGCTCGGTCCACGCGCGAGGATGAGCCGCACGCCCCCAGTCGAACACATGCGGAAGCAGACCAGTTCCGCGCTGATCCCAGGCCTGCCATGAGCACCACCGGATTCCAGCGCGCCCTCGACCACATCCGTTCCATTTCGGAGACCGAAGCCCAGAAGGACCGCCTGTTCGAACGGCTCATGCAGGCGTACTTCCGCGAGGATCCGCTGTACCAGGAGCGGTTCTCCCAAGTATGGCTGTGGAAGGAATGGGTTCCGCACTTCAACGAGGAGGAGGCCCGGCGCGCCGCCCGGCACCCGGAGTCCGGGCCGCCCCTGCGGTTCGACCTGACCGACACCGGCGTCGACCTCGTGGCCGAGGAACGGGACGGCGGCTGGTGCGTCATCCAGTGCAAGTGCTACGCACCGGGAACGCGGATCGCGAAGGGGCACCTCGACTCCTTCGTCTCGGCCTCGGCTCGCGACCCCTTCACCTCCCGCGTCTTCGTGGACACCGGCGACAGCTGGGGCCCGAACGCCCTCAAGACGCTTCGTGGCCTGAAGCCCGCCTGCATCGTTCTCCGCTTCGGCGATCTTGCCAGCCGCCCGTTCGACTGGCCGGACCTGGTGTCGCGGGATCCGGAAGATCTCCGATACGTCGGCGAGCCGTTCGACCTGCGGCCGCACCAGCGCGAGGCACTGGAAGATGTTCTGGCGGGATTCCGGGACCACGACCGCGGCAAGCTCGTCATGGCCTGCGGCACGGGGAAGACCTTCACCGCGCTGCGCATCGCCGAGGAGGTGGCGGGGACCGGAGGCCGCGTCCTCTACCTAGTGCCGTCGATCTCTCTCTTCGCGCAGTCCATGCGGGAGTGGGCGACCCAGAAGTCGATCCCGCACCGCTACGTCGGCATCTGTTCTGACCCCCGCGCCGGACGCCACGACGAGGACGCCTCGGTGATGGAGCTGGAGATCCCCGTCACCACCGATCCGAAACGCATCTCGGCGGCCCTGCGCGAGCGCCGACCCGGCTTCATGACCGTCGTCTTCTGCACCTACCACTCGCTTCCCATCGTCGAGCGAGCTCAGGAGGAAGGCGCCCCGCCCTTCGACCTGGTCCTTTGCGACGAGGCCCACCGGACCACAGGCGTGGACCGCCCCGGCGACCGCACCTCGCCCTTCGTGCTCGTCCACGACAAGGACCGCATCCGCGCGAATAAGCGGCTCTACATGACCGCCACGCCGCGCATCTACACCGAGAGCAGCAAGGCGAAGGCGGCTCGGCACGAGGCGGACGTCTTCTCGATGGAAGAGGAGGCCACCTTCGGTCCCGAGTTCCACCGGCTCCCCTTCTCGCGGGCCATCGAACGCGACCTGCTCTCCGACTACCAAGTGGTCATCTTCACGGTGGCCGAGAGCCGCGTTGACGGCACGCTCCAGGCCCACTTGGCGAGCGATCGGGGTAGCGAGATCAACATCACCGACGCGGCCAAGATCGTGGGTTGCTGGCGGGCGCTTAACGGCGACGGAGTGCACACGGGGGCGGCAAAGCCGATGCTTCGGTCAATTCGGGCCGGTCGAACGGCACATCAGCAGACGGCGAGGCCGTCCGTCCCCTCTCCCGCGCCATCGCCTTCGCCAACACCATTCGGGCCTCCAAGCGATTGGAGAAGCACTGGGACGGGGTGGTCGAGCAGGCCGTCGCGATGCTCCCCAAGGACCGGCGGCCAGGGGCGTTGCGCTGCTGGACCCGGCATGTGGACGGGCAGCACAACGCGCTGGAGCGCAAGGGGCGCATCGACTGGCTCAAGGGTAGGGAAAGGGGCGTCTGCCGAATCCTGAGCAACGCGCGCTGCCTTTCGGAGGGCGTGGACGTGCCCGCACTCGACGCCGTGTTCTTCATGGCGCCCCGCAAGTCCCCCGTCGAGATCGTGCAGGCGGTCGGGCGGGTCATGCGCAAGTCAGAGGGCAAGAAGTACGGATACATCGGCCTCCTCGCTGTTTCACGTGGGCAGGTTGAAGGTCAGTTTGCCGCAGACGAGGTAGGCCATGGTGATGAAGTTCTCGATGGTGCGGTATCCGCGGGCGCGCACCTTGGCCGCCTGGACGAGAGAGTTCATGGCTTCGAGCATGCCGTTGCTGATGCGGGAGTGAAGCCACCTGAGGATCCCGGCCGAGTGCTTGCGGATGGTCCCGGCGACCTTGACCATCGGCGCGAGGTCGCTCTCTTCGGCGTGGAGGCACCACAGTTCGAGGTGAAGCGCGGCCAGGTCGGGGGGCAGGGTCCAGAACTCCTGGAAGGCGAGCTTCAGCCGGTAGGCCTCCGCCGTGTCGAGGGCGACCTGCGACGGATCGAGGAGTTCGTCCAGTTGTTCGCGCTGGTCCGGGCTCAGGCGCTCCGGATTCCACAGCCACAGCCACCGGCTCCGCTTCAGTTCGGGGCGTCCCTTCTGCTCGGTGCGGGCTCGTTGTCATCGACGAAGTGGACTTGCATCTTCACGCGCGCCATCAGCACGAAGTTCTTCCAGAGTTGATCAAGATGTTCCCGCGAGTGCAATTCGTGATGACTACGCACTCGCCGCTCTCCGTCCTTGGATTGAGCAACGTACTTGGCGAAGACGGATTCGGTCTCTACGAGCTTCCGTCGGGGTCCCCCATTGACCCCGAAGAGTTCGGCGAGTTCGGCGAGGCGTACAAGGCCTTCCGAGATACGGCGTCATTTCGCGGCGAGATGCAGAGGAAGATTGAATCGGCGCAACGCACCGTCGTGTTTGTCGACGGCGATACGGACTGCAAGTATCTTACTAGGGCAGCGCAGCTGCTTAACCACGACGATAACATGAATCGGTTAGAGGTGACGCCGGGTGGTGGAGAGGGCGGACTCAAGAATCTGTGGAAAGTGCGAGACGCACTCTCACGCAGTGCGTCGAGCATACAGGCGGTCGTACTTCTTCATGATCCAGAGTCGACTCCTGCCCGTAAGGATTGCGGTAAAGTCCATCGAAGGGTTATGCCGAGATGCTCCGACCACCCCATCCGCAAGGGAATCGAACACCTGTTCGACCGGAAGACGCTGGACAAGGCTCGCGACCACAAGGATGCGTTCATCGACATCGATGGTGCTCGCGAGAAGAAGGTCCGAGGCGAGATCCACAGGGTTCCCGAAGAGTGGACCATCAACCCCGACGAAAAAACCAATCTGTGCAACTGGCTCTGCAAGAACGGAACGGCGGAGGACTTCCAGCACTTCAAGCCGATCTTCGCCATGCTGGAGGAGGTGCTCGTGGCATCCGAAATGACGCCGAACGGTGACGACTGACCCACCCATGACCAACCCCTACCCCGACCCGATCCTCGAGGACCTCATGGCCGACCTCGAGTCCGATCTCGTCGAGCGCAAGGAGTCGCTCAGGAAGGCTCCGCCCGGCAAGGACGGCCCGATCGAGGATATCCGTCAGGCGGTCTGCGCGTTCGCCAACGACGTTCCGGGCCACAACCGCCCCGGCGTGGTGTTCGTCGGAGTGCGCGACGACGGCACGCCATCGGGCTTCCCCATCACCGACCGCCTCCTCCAGCGCTTGGCCGACATCAAGACCGACGGGCACACCCTTCCGCCTCCGACCATGTCGGTGGAGAGGCGGGTGCTCGCCGGGCACGACGTGGCCGTCGTCACCGCCCACCCGTCCGACGCGCCGCCCGTGCGGGCCCGAGGCCGAATCCGGATCCGGGTGGGACCGCGCCGCGCCATCGCCACCGCGCAGGACGAGCGCATCCTCAACGAGCGCCGCCGCCATCGCGACACGCCCTTCGACCTTCGCCCTCTTCTACCGCGCCACCCTCGCCGATCTCCACATCCGCCGATTCGAAGAGGACTACCTGCCGGGCGCCCTCGACCCGGAGACGCTCGCCGCGAACGACCGCACCACGGAGGAGCGCCTGGCCGCCGCACGGATGATCCTGTCCGTCGAAGACCCCGTTCCCACCGTGGTCGGAATGCTGGCGCTCGGCCGCAGCCCGCAGGACTTCCTTCCGGGCGCCCACATCCAGTTCCTGAGGATCGGCGGCGCCGGGCTGGCCGACCCGATCCGCGACGAGGCGCGCTGCACCGGCGACGTCAAGAAGTAGCTCGAGAGGCTCATCCTCAAGCTCGACGCGCACAACCGCGCCTCGGTGGACATCACGTCGGGTCCCCGGGAGATCCGACGCTATCTCCAGGCCCCGGACGCGCTTCGGCAGATCGCCTACAACGCGGTCATGCACCGGACCTACGAGGGGACCAACGCGCCGGTCCGCGTCACGTGGTACGACGATCGAGTGGAGATCATCAGCCCGGGCGGGCGGCGAAACGCGCAGCCGGAACCCTTCTTCGATGTGCAGCCCAACTGGGTGCGATGCGTGCTGAAGGCCGGACCGGATGGGGGGCTCCGTGAACAGCCCGATGATTGATGTCCCCCGCGGCCTGATCTTCGTCTACCTGGTCCTGAGCCACCTGGCGTCCAGCATCCCGGAATCTTCCGGGACGTGACGCCGTCAGCGGAAGCAACTTGTAAGGAGAGCTTACAGGTTCGGCTTGACGGGCCCACCGAGTACGCCGCAAGCACGCGCGACAGGAATGTGGGGCGGCGAGTTGTCAAGGAAGACTTGACCACTGCCAGAATCAGCCCGCAATGTCAATTATACTTGACAAAATGACAAGCGTGGTTGTCATTTGCTGCGTATCCGCCGACTCTGTGGGCGTAATGATGGGCTTCTGCCGCTAGGCCGATACATAGCAGCCAACCGGCTCCGGTATCTTGCGATCGGTGCCCGGACGCCACCACGTTTCGGCCGTCTCGCCCCACCAGTTCCCTACACGCCGCACAGCCGTGACCGCTACCCTTCCACGCCCTACCCCGACCTCCCCGACCGCGACCCGCACGTTGGCGAGATGGTCCGCGTCCGCACCCGGCACTGGCTGGTCGAGGAAGTCGAATGTCTGGCTGCAAAGCACTCTGGTGAGACTGGCCGCGCGCGCGCCGAAGATGATCAGACCCTCCTTCGCGCGGCAGTAGAGACAGTCCCGGCTGAGTTCGGCGTTCTGCGTACCGCTGAGGGCAGGCTTCACCACGTCGGGCACGTGCAGCCGCACCACGCGGTTCGATCCGCACTTCGCGCACGCGGCGGTCTCGCTCTCACCGGCCGACCTGTGACCCATATCACCCATACTCAACCACCCATATCGCCCACATAGCAGATGCTCGACCGACCTTGACCGCCGGCTCGTCGCCCGGGAAACGTCCAGGAAGGGTCCCGTCCTTCCGTCTTCGTCGCGGACGCGGGCCGCCGAGATGAGTGCGCAGAGCGCGTTGAGCACCGCCGCAGCCTGCTCGTCGTCGGCTACGGGCATTGTCCGCTTCAGAATCGAAACCACCTCGGCAAGCGGCTTCGGGTCGCCGCCCAAACACCTGGAGCAGATTGCGGAACGCAGTGTGCTCGCGGAGCCGGTTCGCGAGCCCAACCCCCCAGTCGGCGGAATCCGGATCCTCTTCGGGCGGCTGGTTGAAGAAGCCCTCGTAGGCGGCCCGCAGGTACGAAGCGCTCGTGTCATGCCTCGTTGTGCCGCCAGAGCCGCCGGTCGCTCGGCCGGATCATCAGGTAGTCCAGCATCTTGTAGTTCGTCAGCAGGATGTCCGGCGGATGCTGCCGCAAGGTCTCGCGGTCCGTGATGACGTGGTCCGCCGTCATGGTCTTTCGGGGCGTCGCCTCGCGCCCGCCCACGCAGAGCCCTGCGGTCATCATGTCGGGCGGCGGCGACGGCCTACAGGTCGAGAACCAGTAGGAGTCCCTCGTCCACGCGCCGCATGAGGCGGCGGGGAATCCTGCCGGCTCGCTCGTTCAGGTAGCGCTCGTCGACGGTAACCAGTTGAGTCACGTTCGCGACCGAGTCTCGGGGCAGTCCGCTGTGAGCTGCCGGAAGCAGCACGTTTCCCGGTGCGGCAACGTACTTCGTGTTCGAGGTGATCGCGATCCCGACCACCGTCTGCAATCCGCCTGCTTCCCTACGGGCACGGGAGGAACCCCGCGCACTCGGTTCGACCGACCAACAGTTGACCCGGGTCGTTCGATTCATTACCATTCCCGGAATGGGAGTGAATTATCTTGGAACAGATTGAATGCGATGATACTTTGCGCAGGACCATGGAGATGCTTGGAGAACTGAGTTGCGAATCGTCGCCAGGAACGTGCTTGACGACTGTGTACGTCGGCATGCCGGTGCCCGAAACGCGTTCCTGGACTGGATCGCTGGCGTCCGCGGCGTGGAATGGAGGAACCCGATGGACGTTCGGATGGGCCGCTGGAACCCCAGTATCATCCCGGGCGACCGGGTAGTCTTCAGGTTGCGGGGGAACCGGTACCGGATCATTGCGGAGATCGACTACCGCAACGGGCTGGTCTTCGTCAGGTTCGCCGGCAGCCACGCCGAGTACGACAAAGTGGACGCGGAGAAGGTGTAGAATGCCACAGCCGAAGCCGATTCGATCGCAGGCCGGCCACGAGAGGGCGTTGGCGCGCATCGCGAGCCTCATGGGAGCCGATCCCGACACCCCCGAGGGTCGCGAACTCGGGGTCCTCGCGGACTTGGTGGACCTGTACGAGCGGAGGCACCATGCGTTGGGCGACCTCGATCCGGTCGACGCGATCAGACTCCGAATGGAGGAGGAGAGCCTGTCGCCTCACGATCTCGTCCCGTTCCTCGGGAGTTCAGCGAGGGTATCCGAGGTGCTGGCCCGCAAACGCCCGCTGACCCTGCCCATGGCGCGGGCATTGAACCGGCACATGGGAATCCCGGCCGAAGTCCTGCTGAGAGAGCCGCACCCGCCCGAGAGCTGGGACGACGACCACTGGCGCCGGTTCCCGCTGCGGGCGATGGCCGACAGGGGATGGATTCCGAAGGTCCCGGGACTGGCCCAGCATGCCAGAGAGCTCATGGAGGGGCTGCGTGAGCGCGCCGGAGCACGCACGGACGGCAGCGCGGCGATCTTCCGGCGGTCTGGACTGCGCGCCAACGCGAAGGCGGATGCGTACGCGCTCCAGGCATGGTGCTGGCAGGCCATGGCCGTTGCCAACCGGAACCGTCCGTCGGCCGAGTACGTCCCGGGAACGGTCACTCCGGAGGCGCTGCTGGGGATCGCGCGGCTCAGCCGGTCGCGCAACGGTCCCAGCCGGGTGGCATCGCTGCTGGCCGACCTGGGCATCGCGTTCGTCACGCTGCCGCACCTTCCCCGCACCTACCTGGACGGTGCGGCGCTCCAGCTCGCGGACGGAAGCCCGGTCGTCGCCCTTACCCTTCGGCACGACCGCATCGACAACTTCTGGTTCTGCCTGCTGCACGAGCTTGCCCATGTGGCGCGCCACATGGACTACGACAGTCCCGCCGCATTCCTCGACGACCAGTCGCTCCGGCGCGCCCCGTCGCCTGGGGAGGACCCCCGGGAGGCCGAGGCGGACGAGTGGGCGGAGGAGGCGCTGATCCCCGGGGAAGAGTGGGAGGCCGCCGTCGTGCGGATCCGCCCAACGGCGATCAACGTGATTCACTTCGCCGAGGAGATCGGCGTTCACCCGGCCATCGTGGCCGGAAGGGTGCGCTTCGAGCGCGACAACTACCGTCTGCTGTCGCAGTTCGTCGGAAGCGGCGCGGTGCGTCGGCAGTTCTCATGACCCTCTTGCGATAGGGAAGACACACCATGGCAAAGAACCGAAATCGGTCGGTCGTCCGGCGGGCCGGCGGACGTTGGGCGAACAGGAGACATGGCTCGGCCAGGGCCCCTCGCTTCACGCCACACAGGCGGAAGCTACGAATGCTGCGCGGGAGAATCTGCGAAGATCGGAGGGAGGGGAGCTGCTGATCCACGGACGCGACGGACGCATCCGGCGAAAGCACACGATCCCTCCCGCACGCGATCCGTTTCCGCCGAGGGGATAGGCAGGCTCGGCCGGTGGAGCCAACCTGACCAAGGGTGGAAGTAGGCCGTCCGGGACGTTATGCGCTGTTGCCGCTTCTCCGAAGCAGCACCTCGGCCATGCGGTCCAGCCTCTCCACCACCTCCGGGTGAATCTCCTCGGGCTTCATCGCCTCGGCGATCAGGTACAGGTCGGCCTTGCGCGTGGGGTGCCCGATCCCCTCGAGCAGCGGCATGAGGAACTCCGTGCTTCCCTTCACCCTCACGAGATCGATCGAGTCTCCGAACAACTCGGTACCGGGAAGCATCCTCTTGCCGAACTCGCGTTCCACGTCTTCGGCGGCCGCGGGCGACGAGATCCAGCGAGCCACGGCCCGGGGGTGGAGCAGGTAGTTCTCGATCTCGTAGCGCTCCCAGCGCAGTATCTCCATCCCTAGCCTCGTGGTCTCGCGCGCGGGAGCTTCCCGGTTGTCGCCGTCCAGGAGGCACACGGCGGGCATTCCGGGCAGGGCGCCATGGAGCGCGAAATGATGCTCCCTGGCGTGCTCGAGCCTGCGTCCGCGCAGCCAGTGGACATAGGCGTGGGAGAAGAACGCCCGCAGCGGGTGGTCGAGAACCCTTGTCCACGCCCTGAGAATCCGCTCGTCGCTCTGGCCCTCCACGTAGAGAACGCCCCCCGCCTCGTGTCCGAGAATCAGGTCGGTCGTGCGTAGCCGCCGGAGCGCCCCGACGGTCCGGTCGCGCTTCGCCTCCGTTCGCAGCGGCCGCGGCGAGGGGCCCGCGAAGGAAAGGATCCGCTCGGGCTCCGTCGCTTCGAGCATCGCGGGGGAGTGGGTCGCCATGATCACCTGGCCGTCCCGCTCCCGAGCGATTCGGCGAATGAGCGCATACACATCCCGCTGTAGGATGACATGCTGGTGGGCGTCGGGCTCGTCCAGTAGCAGCACCGTGCCGCGCCTCCGGTGCAGGAAGGCGAGCAGCAGGATGACCTGAAGCGTGCCGCTGCCCGTGCTCGCAAGATCGAGCGGCCGCTGACTGCCTGCCTCCCGGTACTCCGACCGAATGTAGGGTTCCGCGGGTGAGTAGGCCGGTGCCAGCAGCTCGATTCGGAAGAGGTCGCGGACATGGCCGGCGAGAGATTCCCAGGCGGTCCGGTCCGAGTTGAGCGAACCACCGATCTCCCACAGGAGGTTTCGCAGCATGTCGCCCGCACGGCTTTCGCCGACGATCAGCTTCGTCATCCCGGGGGCGTGCAGAGGCTCGTCCCGCCGAACGCCGGAGAGCGCCGGCACGCGGACCACCTCCAGCTCTGCGGCGGGCGGCGGCGGAAACGCGTCAAGCTCCGCGTCGGCCATCTCGCGGGCCCCGAGCGGACGCACGTAGGCCAGCTCCGGGTGGGCGTAGTGAAACTCCAGCGCGCACTCCCAGGACTTCCCGTCGGTCACGCCCTCGACGGATATCTCCATCAGGCGATTTCGGTCCGGCCCATTCCCGCCCGCGACGGTGCGGCCGTTCCAGAGCAGGTTCAGATCGCGCACGGGTGCCGAGTTGCAGCTCAGTCGATTCACACCGACCCCCGTCCGCCTCTCCGACCGGGGGGAGTCCGCACGCTTGGCATTCCACAGGTCGAGGGCTTCCTTCCACCAGGAGATCGCCTGCATCAGCGTTGACTTTCCCGAGTTGTTGGGGCCGGCGAGCACGACGGAATCGGCCAGATCGAAGGACTGGTCGCGGAAGCGCTTGAAGTTGGCGACGCGGACGCGGCAGATCATGGGCGGTTCCTCGCGGCGGCGGATTGGGTCTCGCGTGGGGCGTGCTCCAGTCGTTCCTCGAAGCCGGCCCAAGCAGTGCGGTAGTCCTCCTCGCGGTCGCATCGGTCGAAGGGCGCGTGGTACTCGATGGTGCGCTCGAACGGGACCGGGAAGCGTGTCGTCCATGATCGTGCGGGTGAAGACGCCGTGCTTGAGGTCACAGATGTCGTTCCAGCCGAGGGCGATGCCCGATGGGTGGCGGTCGTCGATGCGGATACCGTAGCAGGTCCTCGATCACGGCCGAATCGATTGTCTCCTGGCTTCGTCGGGCCGCCGTGAGCTCGTTGAAGCGACCCTCGTAGTCCTCCCAACTGCTCCGCCCCTTCCTGTAGTCGCCAGCATCTCCTTCGTCGGTGCGAGGTCCGGGTAGTGTACGCAGCGCACGCCGCAGATTCGCTCCAGGAAGTATGCGGGACCGTCCCGTTTCGCGAAACCCGCCAGCTGCGACACGTTATTGAATCCCACGGAGGCGACCCGCTCGGCTCGCGAGTCCCGCAGGAGTCCGAAGAACCGCTCGGCGCTCTTCATGGTGAACCCGATTCTCACTTCCTACGTCTCCTGTCCAAGACTTCGTGCGGTCAGCGGCGCAAGCCGCCCATGGCGCAGCCGACACCCCGGCTTCCCGTTGCTGCGCCGGCATCCTTCGCCCAGCTCCGATGCTGGCCGTCGGCGGACCCCGGAAGTCCCAAAACGACATTCCGATGCCCGGCTCGCGGAGCAACCTTCGGAACCCCGGAGTTTGACATGAACGGAGGTCCGGAGCATGATTGAAGCCATGTACGGGATGGGTGTGGACACGCTCAAGGCGGTGAGGGCGCTGGAAAAGGCCGGGTTCGACCCCATACAGGCCGAGGCGCTGGTTGCCGCATTGGGTGGCGGCATGGCCGGAAACGCCGCCACGAGGGATGATCTGCGTGACCTCCGCAACGGCACGCGCGAGGAAAACCGCCTGTTGCGCGGCGAAGTGCGCGAAGAGATCACCGAGTTGCGCACGGAGATGAGGGCGGAGTTCGCGGCGGTGCGAGCTGAGATCGCGGAGCTGCGCGAGGAGACGCGGGCGGAGTTCGCAGCGGTGCGCGAGGAGACGCGGGCGGAGTTCGTGGCGGTGCGAGCTGAGATCGCGGAGCTGCGCGAGGAGACGCGGGCGGAGTTCGCGGCGGTACGTGAGGAGATGCGGACGGAGTTCGCGGCGGTACGTGAGGAGATGCGGACGGAGTTCGCGGCGGTGCGCGAGGAAATGGCTGTCATGAGAGCCGACATCGCCGATGTCAAGACCGAGATCGTGAAGGTCCGAAGCGCCTCCCGCGACGATACCAAGAGCCTCAAGGCCCAAATGTATGGGCTGCTCCTGGCCCAGGCCACCTTGATCGTGGGGTTGATTGCCGGGTTGCAGCGGTTGCTCTGAACAGCGCCGCTATTCCCCCTTCGTCGCGCCTTGCCGGCCCGGCGCCTCGCCGCCTCGGTGCTCGGGCGGCTTCATCCACGGACCGCTAGCCCGCCAGCGCCCTCTGCTTCCTCCCCAGCCACAAGGCCACCAGAAGCCACGCCCCCGCCACCGGAACCATCGACCAGGCCATCCCGGCCGTCCCCAGCCCCAGCGCCCCCAGCCCCGCGAACGACCACGCTCCCGCCTGGTCGCCCGCGCGGTAGACGAAGGTGTCGTTGAAGTTCTTGGCCTTGTACTTGTCGCGGCGGGAAAGCACGGTGTAGAGCACTTCGCGCGCCGGCACCGCCACCGCGAAGTTACCGGCGCGCCTCAGCACGTGGAAGACTACGAAGACCGCGAAGACGGGCATCGCCCCCAGCGCGAGGAACCCCGCCATGCTCAGCAGGGGGAGGATCGCGAGGGTGAGCCCGACGCCCAGCCCCTTCAGGATGCGGCCGGTCAGGAATAGCTGGGTGAGCAGCACGAGGGTGTTGATCGCCAGGTCGATGCGGGCGAAGACCGAAGTTCGGGCCGCTTGCGTGAAGAAGGTCCGCGACACGATGTCCAGCTGGATCGTGTACAGGAAGGTGGATCCGACGGCGAAGAGGAGCATGAAGGCACAGATGCCCAGCAGGTAGGGAGAGCGCAGAACGCGCCGGATCCCGTCCAGCGGCGAGCCGCCGATGACGCGCGGTGTTCGTCCGTTCCGGCCCGTCGGCCCGCCTCCGCTCCCCCTCGCCCGCCGGTCCAAGCCCTTCACGCAGCCGACCGCGCACTCGAGGAGCAGGACCGAGAACAGGAGCAGCGTGGCGGGGCCGAGCACTCCGGCCAAGAATGCCGTGATCGACGAACCGAGGATCCCGCCCAGGGTGCCGCCGACGCCGATGAGGCCGAAGAGGCGGCGGCTCTGGCGCTCCCCGTAGATGTCGGTCATGAACGACCAGAAGACCGACACGACGAAGAGGTTGAAGACGCTCGTCCACACGACGAACGACCGTCCCGCCCAGACCGCCGCCGCGCCCCCCTCGGGCAGCGCGCCCAGCAGGGCGTAGTAGACCAGCAGGCACAGCGCGAAGAACCGGTAGGCGACGGTCACGAAACGTCTTCTGGGCCAGCGGGACACGACGGCGGCGAAGACGGGGTGGGCGACGAGCATGCAGCCCAGGGTGGCCGTGAAGAGCCACGGCACGTTCTCCACCCCCCCGGCGACGCTCATCGTCTCGCGAATGGGCCGGACGATGTAGTAGGCCGACAGGACGCAGAAGAAATAGGCGCCCGAGAGCAGGACGACGCCGGCCTCCTCCGGGCGGACGCCGGTTAGGCGGGCGACGATCCTCCGCGGGGTCACTTGCGAGGTGGAGTCATGGGTGTCTTGAAGCGCCTGCAGCCGAAGCGCGGCCGCCGCTTGCCTCCGATGGAGGATGGGCTTCTTTTGGGCGACGTCAATCCCCGGCGGCCGTCGGCCGGCCGGGCGAGAGCCCTCCGGGGCGCCGACCGCGGACGCTGGGGGACCTCGGTGACCAGTCCTGGACGCATGGATCGCGCTCGCTTCGGGTCGGCCGCGCCGGCGCGGCGGCCATGAACGGCGGCACCGAACGCCTGAACCGCTTCCTCAACATGCGGCGCGGCGAGCTTCCTCTCGCTGTCGTGTCGGCCCTCTTCTTCTTCCTGGTCCTCTGCGGCTACTTCTTCCTGCGTCCCGTGCGCGAGGCGATGGGGGTGGCGCGCGGGATGGACGAGCTGCGCTGGCTCTTCGTCGCGACGTCGGTGGCGGCGCTGGCGGCGGTGCTCGCCTTCGGCGGGGCGGTGGCCCGCATGAACCGCCGCCGCTTCATCCCGGCCGCCTACCTGTTCGTGGTCGCCTGCCTGGTCGGGTTCGCGGCGCTCCTGATCCAGGACGTGCGCGCGGGCGGCGGCCTGATCGGCACCGACGCCCAGACGGGGCTGTCCCGGGGCGTCGGCTACGCCTTCTACATCTGGCTCACCGTCGTCAACCTCTTCGCCACCAGCGTCTTCTGGGCGTTCATGGTGGACATCTTCGACGTGGACCAGGGGAAGAGACTGTTTGCCTTCGTCGGGATCGGGGGCACGCTGGGAGCGCTCGCGGGCGGCTGGACGGCCAACCGGATCAGCACCGTGGCCGAAACCCCGTACCTGCCCGCCGGTCTGATCTTGATCGGGGCCGGGTGCTATGCGCTCGCGATCGCGGTCATGCTCGTGCTCGACGGGATGGCGTCGCGTTCGGAGGCTTCCTCGCTGGGGGCCGCGGAAGGCGGCGCGGCCGAAGTGGAACCGGCGGCGTCCGGGGCGCCGGAGGGCGAGCGGGGCTTCGTGGCGCCCGAGGCCGCTCCGGGGGACGTCGGCGGGGAGATCGGGGGCGGCTTCCGGGACGGGCTGTTCGCGGTTGCGACGTCCCCGTACCTGGCGGGAGTCGGTCTGTGGGTGGTGTTCATGGCGGTGGCCAACACGATGGTCTACTTCGCCCAGGCCAACATCGTCCTGACCGATTCCGACACCTTCAGCCAGCTGGTCGGCAACTTCGCGCAGTTCGACTACGTAGCCCAGTTCGCCACGCTCGTCACGCAGGTGTTCGTCACCACCCATGTGATCCGCAAGGTGGGCGTGGGGTGGACCCTGGCCGTCCTGCCCCTGGTCACGACGGCGGGCTTCGCGGTTCTTGCCGTTTGGCCCGTCTACGGTGTGATGCTGATCTTCGGCGCCGTGCACCGGGCGACCCGTTACGCCATCTCCAGACCCTCCCGGGAGACGCTCTTCAGCGTTGTGACGCCGTCGGAGAAGTACAAGGCCAAGCCGGTGGTCGACGTCTTCCTGTACCGTTTCGGAGACGCGGCCGGCGCGGGGGTCGACGGGCTCTTCGCCGCGCTGGGGCTTTCGCTGGCCTGGGTGGCGGCGTCGACGGCGCCGCTGGCCGCGATGTGGATCGCGCTGTCGGTCGGGATGGGGAGGGCGCAGGCGCGGCGGGCGGGGGGGTGAGGGGCGCGCTTCAGTCTCTCAACAGGCGGACGGCCACGTCGCGCGCCTCGTCCATCGACTCGACCTCGCGGCCCTCCGGCAGGTCCCTCAGGATGTCCAGCGCGTGCAGAGTCCGGGAGACCTTGCCCGAGAGTCCCATCACGACGCACTCGGTGTTCTCGCTGGCCGCGGTCGCGAGGAGCCGGCCGATCGTCATCGCCGCGCTGTCGTCGATGTAGGTCGCCCCGGAGAAGTCGAACACGACCACGTCGTGCTCCTTGATGTCGCCTCCGATCACCCTGTGCAGCTTCTGCGACGACGCGACCGTGAAGCTCCCGTTGAGCCGCACCAGACCGACCCGCGCGGCGTAGGGGTCGATGCGGCCGGCTTCGTCGCCGGCCGCGAAGAAGACGTGGTCCAGGATCGGCACCGAGACCACGCTGTCCAGCTCCAGGACTTCCAGCTGGCGCGCACGCGCCATCCCGGCCGCGATCAGCCCGATGGCCACCGCGGTGACCAGGTCCACGAACACGGTGAGGCCCAGGGTAAGCGCCATCACGAAGAGGTGTTCGCGCCGGATGCGGTGGACTCGCGTCAGGAGCGGCCAGTCGATGATGTCCCACCCGACCTTCATCAGGATGCCCGCCAGGACCGCGTGGGGAATCGGCTCGACGTACTGGCCGAGCCCCAGGAGGAGCGCGAGCACCAGAAGCGCGCGCAACGCCCCCGACACCCGGGTCGTGCCGCCCGCGCGGATGTTGGTCACCGTGCCCATGGTAGCTCCCGCGCCCGGCAGGCCGCCGAACAGGCCTGACACCGCGTTGCCGATCCCCTGTCCCACCAGCTCCCGGTTCGGCTCGTGTCGCGTTCCGGTCAGCGAGTCCGCGACGAGCGAGGTGAGCAGGCTGTCGACCGAACCGAGGAGGGCGAGGATGAGCGCCGGCTGAAGCGCCCCCACCAGGAAGCCCGGGGTGGGAAGCTCCAGGCGAATCGAAGGGAGACCGCGGGGAATCTCTCCGATCACCGGCACGTCGGTCAGCCAGAGCACCCCGAGAGCCGTGCCGACCAGGAGGGCGACGAGGAGGCCGGGCACGAATCTGGCCAGTCTTCGTGGCCAGAATACGGCGACGCCCAGAGCCGCCGCGGCCAGTGCGAAGGCGCTGGCGTTCATGCCCGCGACGGCGTCCGGCAAGGCGCGCAAGGCGCCCATCGGGCCGCCGGAAGCGGGTGGGGCCCCGAGAAACGGCAGCGCCTGGATCGACATGATGATGAGACCCACGCCCGACATGAACCCGGAGACGACCACGTATGGGGTGTAGACCACGAATCGTCCCATGCGGAGCACGCCCAGCAGCACCTGGAGGAGGCCGCCCAGAACGACCACGGCTAGGGCCTCGGCCAGGGTGGACGCGTGCGTGGTTATGACGACCGCCATGGCTATCGTCATCGGACCGGTGGGGCCGGAGATCTGCGATCTGGTGCCGCCGAAGACGGCCGCGAAGAAGCCGACCGCGATCACCCCGTAGAGGCCGGCGGCGGCTCCCATCCCGGAGGCCACGCCGAAGGCCAGCGCGACGGGAAGCGCCACGACCGCAGAAGTCAGACCGCCGAAGAGGTCCCCGCGGAGGGCGCCGGGGTCGTAGCTGAAGCCGGGGAGCTTCATGGACGCCCCCCTTCGTCACCTCCCCGGCTTCACGAACGGGAATACGAACTGCGGAGTCTCCCCCTCGCCCGGCGGCGGTCTGTTCGCCGGATCCAGCATCATCTCGATGCGCGCGATCGCGTCCGCGAAGTGCCACTGCGTCGGCTGGTGCGGCGCGCCCTCCGCCGCGGCCTCCAGTTCGCCTTTCAGCGTCATCAGCTGCCCGCGCGCGAACGTCGCCACGTCGGACCGCATCGCGTCGTCGTCCCACATGAGCGTCTTCATGCGGTCCAGGTAGGCGCGCTGCAGGTTGCGCCGGTACGCGTCCGTCGCGCTTCCCGATCTTGCTTCGGACCACACGCCGGCGCGCAGATCGTCGAGCATCTCGCCCAGCGAATAGGCGTCCTCGCCGCCAAACGCCTCCTGCTCCACAAGGCGCTTCATGCGCGCCACGCTCAGCACTTGGTTCAGCCCGCTGGACTGGGCGCTCGCGATCAGGTCGACCGCGCCGCTCCCCTGGAAGCGGTCCAGGACGTCCGCGTTCGCCATCCAGTGCGGCGTCGCGAAAACCTGCCGGTTCAGGTAGTCCATAGCGCGGACCTGGCGCTCCCTTTCGACCATCTCGTACGGCACGCCCTTCTGCCCCTGGCGCTTCCGGGTCCTCACCACGCCGCCGATGTTGGCCACCACGTGGTCGGTGTAGCGCCGCCACTGGCGCACCACGTTGTCGTAGAGCTCCTGGAGCTGCGAGTAGTCCTCGCCCTCCTCGTACGTCCACTCGGTCAGCCGGTTCACGGTGCGCTTGAGGTTCTCCACGCCGTAGTCCGACGCCAGCATCGCGTCGTCGCCGATGGCCTCGGTGAGCGCCGTTGGGTCGGCTCCGGTCGGGCTCGAGAAGCGATAGACGGGGTCGTCCTGCATCCGGTCGACCAGTTCTCGCAGCTCGTCCAGCTCGCTGTCGCGGTCCTTGCCGGGGTAGTGCCTGTAGCCCCATTCGACGGCGAACCTGTCGTACGGACCCACGACCGGGTAGTAGCAGGTGTCGTCGCCGGGCTGGGCCACGTAGTTGAAGCGCGCGTAGTCCATGATCGACGGGGCGACGCCCATCTCGCAGACGAAGCGCGTGCGCAGCCGCTCGACGGGATAGGCCGCCGACGCCTGCATGTTGTGTTGCAGGCCGATGGTGTGCCCCACTTCGTGGGCCGAGACGAAGCGGACGAGTTCGCCCATGATCTCGTCGTCGAACTTGACGCCGCGCGCGTCCTCGTTCGCCGCGGCCGTCTGCACGAAGAACCAGTTGCGCAACAGGTTCATCACGTTGTGGTACCACTGGATGTCGCTCTCGAGGATTTCGCCCGTGCGCGGGTCGTGCACGTGCGGGCCCGAGGCGTTCTGCACCGGTGACGCCAGGTAGCGGATCACCGAGTAGCGCGCGTCCTCGGGACTCCAGTCCGGGTCGTCGGCGGGCGCGTCGCGCGCGACTATGGCGTTGGTGAAACCGGCCCGCTCGAAGGCGGGCTGCCAGTCCTCGACGCCCTGCTTCAGATAGGGCACCCACTTGGGGGGAGTGGCGGGGTCGATGTAGTAGACGATCGGATCGACGGGGTCGACCGGCACGCCGCGCGCGTATGCCTCCGGGTCCGACGGCTCCAGCCGCCAGCGGGTGATGAAACACCGGGTCTCGGCCCGTTGTTCGTCCAGCCCGTAGTCGATCCGGCTGTTGCTGAAGAAGCCGACTCGTTCGTCGCAGAGGCGCGGCTCCATGGGGTCGTCGGGGAGAAGCAGCATCGAGTGATGCATCTCCAACGAGATCGTGTTGCTCCCTAGCGACGGGGACTCGCTCGCTTCGTAGGTGACCACTCGCCGCACCTCGACGTTCCTCGGGTACGCGGTAGCGCGCGCGATGTAGGTCCGGTCGCCGTCCAGCCGCCGCACGCCGAACTGTTCGCGCCGGAAGCTCGGCAGGCCGATGAGCGGCACGTCGTCGGTGAACAGGTCGGTGACCTCCACCACCGCGGCCGTCGAATCCTCCGACATCACCTCGATGTCGAAAGCCATCAGGATCGGCTCGAAGTTGGAATTCCTGACCGCCTGGGAGACCGCCGTCGTGTCGTCGGCGAAGTTCCGGTAGCTCGCCAGGCGCAGAAAGACGCGGTCCTTGTTGCGCTCCCACCGTATGGTCGACGTGTTCGTCTTGGAACCTCCGTAGCCGGCCCCGCTGGGTGTGCGCGCGATCCGGGTGAGCAGCAGCATCTCCCGGTCCAGCATGTCGAGGGGGACCTCGTAGTAGAGCTTGTCCTCGATCGTGTGGGTGTCGAAGAGGCCCTCGCTCGTGACCGCGTCCTCGGTGATCACGTCGGAGTACTCGATGACCGTGTCGGCTTCTTCCTCTTCCTCGTCGGTCTCGGTCGTGTCCGCCTCCTGCTCGTCCTCCTCCTCTTCCTGGAGAAGGGGGACGGGCGCGGCGGAGACGATGCCGGGAGCGGCCGGGCCGAGGACGCAGGCGAGGAGGAGGATCGGAATGGCGGTGCGCATGGGTGTCCTTCCGCTGCGTGATCGTGACTGGAAGTGGGAAGGTACGGGTTTGGGGGGGACGGGGGCCAGTCGGGGTTTCGTCGTCGTCGACCCGGCGTCGTGCCCCGGGGACTCCGTGACCTGCGAGCGCGCGGGCGCCGCAAGTGCGGTCCGCGGGGCGCGACGCCAATGTTCCCGGACCGCGGTCTCACGGGGCGGAGCCGGCCTCCTTCGGGCGACCTCCCCGGATGCGCCGCCCGTCAGGCCTCTCCGGCGGCCATGCCGACCTGGACGATCCTCGGCCGGTCCACCCCGGCGACACCCACGTACTGGAAGACCGCTCCGTCGATCTCCCGGGGTTGCGGATCCTGAATCACCACGGTCTCGGTTCCTCGCAGGAGAGCGGCGAAAGGCGCCGCCTGCGTTCCCGCCGCCGGATCGCCCGGGAAGACGAAGTCCATCTCGCCGGAGCCGAAGACGATGCGGCCCCGTTCGTCCGTGATCCAGATTTCCGACAGCCCGGACGTGCGAACGACGTCCGCGAGCGCGGCACGGATCTCGCCCTCGTTCGCTCCCGCCCGCACGGCGGCGGCGACGTAGCGCGCGGCCAGCCTCGCGGCGGCCACCATCGCCTTCTCCCGGTCGGTGCGGCCTCTGTTCATGTGACGGTCTCCAAACCGATATCCCCTCGTGTCAAGGGCGGACGTGAACGGAACGAACGCCTGGAGTCGCCAGGCGCCGGTTGGCCCGCACTTGACCGCGCTACGGCCGTGTCAAGGGTGGACGTGAACGGAACGGACGCCTGGAGTCGCCTCGAATCCTCGCTTGCGAGCGTTCCCGTCGCAACAGCGGCGGCCGGTCGCCGTCCCGGTCGCGCCCCCTCGCACGACCTGCGCGGTTGCTAGGCGGGGGTGGGTGGGGCATGTTCCGGAATCATGCGCCGAAACCGAACGATGTTGGTGGCTCTGGTCCTTCTGGCGGCCGGGTGCGCTACGCCCGCGCCCGGAGCACGGGCGTCGGAGGCCAATCGCGAGCAGTGCGACAGCGTGCCGGAGCGCGAATACAAGCCGGCGCTTCGAAATGCGGGCATCGAGGGCGTGCCCAAGGTGTGGTTGCTGGTCGACAAGGAGGGAATCGTCAGGGACAGCGGGATCGGAGAGAGCTCCGGCGACGCGGAACTGGACGACATCGCCCTTCGGATTGCGCGTTGCAGGCGATTCGCACCTGCGTTGCACAAAGGTGTGCCCGTTCCGGTTCGGCTCCTACTGCCGATCCCGGTGAATCGCCCCCGCCCGGGCGAACCGGACGGGGGCGATTCATCATGAACCCCTAATGACGTCTAGAGGGGGTTGCGGGGTCAGTTTTCGGGGCCCCTGCCGAGCGCGAGGTGATGGACCTTCTCCACGCCGTCTTCCGAATAGACGTGCAGCGTGTAGCGGGACCCTCCCTTCGCCACGCTCAGCGTGTAGCGCTCGTTGGCGCAGATGTCGCCCTCGGCGTCCGCCCCGGCCTCTATTTCCTCCGCCTCGGAGTCTTCCTCGTCAGGGGTGGTCTTGACGACGAGGGACTGGGCGCAGGCCGCGTTGTCGTCCGGAACGCCGAGGTGTCTCAGATCGACGTGCAGATCGAGGGATCCGGCCTCGGCGCTGTCCGTCTGCAGCTCGTAGGGCTCGTCGTAGGTGCCGAAGCCGTCGGCTTCGGTGTAGGTGTCGTCGGCGTTGCGTCGCCTCACTCTGTCGGACAACAGGCCGTTGCCCACCGGATTCGCGCGCGCGACCACGACGCTGTAGGTGTGGTCGTCGTAGCCGTTCTCCGCGGTGACCGCCACCGTCAGAACGGTCTCCATGCTCAGTGAGGGGCCGGGCGTGCCGGTAGCCCTGTAGTCCAGTTCGCACGTGTGGCCGGCGCAGACGGTGGTGTCCTTCCTGACCGCGACGCTGGCGTCGGCGGGGATCGACCCGTCCTCCGGGAAGGAGAACGTGACGCTCTTCGACGCCCAGCTGATGGTGCCGACCGGGGTGGCGCTCCGCGTCTCTTCGCTGTCCGGAGTGCGGATCCACTCCGGAGTCCAGGTCACGGTGTCGTTGTAGGAGGAGGATCTTCCCTGCTTCCTCGCCTTGATCCCGGGCAGATCGCCGATCGAATCGTCGGCGGACAGCTTGGTGTCGTAGACTTGCAGGACTGGCAGGTCGGCGCGCGCCTCGCCGCCCCTCAGGTCGGCGTTTGCCTCGGTGGCGGCCACATGATCGCATTCTCCGTCCGCGTCGGCGTCAGGCCCGTCGTCGTCGGGGGTGCCGTTCGCCGCGGCGAGGCACGGAGCGGCGAAGCGCTCGTCCGCGATCTCGATCCGGTACGAGCCCTCCGCGAGGTCGCCCTTCTCGAACCGTCCGCGGCCGTCGGTGGTGATTTCCGCGACCTGGCCGTCGCGCTCGCGGCGAACCAGGAGATCGATGTCCGCCGCGCTGCCGCTCACGTTCTCGACCCCGCCCGAAAGCGCGCCGTCGGTGTACACCAGCGCGAAGTTCACCAGTGTTGCGATCCCGGTACTGCCGGTCTTCCTGACCCTGACGCTGGTGTTGACGGCGCGGTTGCTCGCGTAGTCCCACGAAGGCAGGCGGTGGCCGCCCTCGCGCAGCGGCGGGTAGTCGTCCGCGTAGGCGGTCGCCGTGGCGATGGCGGCGTCGGTGTCGGGGTCGAAACCGCGCAGCGCCACGTAGTCGCCGCCCGAACTTGCCGTGACGGCGTAGCGGCCCTCTTCCAGGTTGTCGAAGACGTAGAGTCCCCGTTCGTCGGTTTCGACGGTTGCGACGGTCTCGGAACCCCTGGTGAGGCTGACCGCCACGCCCGCCGGGGCTTCGTCGCCGCGCAACAGTTTGTCTCCGTCGGCGTCGTTCCCGACGTATCCCACGATCTTGAGGTCGATCCTCGTGGTCGTCCACCGGGCCCAGTCCGTGCCCGCCTCGCCGGTCCTTTCGTCGTGGTAGACCCAGACCGACTGCGTGGCTTCGCCGTCCACCCTGCGCGTAGCGGTCCCGGAGGCCGTGATCGCGTATTCGCCGTCCTGGAGGCCGGTGAAGCCGTAGGCGCCTTTCGGGCCGCTGGTTGTGCTGTCGCCGGGCGCGCCGTGACCATCGGTCGTGGGCTCGAGGATGACCGCGTGGCCGCTGGCATTGCCCACCCGGCCGCTCACCGAACCCGTCGTCCACTGGTATCCGAAGGTGGCGCATTCGTCGTCGCTCGTGCCCTCCGACGCCGAGCAGATGCGGACCTCGGGCACGCCGCCGCTCATCGCGCCGAAGGCGCCGACGGTCGCGCCGATGTCCAGGTCGTCGCCGAAGGTCTCGACATCCTCGATCTCGCCGACTTGGACGCGCTCGTCGCCCTCCCGGAAGCGGATGGTGATCTCGTCGCCCGCCGGAATTCTCGCGAAGCGGAGAAGGCCGTGGGGGCCGACGGTCGCGTACCCTTCCCGATCGTCGGTGTTCGGGTCGCCGTCGTGGTCGTAGGCGTACCGTCGCAGGCGGTTGTCGCGATCCCGCTCGAGCAGCTCGACGGTCATCTCCTCGCCCACGCTCGCGACGGGGCGGTGGTCGCCGCCGGGCAACTTGCTCTGGAAGTTGGTGTAGCCGGGCGCGTCGTCGGCCTCGCGGTACACGCCGACCACGAGCGCCTGCGTGAGCCACGTGACCCGGATCGCACCGAGGTCGTTGTCGGCGGCCGTATTGGCGGCCGGGAGCGACAAACCGTCGTGGATGTGGGTCAGGGCGGCGGACTGCTCCCAGCGCTCGTCCATGTCCGGCTGGTCCGCGCGGGCGTCGAGGGCCACGGTGAAGGTGGCCGGCAGGTCCGAGATGTCGACGCTGCCCGAGTAGGCTGCTCTTCCCTCGGCGTCGGTAGCCGTTCCGTCGGTCGCCGTCCAGCCCGGCAGAAAGCGGTCGCCGTCCTTCGCGCCGGCGTCGCTCTTCACCCACCACTGGAAGTTCACGCGGGTGTTGAGCAGCCGGATCGCCGCCGGGACGCTCGCGACCCGGTCGACAGCCTCGTAGCCGATCTCGAAGGGGTTGTCGTCCGCCGCGACGAGGTCGGCGTGCCCGGCGTCCACCACCTTGGCGAAGACCCGCGCGTCCGCATCGTCTTCGCGCGCGAATTCGAACGTCGCAAGTCCGGTCTCGTCACCGCTCGCGGCGGTCGTCGCCGTCCCGAGGCCGTTCGTGCCCTTCGCCGCGTCCCCGGCGGTCGGGTAGAGTGCCAGGAGCACTCCGCCGATCGCGTCGCCGACCCGGTTCTCGTTGCCCATCGCAGCGCCGACGAGAATCGTCTGCTTGGTGATCCGGAAGGGGAAGTTCACCGTCTCGGCGGCCGCGGCGGCCACGTCGACCACCTCGCCCGCGTCGCTGCCGGCGAACCTGTATCCGGCATCGGCGAGCGCCTCGGTCAGAGAGTCGCTCCCGGCGACAAGCACGCTGTACGAGCCCGCCTTCAGACCGTCGAAGGAGTAGGCGCCGTCGGAGTTCGACATGCCGCGCGCGACGTCCCGGTCGCCCGGCCCCCGCAGAAGCAGCGGAATCTCCGCGCGCAGGTTGGGCTCTCCGTCGGCGAGCGCGCCGTCCGCTTCGATCTCGTCTAGGAACAGCGCGCCGCTGATCGACGCGGTTGCGGCGTGGTTGCCCGAAAAGTCCGCTATCCCGGCCTCGTCGTCGCCAAGTGCGATGTCGAGTCTGGTCGTCTCGAATTCGTACGCCACGTCGTCCCACCCGGAGATCTCCACCGAGTAGTCTCCGCCGGCCAGGCCGGGGAAGTCGTATTCGCCGTCGGCGTCCGTGGTCTCCTCGGCGTCGGCGTCTCCCGAAAGCACGACCGTCACGCCCTCGAGACCGGCGCCTTCGACGTGTACCTGGCCGCCGATGCCCGCCTTGCGCAGCCTCTGGCCGGCGAAGGAGACGTCGTCCCGGGCCTGTCCGACCGAGAGGCTCACCGGGCGTGAAGTGGCCGGGAACTCGTACAGGTCCTCGTCCGGGTTCGTGATCGTCACGGTGTAGGCGCCCTTGCGCAGCCCGTCGAAGGCGTAGCCGCCGCCGGCGTCCGTCTCGACCGTGTTGTCTTCGGGGGCGTGATCGCCGCCGAGCGCCACAGTGACGCCCGCCAGGCCGTCTCCGTCCGCCGACACCGAGCCGCTTACGCTCGCGGTGCGAATGACCGTCGCGCTGAAGTCCGCCGTCGCGGTCTCGTCGGTCGCGACCGTTCCCGTCCAGCTCGTCCGGTCGAAATCGTACTCGTCGCCGAAGTCGGCGATCTCGACCCGGTAGGTGCCCGCGAGCAGCCCGTCGAAGCCGTAGCCGCCGTCGGAGCCGGTCCGCGCCGTTTCCAGGACGTCGCTCCCGTCCGCGCCCCCCGCCTCGATCAGGGTCACGGAGACCCCCTCGAGGCCACGGCCTTCGGCGGTAACCGCGCCCGTCACGCCGGCCGTCCTCAGCGACCGGCCCGGGAAGTCGGCGATCTTCGACTCGCCGAGTGCCAGGGTGATTTCCAGGCTCGCGTCGAAGTCGTACTCGGCCTCGTCGTAACCCGAGATGGAGAGCGTATAGTCGCCGGCCGCCAGACCCGAGAAGCCGAACCGGCCGTCGTCGCCGGTCGTGCCGCTCCGGTCCTCCTTGCCGGCGAGGGCGACCTTCACGCCCTCCAGCCCGCTGCCGGCCACCGACACCCGGCCCGAGATCCCGGCGGTGCGCAGCATGATCCCGTCGAACTTCACCGTTGCCGTCTCCTTGAGTGCGACCGTCACGCTCTTCGAAGTCTCGCCGAAACCGTATTCGCCGGCGTCGTAGCCGGAGATGGAGACGGAGTAGTCGCCCCCGTGCAGCCTGTCGAAGGCGTACCGGCCCGCCGCGTCCGTCACCGCGGACCGCTCCTCGCCCCCGCCGCGGAGGGTCACCGTGACCGCCTCCAGGGCGGCGTCTTGGACGGTGACCGCGCCCATGACGGCCGCCGTCCGCAGCGCCGTACCCTCGAACGGAACCGCGGCTGACTCGCCGGCCGCCACGGAGACGGTCTTCGAGGTGGTCGCGAATCCGTACTGGTCGGTGTCGTAGCCGGAGATGCCGACCGAGTATTCGCCGGAGCGGAGGCTATCGAAGACGTATTGCCCGGCGCCGTTGGTCGTCTTGGTCAGGTCGTGGCCCCGGCCCGCTAGGCTGACGGTCACGCCCTCGAGCGGGCTTCCCTCGGCGCCGACCTGCCCCATGACGCTGGAGGTGCGCACGTAGGTTCCCTCGAAGTCCACGGGCTTCGACTCGTCCACAGCGAGCGCGACCGAGGCCGAGGTGCTCGCGAAGACGACGTCGCCGGGGTCGACCCCGGAGATCTCGACTGTGTAGTCGCCGGCCCGGAGTCCGGTGAAGACGTAGGCGCCGTCGGCGCCGGTCCGCATCTCGGATTCGGAAACGCCGGATATCTTCACGGTGACTCCGCCGAGGCCGTCGTTCTCGGCCGTGACCGCCCCGGTGATCGCGGACGTTCGGATCCAGGAGCCCTTGAAGTTGACGGTTACGACCTCGCCGGCGTCGGCCAGTTCGGCGGACGCGGAGCTGGCGGCGAATTTCGCTCCCGCCGGGTAGTTGCTGATGGTGATCGTGTGGTCGCCGGCCTTGACGTCGGCGAAGCGGTAGCCGCCGCCTCCCGCCGTGACGGTGGTGGCGCCGCCGCCCAGTGCGACGGTGACCCCGTCGATTCCCCGGCCCTCTATGGCTACCTGCCCCGCGATGGAACCGGTGGCCGCCGGCTGAACCGTTTCGTCGCCGCACGCGTTTGCCATGAGGACGGCGACCAGTGCCGCCGTCGCGATAAGCTTCAGTCTGCTCATTGTACTTCCTTTCTCTTGCGAATCGGTGTTTTTCCCTCCCCCCCGAGGTGAATCCGGGGGGGGGGTGCTCATCCTCCACCACACATGGTACCCCACCCGACACGGGCCGATCAGAGGAAAAACCCGGAAATTTCGACGGGAATTTCCCTCACGTTGCCTGACGGGAAAAACCCCTTCGCCGCAATCGCATGGGCGCGGCCCGCCCGCCGCTTGCGCGCTAACGGCCGCCCCTTCGCCTTTCGGGCACGGCCACAGCCTCGCCCGTATCGGGCTGCAGGTCTTCGGCCAGCAC
The DNA here is from genome assembly GCA_028873825.1 of Gemmatimonadota bacterium. Lineage (GTDB taxonomy): Bacteria > Gemmatimonadota > Gemmatimonadetes > Longimicrobiales > Gaopeijiaceae > Bin94. The sequence continues at coordinate 3,120 of JAPPNM010000102.1, read as the reverse complement.
CCTGCCGAGCAGCGGGCGGAGCCTCTCGGCCAGCAATGCGTTCAGCCGCTCGACAACGGCGGGCAACCGCTCCCAGGCGCGGTCGATCCGCCAGAGCTGGTCGGCAGTCGGCAGGTCGGTGGCGCGCTCTATCGCCCCCCATGCCGATGCCCCCCGCCCGGCGTCGTTCAGGCCGTCCCCCACCTCCTCCAGCTCCTCGCGAAGGGCTTCGACCTCCGCCCCCAGGCCCTCGGGAGGCTCGGCGGCCTCCTCGATCCGGTCTTCGATTCCGTTCAGGTGTCCTTTCATGGACTCGATCAGCTCGCGGGCTTCCGCCACCGCTCCGGACATTCGGTACGAGTCGAGCATGGCCTCCCGGCGGGCTCGCAGGCCGGCCTGGGAGATCTTGACGCGGGGATCGAGCCGTACCTCCAGCGTCTCCTCCAACGTCTTCCCGCCCGCCGTCAGCGCCACGGCGTAGACGCCCGGCGGCACCCGCGGCCCGGGGTTCAGGGGTTTCCCGCCGGCGCCCTCCTCCACGAGCCGCAGGTCCCAGACGATCTCGTTGAGCCCTTCGTCGCCGCTCCCGGCCAGCTCGCGCACCGGAACCCCCGCGGCATCGGTGATCCTGACCTTGACGCTGTCGCCCGCGGCGCCCAGGTGGTAGCGGATCCGGGCTCCGCGCGGCGGATTGGGCGCGGCGTAGACCCCGGGGGTCCACCCCTGCGGGAAGTGGGGGTTGTACGACGTCGCGCGCCGCACCGGGTAGAGGTGCGCGGCCGAAGCCATGACCTCTTCGGACAGCTCCTGGAGGGGCGCGACGTCGTCCATGATCCATACCCCCAGGCCGTGCGTGCCGATCACCAGGTCGTTGTCGCGCGGATGCACGACGATGTCGTCGACGGGCACCGTCGGCAGGCCGTTCCCGAGCGGTCGCCAGCGCGCGCCGCCGTCGATCGAAACGTGTACTCCGATTTCGCTGCCGGCGAAGAGAAGGTTGTGGGCGGCGGGGTGCTGGGCGAGCGCGTTCAGCGACGTGCCGGGCAGCCCGTCGACGATGAGCTCCCAGCTTTCGCCGAAGTCGCCGCTCGCGAAGAGGTAAGGGTTGAAGTCGTCGTTCCGGTGGCCGTCGAAGACCGCGTACGCGGCCCCCGCCTCCGCGCGGGAGGCGACGATGCGCGTGACGTACGTGTAGGGGGGCAGCCCCTCCAGGTTCCGGGTCACGTCGGTCCAGCTGGCGCCCCCGTCGCGCGTGACGTGCATCCGCCCGTCGTCGCTGCCGGCGTACAGCACGGCCGGGTCGAGAGGGGATTCGGCGAGCGCCGTCAGGCTGCCGTAGGCGGACTGGCCGTCGTTGCGCGACATCTGGGGCTCGAATCCCTTCACGCCCATCAGCTCGAGCGTGTCGCGGTCGATCGCCCAGGTCAGGTCGGGGCTGATCTCCTCCCAGCTCCGCCCCAGGTCCCGCGAGCGGAAGAGGGTGTTGGCGCCGGCGTACACGACCCGGTCGTCGTGCGACGAGAGCAGGATCGGCGTGTTCCAGTTCCAGCGCGGCCGCCGTGCCCACCCGTCCTCGCCGGGGCGGGCCAGCGGGCGGACGCGGGCGCGCTCGCGGGTCGCCAGGTTCACGCGCGCGATGTTGCCGCCCTGCGATTCGGCGAACATGATGTCCGGGTTGGCGGGGTGCATGACGGCGAAGAAGCCGTCGCCGCCGCCCACGTTGTACCAGTCCCGCGCGCGTACGCCCTGGTTGGAGAGAGTGTTGGAGGGCGCGCACCAGGAACCGTTGTCCTGGAGGCCGCCGCAGACGTGGTAGGGGTCGCGCATGTCCACTCCGATCTCGTAGAACTGCGCGATGGGCAGGTTGCGCAGCTGGCGCCAGTTGTCGGAACGGTCCCGGCTGACCGAAACGCCGCCGTCTCCGGCCAGGACGAGGTGGTTCGAGTTGGCGGGGTCGATCCAGAGGGCGTGGTGGTCGGGGTGAACCCCGGCCGCGGCATCGGGCGTGAAGCTCCGGCCGCCGTCGGAGGAGCGGTGGAGGCGGGCGCCGCCAAGGTAGATCCGCTCGGCGTCGTTGGGGTCGACCCAGATGCGGCTGTAGTACATGGGCCGGTCGTTCGTCGTGCTGACGTGCCGCCAGGTCTCGCCGCGGTCGGCCGAGCGGTAGACTCCGTTCCTGACGCTCCTTCCGCCGCCGCCGAGACCCCGCCCCGCCCCGCGCGCGTCCGCCTCCACCACCGCGTAGACCAGGTTGCCGTCGCCCCGGTGGATGTCGAGGCCGATCCGCCCCTTGTCGCCCTCCGGCAGGCCGTTGGCGAGCTCCCTCCATGTGTCGCCGCCGTCGGTGGTCCGGTGAATGCCGCTCCCGGGACCTCCCCCGTTGAAGCCCCAGGCGCGCCGCCGGCGCTGGTACGTGGCCGCGAAGAGCGTCTTCGGATCTGTCATGTCCATGGCGAGGTCGATGGCGCCGGTGTCCTCGTCGACGAAGAGCACGAGCTCCCAGTTGTCGCCCCCGTCGGTGGTTCGGTAGACGCCCCGTTCCGGGTTCGGGCCCCACAGGTGCCCGACCGCCGCCACGTAGGCCACGTCGGGGTCGTGCGGATGGACCTGGATGCGCCCGATGTGGTGGGTGTTCTCCAGCCCCAGGTGCGTCCACGTGCGCCCCGCGTCGGTCGAGCGGTAGACGCCGCCGCCCCACGGCGAGCTCTGCCGGTTCTGAGGCTCGCCCGTGCCGACCCACACGACGTTGGGGTTGGAGGGCGCCACCGTCACGTCCCCGATCGAGGCCGTCGCCTCGTCCCTGAAGACGTGGGCGAAGGTGGTTCCGGCGTTCTCGGTCTTCCAGACGCCGCCGCTCGCGGTCCCGACGTAGAACGTGGCGGGGTCCGACTCGACGACCGCGAGGTCCGCGACCCGACCGCCCATGACGGCGGGGCCGATGGTGCGGAAGCGGAGGGCGGCGGTGGCGGCGGCGAAGGGGTCCTCGGGCGCTTCCTGGGAGGCGAGGGGCCGGGGGACGGAGGTGGTCAGGGCGGTGGCAAGGAGCGTCGAAGCGAGGACGCGCGCCATGGCCGGGGCCTGGCAGTTCGTGGATAAAGCCGCCCGAGCACCGAGAGCGGCGAGGCGCCGGGCCGGCAAGGC
>JAPPNM010000067.1 GCA_028873825.1 Gemmatimonadota bacterium | reverse complement strand
AGCGCGGATGCATCGCCGTTCGAATGCCGGGGGGATTTTGTCCACGGGCTGTTAGCACCGCCTAAACGGGGCCGCGCTCACGGGCGCAGCTTCTCCAGAAGGCGGGTTCGGCGGCTGCCGTAGTCCTCCACAGGCAGTTTGCCGGCCTCCCACTCCTCGTCGAGCCGGGCGATTTCGACCAGCACCCGCCGCCTGCGGCCCGGTCCCGGACCTCCGGCCGCGTTGCCTGAGCGGGCGGCGATCACCGCCCCCGCGCCCGCAAACAGCAGAGTCAGGAATACCGCCACGAGCGACGGCGAGCCGAAGGGAGTCCGGGTCGCGCCGGCGGTCACCGTAACGACCGAGGGGGCCAGGTCGCGGCCCGTGAAGCGACGGTACCGGACTCCCTCCACGTCAACCCCGCCCACAGCGGCAAGTCCGGTCACGCTGAGATTCCCCGCCGACTCCCGCACCAGCAGCTCCATCGAGCCGACGGCCACCTCCAGCGGAATCCCGAAGTCGTCCTCGGGGATGTCGTAGCGGACAAGATAGACGCTCTCGCCCGGCGGGATCGGCGCCGACACGTGGAAACGGCCATCGCGGAAGCTCGCCATGCCGGGAGCGAGGTCGCTCTCGCCCGCCCGCGGGTCCACGGCCTCGCGCGGCAAGGCGTGGGACCAGGTGGAACCGGCTTCGCCGGAGACGAGGGTGGCCGGCGCGCCGTTTCGCAGCTCGAAGAAGTCGGCGACGGACCAGCCCCGTCCGGATTCGGGTCGAGTCGCGAAGACGTTGCGTACCCGCAGCAGGGGCCGGGCGTCCGTGCCGGCCGGCAGCGCGGGATAGGCCTGGATCACGTAGTCGCCGCCCGAGTCCGCCTGCCCGGTGAGCGCCTGTCCGAAGTAGAGGACGTCCTGGTGGCGGACGGTCGCGAAGTACACTTCGTCCCCCGTTCCCGGCCCGGCGGGAAGATCGAGCTCGAAGAACCCGCCCGGCCCCACTCCGACGCTGTCGACTTCGCCCGAGGAGTTCCCGGAGACCCGGTGTAGAACCACGGTTCCGGTATCCGCCGGGCGGTCGCCGACGAGCACCCGGCCCGCGAGGACGCGGCCTCCCCGCTCCCGCGGCGCCCGGGCGCCGTAGCCCGGGCCATCGACCCCCTGGCCGCGGGCGGCGCGGACCCAGGCCCATTGCACCGCAAGCGACGCCAGCAGACATCCGGCGACGCGCAGCGCGGGGGCAACCCGGCTCCCAACCGATGGCCGCGACATCACGGCGAATCCCGCCGGCCTCCGCGCACCGGCACCGCGTCAGCCGTGGAACCGACCGAGGTCTTCGGGGCCTAGCTTGCGCAGGTGCTTCTCCAACGTCTCTCCGCTCATCGGGTTCTCATCGCCTCCGGATTCGCCGTCCTCCGCCACCTCCACCACCCGTCCCGCCGATTCCAGCAGGGAGTCGTCCGCGAAGATGCGCGCCTCCATCCGGAGAGCGATGGCGATCGAATCGGAAGGCCGCGCATCGACCGAGATCAGCTCTCCCGCGCGGTCGATGATCATCTCGGCGAAGTAGGTGCTGTTCTCGACGCGGGTGATGAGCACCCGCCGGAGAGAGCCCCCCAGACCGCCGAGCACCGACACAATGAGATCGTGCGTGAGCGGACGCTGAAAGGAGACGCCCCCCAAGTGCATGGCGATCGCGCTTGCCTCTCCCGGGCCGATCCAGATCGGCAGGATGCGGTCGGTCCCGTCCTCCCTGAGTATCACCACCGGCGTGTTCGACGTGCGGTCGAACGCGAGGCTCTGCACGCTGACCTCGATCACCTTTCCACCTCGCTTTCCGGGCTCGTTGTCACAGCCCCAACACCGTCTTCAGGTCGTCCACGCGGTCGGTTCGCTCCCAGTTGAAGAGCCGTATCTCGCGGTCCCCGTCTTTCACCGTACGGGGATCACGGCCGAAGTGTCCATAGGCGGCGGTGGAAAGGAACACCGGATTCCGCAGCTCCAGCTCCCGGATGATGGCCCGGGGCGTGAAATCGAAGACGCGCTCGACGGCCCGGGAGAGCTCCGAATCCCGCACCGCTCCGGTGCCGAAGGAATCGACCCAGATCTGAACGGGATCGGGCCTGCCGATCGCATACGCGAGCCGGACTTCGCACCGGGCGGCCGCGCCGGCCGCCACGAGGTTCTTTGCCGCCCAGCGAGCCGCGTAGGCGCCGGAGCGGTCCACCTTGGTGGCGTCCTTTCCGGAAAACGCCCCGCCGCCGTGCCGCCCCGTCCCGCCGTAGGTGTCCACGATTATCTTGCGGCCCGTCAGCCCCGAATCGGCGGCGGGGCCGCCGAGGACGAAGCTGCCGCTGGGGTTGACGTGGCAGACGGTGCCGCCGGGATCGAAGTGGTGCTCGGGCAGGGCCGGCGCGATGACCTTCGCGACGACTTCGTCGCGGATCTCGTCCTGCAACAGCGTCGCGCCCCGATGTTTCTCGGCATGCTGGGTGCTGACCACCACCGTCCTGATGCGGATCGGCTTGAAGCCATCGTATTCATAGGTGACCTGGGACTTGCCGTCGGGGCGCAGCCAGGGCAGCAGTTTCGACTTCCTGGCCTTCGCGAGCCGCTCGACCAGCGCGTGCGCCGCCGCGATCGGAGCCGGCATCAGCTCCGGAGTCTCGTCGCACGCGAAGCCGAACATCATGCCCTGGTCCCCCGCCCCGCCCCCGTCCACGCCGGCCGCGATCTCCCGCGACTGGGGAATGAGCGCGACCCTGCACGATCTCCCGAATCTCGGCCTCTCGTATCCGGCCTTCTCGATCACCTCGTTCACCAGCCCGGGCACGTCCGGCCGCGCGCGCCCGCGATCGGCCCGGACCTCGCCGGCCACCAGGACTTCGTCCGCAGCCACCAGGGTCTCGCAGGCCACCCTGCCCTCGGGATCCTCGCGCAGAATCGCGTCGACGACGGCATCCGAAATCTGGTCGGCGATCTTGTCGGGGTGGCCCTCCGTCACGGACTCGGAAGTGAAAAGGCTCAAGCTCAAGGTGCTGGTTCTCCGGAGGCGGAAGGTATGGGGCGGGCGCCGCGGGAAGGTCCTGTCGCGAAGACGGTTACCACCGCGGCAGGACTGTCACGGAAGAAGGAATCGTCGGAATCGTCAAGTCCCCGCGGGGAACAGCCGCTCCTCCGCGCCTCCCAGGGAGGCGGCAAGAGTTCGCTTCACCTGCGCGCCGGTGGACTCCTCCAAAGCGGCGGCGGCGGCGGCGCGGACCCGGTCGAGGCGGCAGTTCCGGACAAGTCTCCTTATCTCCGGGAGCGAGCGCCATCCGACCGAAAGGGCCTGGACTCCGAGGCCCAGCAGAAGGAGGGCTCCCAGCGGGCGCGTGGCCATTTCCCCGCAGGCGCTGACCTCGACGCCGGCGGCGCGTCCGGCCTGCGCCACCATCGAAACCTGCCGGAGCACGGCCGGGTGGAAGGGATCGAAGAGGTGGGCCAGTCCGGTGCTCGTCCGGTCGACCGCCAACGTGTACTGGACGAGGTCGTTGGTCCCGATCGACAGGAACTCGGCGCGGGTCGCGAGGTGCGCCGCGGCGAGCGCAGCCGCGGGCGTCTCGATCATCGCGCCGACCCGCACCGGCAGCTTGAACTCGACGCCTCGGCCGCGCAGCTGCTCCGCCGCCCCGTCCAGGAGTTTCCGGACCACGCCGATTTCGCTCGCCGTATTCACGAGGGGAACCATGATGCGCACGTCTCCGTGCGCCGCCGCCCGCAGGATGGCGCGGAGCTGGGTCAGAAAAAGCTCGGGTTCGTCCGTGCAAACGCGAACTCCGCGCCTCCCCAGGAACGGGTTGTTCTCGGCCGGCGTGCGGAGGAAGACCGGGAACTTGTCCCCCCCGAGATCGAACGTCCGAATGAGCACGGGTTGCGAAGGAAAGGCCTCCGCGACCGTCCGGTAGGCTCGGTATTGCTCCTCCTCCCCGGGCATCGTGCCGCGGCCGACGACAAGGAACTCGGTGCGGAAGAGCCCGACCCCTTCGGCACCCAGCCGGTACGCCCTGGCCGCTTCGCCGGGAAGATCCAGGTTTGCGCGCAGGGTCACGCCCTGGCGGTCGAGAGCGACCGGCCCGCCTCGCGGACTCGCCGCTTCCTCGTGCCTCCATTCCCGAATCGCGGCCCGGCGCCGCTCGAAACGATCCGCCTCCTTCGCGTCCGGATCGATGACGACGCGGCCGGAGACCCCGTCGACGATGATCTCCTGGCCGTCCCGGGCGCGGGTGCTCACGTTCCCGAGCCCCGCGGCGGCGGGAATCTCGAGCGATCTCGCCAGGATCGCCCAGTGCGAGGCCCGCGTTCCTCCGTCGGCGGCGAGGCCCACCACCCTGGACGGTTCGAGGCGGGCCACGAAGCTGGGCGTCAGGTTCCGCGCAACGGCGACGACCTCCTCCGCGCCGCCCTCCAGCGACCAGGGTGCGGCAAGGCCCAGCAACCGGCTCAGAATCCGGACCTTGAGGTCCTCCAGGTCGTTCAGCCGGTCCAGGACCATCGGATGGGAGGTTCGCGACCAGCGCTCCTTCAACTCGAGCATGCGCCATTCGAAGGCCCGGGCGGCGGTCAGCCGGCTCCTCGAGATATAGCGCCTGGTTCCCTCGACGACCTCGGGGTCGTCGAGCATCAGGATCTGGGGATCGAATATGCGCGCCTCGATGGGCCCAAGGCGGTCTTCGGTGTCGCGCTTGATCCCCTCGAGTTCGCGCCGCGCCCGCCTTCGCGCCCGGCGAAAGCGTTCGATTTCACGCTTTCGCTCCCCCTCGGGGACGGTGAGATGCGGGACTTCGGGAACTCTCCACTTCACGCACAGCACCCGTCCCCGGGCGATTCCCTCCGACGCCGGGAATCCGTCGAGGACCACCGGCCCGGCCGCGTCACTCATCGAAGCCGCCTCTGATCAGTTGGCCCAGCGCCTCCACGGCCTGCGCCGCGTCCTCCCCGTCCGCGGCGATCGTGAGGGCGCTGCCTCTCTCCGCCGCGAGCATCAGGACCCCCATTATGCTCTTGCCGTTCACGGACAGCCGGTCCTTCGTGACGGTGATCGAGGAGGAGAAGCTCCCCGCGAGCTTGACGAATTCGGCGCATGGGCGCGCGTGCATTCCAGCCCGGTTGGGCACCTCCACCCGGAGGGAGCGGGTCACGGCGCCGCGACGGGCCGGGGGCGGTTGCCGCCGATGGCCGCCCGCCCCTTTTCGGCCAGGCGCGGCACCAGCTCGTCGAAGCCTAGCCTGCGGTGGAAGACGAAGTCCAGGAGCATGGGGAGGTTCACTCCGGTCATCACCGGTACGCCGGGGTTATCCCGCGTGACGATCAGCGCGGCCAGGTGACAGCTCCCGCTCGGAAGGTCGGTGAAGATCAGGTTCCGGGGACCGGTGAGTTCAGCCAGTATGCGCTTGCACAGGTCCCGCCGCCCGAGCTCGCCGCCGGGAATCCCGCAAAGGGCTTCCGAGGTCACGCCCGCGATCCGGCGAACCGCGCCGACGAGGCCCTCGGCGAGGCTGCCGTGGGCCACGACCACTCCCCGCGCCGGCCCGCGGCCGGAATCGCCGCGGTCACTCAAAGTCCTCGACCAACGAGTCCCGGGGGTTCATCGCCTCCCGCAGACCGTCGTCGAAGCGGCTGGGAACGTCGACTCCCGAGTAGGCCAGAAGCTGGTTCATGGCGACGACCTCGCTGATCGCGATCAGGTTCTTGCCGGGATTCAACGGAATGGTGAGACGCGGGATCTCGACGTCCAGTATCCGTACCATCTCCGGGTCGAGGCCGGTCCGGTCGTACTCCCGCGCATCGTCCCAGGCCTGCAGGTCGACGATGACCTCGACCCTTTTCCTCTGGCGGGTGGCCCGAGTCCCGAACATGGACGCGACGTCGACGATGCCGATGCCCCTGATCTCCATGTGGAAGCCCTGGCGTTCGTGCCCCTTTCCCATCAGCACGTCGTTGCCGCGTCTCGAGACGAAGACCAGATCGTCCGCGACGAGCCGGTGCCCCCGCTGCACGAGGCCCAGGACGCATTCGGATTTTCCTATTCCGCTGGGCCCGGTGAAGAGAAGACCGATCCCGTATACGTCGGCCAGGGACCCGTGCACGGTCGTGACCGGGGCCAGGACGTCCTCCAGATACGGTTTCAGGGCGCGGTAGAAATCCCCCGTGACCATGCGGGTGCGGAAGACGGGCACGCCCGCCCCCGTCGCCGCCTCCAGGAACGGACCGGGCACCGCTTGGCCGCGCGTCACGAAGATGGCCGGGACATCGTGCGCGAAGACGGCCCCGAGGCGCTCCGCCACCTCGGCCGGCGCGAGCGTTGCGAGGTAGCTCATCTCGGTCTTGCCGAACACCTGGGTGCGCCCTTCGGGGAAACGGGCCGTGTACCCGGCCAGCGCCAGACCCGGGCTCGACACGTCCGGATCGCCTATTCGTCCGTCGAGCCGGACGCCGGGGGTAAGAAGTTCGAGCGCCAGCGACTCTTCCCTGGCGTCGAAGAGCTGCCGAATCGTTACGAATCCGCTCACGGGCCGCGGGGCTCGGCGATGTGCGCGGTCCCGCGCGGCACGTCAGCCGGGGAAGTCCGACGACGCATGGCGGAATTCCTTGCGCCGCGAGCGGTCGCGCTTGAGACGGCGCCGCACGTGGGCGTCGAGATCGTCCAGGGCCACCAGGAAGTCGGGGCCCTCTCCGCCGGCCACCAAGGGCCGGCGCCGGCTCCTGGAAACGATCGCCTCCACCGTGTGCGAGCGGCCCTGAATCCGAAAAATCACGCTAACGTCCATCACTGCGGGATCGAAGCGAGGCCATCGCAGCGAGAGATCCTCGGCGCGGTTGCGCACCAGTGCGTCGACTTCGCATCCGTGGGCGGTTATCCGTGTGGGCATCGTGTGTCGCTGTCTCCGTTGCGGGATTCGGGTGGGTGCGTCCGACTACGACTTCGAGCTTCCAGCGTTTCATGGGCATCGCCACAAGTCAAGCGGCCCGCGACTCCCTCATGCGGGGCGACCCGCGGTCCCCGGGGCGCCAGGGGACGACCCGTCGGGACGGTCCTGCGCAACCCCCTCGCGAGCCCGTTCAGCAGGTCCTCGAAAGCGTCGGCCACGCCTTCCCAGGTATACTGCTGCGCCATGTCGCGCGCCGCCCGTCCCATGCGGTCGCGATTCGCGGGCTCCAGGGCCCCTTCGAGCGCTGCGGCGAGCGCTTCCACGTCGCCGTGCGGCACGAGGAGGCCGGTCTCTCCGTGGCGCACCGTCTCCCTAAGCCCGGGAGAGTCGGAGGCGACCGTCGGCGTCCCGCACGCCGAAGCCTCGATGCTGGTGATTCCCCACCCCTCCTTGGGAGAGGTGAGGGCGTGCACCCAGGACCTGGACAGCAACTCGCGCTTGCCTTCGTCGGGCACGAAACCCGCGAAGTGGACGCGGTCGCCGATTTCGAGGCGCCTGACGGTCTCTTCGAGGTGTGCGCGGGCGTCGCCCTTTCCCGCCACGACCATACGGACGTTCGCGCCCGTCCCTCGCAACCGCGCGACGGCCTGCAGCACAAGGTCGATCCGCTTGTAGCGCTGGAGCCGGCCGAGGTAGACGATCGTGGGGTCCGGGAAGCGGGCGGCGGCCGGGCCCAGCCCCTCCAGCTCCACTCCGTTGCGGATGACGGCGACGCGGGCCGGGTCGAGTCCGCGCCGGGCGAGGTCCGCGCGCGTGCTGTCCGAGACCGCCACGCAGGGCAGCCCCCGGTAGACGGCCGGAATGATGCGCTCGAAGAGCCACGTGGCGATGCCGAGCAGGGGGTTGGCGTCGCGGATGGCGGTGGCCCCGAAGAGGTGGTGAACGAGGAGGAGATGAACCGGGGCGGCGGCCCAGCGCGGCGCCAGAATGGGAACCTTGTTGAGATCCTCCACCGAGACGTCGAAGGGCTCGTCCCGCAGATGGCCTTCGTAGTAGAGGGGCGCCGCCAGGTTGAAGGTGTACCGGCCGCCGGTACGATGCACCCGGATTCCGTCCAGCTCCGCCCTGGGCGCGGCCCCGGGCCAGCCCGAGCACAGCAGAGTCACCCGGTGGCCCCGGCCGACGAGCCGGCCGAAGACCTGGTGCAGGTGCTCCTCGGCACCGCCGGCGTTCGGGTTTTCGCGATCCTGCCAGTTGGCCACCAGGATCCTGAGCCGCCTACGGGAGGACACGGCTGCGCCGGTTCAGCGTCCGCCGGAGCGCGCGGCGTGGTAGACCGCATCGAGGACGCCGTTGACGAAGCGCGGCGACTCCGCGCCTCCGTAGCGCTCGGCCAGGCGCACCGCCTCCTGGATCGCCACCTTGCCGGGCAGATCGGCGAGGCACAGGATCTCGGTCGCGCCCAGACGCAGAATGCCGCGGTCCATGACCGACAGCCGCTCCAGGCGCCAGTTGTCCATGCAGGCGGCGATCGTCTCCTCGACCCGGTCCCGGTTCTCGGCGAAGGCGCACACCAGGCGCCGCAGGTAGCGGACCCTGGCCGGAGCCACGGTTCGTTCCTCCATCGTGACCGCAAGCGCGTCGGCGAGCGCGTCGGAACCCTGCAGAGCCTCCCAGCGGTAGTGCACCTGGAGGAACCACGCCCGCGACCGGCTTCGATCCCGTCGTCTTCGCGCCGCGATCGCACGGCTCAAGACCGGTCCCCGCCCTTCGGGTGCGAGGCGTAGAGCTCCACCAGCGCCAGCGCCGCGTCGGCGAATTCGCCGCCTTTGTCGGCTCCGTGAACGTCGGCTCGAAGCATTGCCTGCTCCCCGGTTTCCGTAGTGAGAACGCCGAAGACGACGGGGACGCCGGCGGTCAGCGCCACCTGCCCCAATCCGTCGCTGGCGTGGCCGGCTACGTAGTCGAAATGGGCCGTCTCGCCTCGGATCACGCAACCGACCGCCACGATGGCGTCGTATCTCCCCGAATCCGCGATTCGGCGGGCCGCCTGGGGCATATCCCAGGCTCCGGGAACATATAGCACAGATATGTCATGACGCGCAACGCCTCGTTCCAGGAGCCGCCGCCGCACGCCCGCCAGCATCTGTTCGGTGATCAGGCTGTTGAAGCGGGACACGAGGACCGCGATCCGCGGTCCGCCGGGTCCCTTCCGGCCTTCGAGCGGCGATGCAACAGGGCCGAGCCGCCGCGCCGGCCCGGTCACGCTGTAAACTCCGGTTTCCAAAATGTAATGTTCTCCATACTTCCCGTCTCTTCGCGGCCTCGCTCCGCGTCGCTTCTCGGACGAACAGCGCCGTCGTTCGCGCCCGGAGCGCCTTGCCGTCCCTGCAGTTCCCCGCTCCCGGCCTCCTCGCGGGTCTATCCGCCGACCGCCAACGACACCCCTTCGAAGGGCTCCCGCCCCGCCACCCGCAGGGCGTACCCGTCCAGCCCGACGATGCGCCTCCGGCTGTTGGTCAGCAGCCTGATCGAAGTCAAGCCCAGGTCGAGCAGAATCTGAGCGCCGATGCCGTAGTCGCGCAGCACCTGCCGCGGTGCCGAAGCTGCCGCGGCCGGCCGTTCCCCGGACCGCCGCAAGCGCTCGACCAACCGGTCTCCGCCCCGGTCCCGGTGAATGTAGACGATCACGCCCTCCCCCTCCTCCCGAATCCGCCGCATGGCCCCCGCCAGCAGACTGCCGTGAGGCTCCTCCAGCGACGCGAAGGTATCCGCCAGCGGGTTCTCGGCGTGCATCCGCACCAGGACGTCCCGCTTCCCCTCGACGTCCCCGCTGACCAGTGCGATGTGAACGCGGTCGTCTATGTCGCTCCTGTAGCCGATGAAGACGAATTCGCCCCAAGCCGTGCGCAGCGAGGTCTCCACGACCCGCCGCACCAGCCGTTCCCGTGCCAGCCGGTACGCCACCAGCTGCTCAACCGAGATGAACCGGAGGCCGTGGTCCCGGGCCATGGCGTCGAGTTCGGCCCTGCGCGCCATGGTTCCGTCCTCGTTGAGGATCTCGCAGATGACGCCCGCGGGCGCCAGTCCGGCCAGGCGCGCGAGGTCCACGGCGGCTTCGGTCTGTCCCACGCGGCGCAGCACGCCGCCGCTGCGGGCGCGCAAAGGGAAGACGTGGCCGGGCCGCCTGAGGTCGTCGGGAGTCGAATCCGGGTCGGCCAGCACCTGCACGGTCTTCGCCCGGTCATGCGCGGAGATCCCGGTCGTGACGCCGAAGCGGCCGTGGGCGTCGACCGAAACGGTGAACGCGGTGGACTGGGGGTCCGTGTTGCGGTCCGTCATCAGGGGGAGTTCCAGCGCGTCGGCGCGCTTCGCTGTCAACGAGACGCAGATGAGCCCGCGTCCGAACCTGGTCATGAAGTTGACCAGCTCGGGGGTGATCTTCTCCGCGGCGCAGACCAAGTCTCCTTCGTTCTCGCGCTCCTCGTCGTCGGCGACGATTACCAGCCTGCCGGCCGCGACATCGCGGATGGCGTCGGCAACGGAGTCAAGGGGCACGGTTGGGGTGACTCCCGGGAAGCGTTCCCGCGGCCTCGAGGATCCGCCTTACGTACCTGCCGATCAGATCCGCCTCCACGTTGACGGGGTCGCCGGCTTCCAGGCCGGGCAAGTTGGTGTTTCGCCGCGTATGGGGGATTGTCGCCACCTCGCAGCGCCCGTCGCCGCCAAGGCCGTTCACCGTCAGGCTGACGCCGTTCAAGGCGATGGATCCGTGCACGACCGTCGTGGCGAAGACATCCTCCGGCAGGCGGAACTCGAGAAAGTGCGTCTCTCCGGCCTCCCTGCGGCCCGCGAACGTCGCCAGGCCGTCAACATGCCCCTGCACCAGGTGGCCGCCCAGCCTGTGTCCGGCCCGAACCGCGCGTTCCAGGTTGACCGCCGCGCCCGCCGCGTACCGGCCCGCGACGGTGCGTTCCAGAGTCGGCGCCCCCGCTTCGGCCGTGAAGGTGCCGGCGCCGAGGTCGGCGACGGTCAGGCACGCGCCGTCCACCGCCACGGACTCGCCGGCGGCGAGCTCGCCGGCCAGGGGCGTGGCGATCACGAGAGTGCGGGAGTTTCGCGCTTCGGCGACCGCCGCGACCTCTCCGACATCTTCGATGATTCCCGTGAACAAGAAGGGTCAGCCTCCGCGGTCGAGAACTATCAGGGTGTCGCTTCCGAATCTCACCGGGTCGAGGCGTGCCTGCCACCCCTCGAAGGCCGGCGTGCGTGCGCCGGGCGCACCGGGATCGCCAAGCGGAAAGGCCGGGACGCCGCCGTCGCCGACGACCACGGGCGCGACAAACAGGTAGATCCGGTCAACGAGGCGCTCGGCGAGCAGCGAAGCCCCCAACACCCCGCCCCCCTCGCACAGCACGCTCCCCACCCCCCGCCCCCCCAGCCCCTCCAACGCCGCGGCGAGATCCAGCCCCTGCGGCGCCAACCCCGCGGCGACCACCTCGGCGCGCCCGGCCAAGCGCCGCTTCAGCGGCCCGGCCGCCCCCGGTCCGGCCACCACTATCGCCCGCGCTCCGCCCTCCCCCTTCAGCGCGCGCAGCCCCGCAGTCGCCTGGCCGCGCCGGTCGAGGAGCACCGGCGCGGGGGGGACCCGCGGCGTCACGGCTCCCCTGGCCGTGAGCATCGGGTCGTCGGCCTTCCAGGTCCGGGTCCCCACCAGGATGCCGTCGAACCCGGCGCGCAGACGGTGTCCCTCCGCACGCGCCTCGGGGCCGCTCAACCACACCCGCCCGCCCCCGGCCGGCGCGATGCGGCCGTCCAGACTCACGGCCAGCTTGAGGGCCAGGTAGGGCCGGGAACTCGAGGCGCGGTGGAAGAACACCGGGTTCTCCGCGGCCCACCCGCCCCTCTCCCCGAAAGGGCCGTCCACCCGCACACCCCGTCCCCGCAGCCACTCCCCCCCTCCCCCTGCCTCAGCGCCCGGCTCCGCGGCCCAGAAGACCACGCGCCCCACGCCGGCCCCGCGGATGGCCTCCGTACACGGGGGCGTCTTCCCCGCGTGGAGGCAGGGCTCCAGGCTCGTGTACAGAGTGGCGCCGCGGGCCCGTTCTCCCAGAGCGGCGAGCGCGGCGGCCTCCGCGTGCGGTCCCCCGAACTCCTCGTGACGGGCCTCGCCGAGGACGGTCCCGCCGCAGGCCACGACCGCCCCCACCATCGGGTTCGGATGCACGCGTCCCCATCCGCCCCGCCCCAGCTCGACGGCGCGGGCCAGAAAACGGCGATCAAGCGCGGTGAGACGGCCGTCGCGCGACCCGGCGCGGGAAGGCGGGATCAAGGGGCGACCCGCACGGACACCGAAGCGAACCAGTCCCGGCGTCCGGGATCGTACCCGGCGCTGCGACCCGGAAAGGGACTGCCCACGCCGTCCGCCAGCCCGATCTCGGCCGAGATCTGCGAGATCACGAAGTTGTACCATCCCGCCAGAAAGTACACGGTGCGCTCGCTCGCCAGCGTCCCGCCCTCGGACCCGGGGTCGTCCAAACCCCCGCCGACCGAGACCACCGCCTCCCCGGCGTAGCGGTCCCATCCCGCCCCGGCCAGGAGGCCCAGCGCGAACCAGTTCTTTCCCAGAACGGCCCGCGCCGACGTCACCTCCAGCTGCGCCTCCACTTCGCCCGGGTTGCCGTCCCCGGCCCTGACGGCCCCGTGCCAGCGCCGCCCCAGCGACACCGAGATGCCGGGAACGGTGAAGGACTCCCGCAAGATCCCGATCCGCGCTCCCAGCCCCACGGCCGCCGAGGGACCCTCGAAGCCCGCGTCCCGCGGCAGCCACAGGCGCGAGAAGACGCCGGTCAGGTCCACCGAGAGGATGCCCCCGAAGCCTGGTGCGAGCTGCAGCCCGTCCACGATACCCGCGGCCACCACGCCCCGCACGCCGATCGCGGTCACGACCTCCTCCTCCGCGAGTCCGCCGGCGGAGCGGGCGGAGACCCGGGGCATTCCCATCCGGATTCCGGCCAGCCCCACCGAGAAGGCGATGCGGGGAACGCCGCCGAGTCGGTGGCCCGCCGTACTGGCCGTTCCGGGGACGTCGCTGCCCAGGGCGGAGCCCAGACCCGCGCCCCGCTGGAACGCCAGGGCGGCAAGCGCCAGTTCCCTGCACGGCGAGACTCTGCCGGGATTCTCCCCGGCGCAAGCCTCCGCCAGCGCCGCGACCCCCTCGGGTTCGGTGCGTCCGCGGGGAAGTTCCTGGGCGGAAACGGTCTCGCGAAGGCCAAGGCAGAGCGCGGCCGGCAGGCAGACCGCAAGCAGTCCGTGGATAAAGCCCCGCGAGCGGGCGCCCGGCGGGCCGGAACTCGCGGCGCCGCGCGGCGCCCGTTTCACGGAACCCCCCCCACGAGCTCGACGCCCGGGGCGCGCACCACCTCGCCGATGCTCCGGGCGCCGTCCCCCAGGGCGCCGAGCGCCTCCGCCTCCCGGTCGGGCGACACCACCACGATCATCCCCACCCCCATGTTGAAGACGCGGTACATCTCCTCCGTCGCGACTCCGCCACCCTCCGCGAGGACGCGAAAGACATTCGGCACCCTCCACGACCCGAGGCGGATGCGAGCCCCCAGCCCTCCGGGCAGCACCCGGGGCAGGTTTCCGGCTATGCCCCCTCCGGTGACGTGCGCCATCGCCCTGATCCATCCCCGCTCGATCAGCGGCCATACCGGAGCCAGGTAGGACCGGTGAACCCTGAGCAGAACTTCCGCCGCCGACGCGTCCTCGCCCGGAAACCGGTCGCCGACCGCGAGTCCCATGCGCTCGAAGACGATCTTCCGGGCCAGCGTGAAGCCGTTCGTGTGCAGCCCCGAGGAGGAGAGCCCGACCAGGCGGTCCCCGGCGCACACCGCGCCGCCGTCGACGATCCGTTCGCGCTCGACCGCGCCCACCACGAAGCCGGCCAGATCGTATTCGCCCGGCGCGTAGAAGTCGGGCATCTGGGCGGTCTCTCCCCCAAGCAGGGCGCACGAGTTCTCGCGGCAGCCGCGCGCGACTCCCCCCACCACCTCCGCCACCACCGCCTCGTCCATCTCCCCCGTCGCCAGGTAGTCGAGAAAGAAGAGCGGCCGAGCGCCCTGCACCAGGATGTCGTTCACGCAGTGGTTGACAAGGTCGCGCCCCACGGTATCGTGCCGCCCGCACATGAACGCCACCTTGAGCTTGGTGCCGACTCCGTCGGCGCTTGACGCCAGTACGGGCTCGGACATCCCGCGCGGCACGGCGTAGAGCCCCCCGAAGGCGCCCGGTCCCGACAGAGTGTTCTCGTCGCCGGCGGCGTCGAGCAGCGGGCCCAGGGCGCGCTTGGCCCGGTCGGCCGCCTCGAGGTCCACCCCCGCGTCCCGGTAGGTGAGGGAATCGTCCACGGTTCGCCGGATCACCCGGGGGTCCGCGCGGATTCGAGTGCGCGGGCGGCCCCCGCGTCGACGCGCCCGGCCCTTTCCTCCAGCTCGGCGACGGAGAGGTCCCGGAAGCGGTCGACAGAAAAGTCCTCGACGGCGCAGGAACCGGCGGCGGCTCCGTAGGCCGCCGCCCGGAGCAGCCCCGCCCGGTCGTGCGACCCCGTCCGGTCGAGGTAGCCCAGGAACCCGCCCGCGAAGGCGTCTCCCGCGCCGGTGGGATCGGTCATCCGCGCCGGCGGGCAGGCGGGACAGGAGAAGGACCAGTCGTCGGCGAAGAGATCGGCGCCGTCCTCGCCCCGCTTGACCACCACCAGCGAGGGGCCCCGCTCCCGGATCCGGGCGGCCGCGCGCGCGAGGTCCGACTCGCCGGCCAGCTGCCTTGCCTCCTCGTCGCTCACCAGGAGCACGTCCAGCCGGGACAACACCCGGAGCAGCGCGTTCGGGGTGCGCTCGATCCAGTAGTTCATGGTGTCGGCGGCCACCAGTTCCGGCGCGCGCACCTGGTCGAGCACCGCGAGCTGGAGGTCCGGATCGATGTTGCCCAGGAAGACCACCTCCGATTCGCGCCACCGTCGCGGAATCACCGGGTCGAAATCCGCGAAGACGCCGAGCCGGGTCTCCGTCGTCTCGCGGGTGCGAAAGTCCGCGCCGTAGCGTCCCGCCCAGAAGAAGTTCTCGCCGGGCCGCCGGACGAGGCCGGCGAAGTCCACTCCCCGCTCGCGCAGAAAGCGGAGCCGGGCCGTGGGATATCCGTCGCCGATCACCCCGACGACTCGCACGCCCGCGAGCAGCGAAGCCGCGGCGCTGAAGAACACTGCCGAACCGCCGACCACTTCGTCGACGCTTCCGGCGGGGGTCTTCACCGAGTCCAGAGCTACGCTTCCTACTGCCAGAATCGACATATTATTTGTCCAAGCGTATGCGTGACGACGCGTTCCGGGCGGCCGTGGGCGCACTTCGGGGAGCGTAAGGACAGGTTATGGGACAAATTATAGCATGAATCTGTCCGTTTCCGTGACAATTGCTCATCCCTCACATCCGTCTCGGCGCATCGATCCCGAGGACTTCCAGCCCGTTGCGGAGCACGGTACTCGCCGCCGCGGCCAACGTGAGCCGCGCGTTCCTGAGCGGCTCGTCGTCCACAAGCGCCGCAAGCCGGGGACTGCGGGCCGGGTGCCCCGCCTGGTACCACGAGTTGACGAGTCCCGCCGTCCGCTCCAGGTAATCGCACATCAGGTGCGGCGCCCGGCCGGTCGCCGCCCGCCGCAGGAGGCCTGGGAATTCGGCCAGCCGGTTGATCAGTTCCCTCTCGGCGGGAGCCGCGAGAAGTCCCGCGTCCGCCGCGGGCGCTCCCGGCCCGTCCATTCCCTCCCATCCCTCCTCGCGCGCCAGCCGCGCCAGCCTGCAGAGCCGGGCGTGCGCGTACTTGACCTTGTACACGGGGTTCTTGTCGGACCGGTCCAGCGCCAGATCGAGGTCGAAAACGAGGTGGGCCTCCGGGCGGCGCATGAGGAAGAAGTAGCGGGCCACGTCGGCCCCGGCTTCGGCAACCAGCTCCGCCAGCGTCGTGTAGGAACCCGCCCTCTTGGAGAAGCGCACCTCGTCCCCGCCCCGTTCGACGGTGACCATCTGGTGCAGCACGTACTCGGGATACCCGGCGGGGCGGCCCAGCGCCCGCAGCCCCGCGCGCACGCGGTCGACGGTGCCGTGGTGGTCCGACCCCTGCACGTTGATGGCGTCGTGGAAGCCGCGCTCCCACTTGCTCATGTGATAGGCCACGTCGGGAAGGAAATAGGTCGGGGAACCGTCTCTCCTGACCATGACCCGGTCCTTCTGGTCGCCGAACTCGGTGGTCCGCAGCCAGGTCGCGCCGTCGCTGCGGTAGGTGAGGCCCGTCTCGTCGAGCGCCCGGAGCGTGTTCCCCACCCGGCCGTCGGAGTAGAGTCCGCTCTCCGCGTGGTACTCGTCGAAGCGCACCTTGAATTCGGCCAGATCGCGCCTCTGTTCGTCGCGCAGGACCCCCACGGCGAAGGTACGCATCGCCTCCAGGGCGGCGGTGCCGCCGTCGTGCTCGTACCGGTCGCCCTCCCTCTCGAGGAAGGCGCTCGCGATCTCCCGGACGTACTCGCCGCGGTAGCCGCCTTCTGGGACGGGGGCGTCGTGGCCGAGAAGCTGCCGGTAGCGTGCTCGCACGCTCTCGGCCAGGCGCGTGATCTGGCGGCCGGCGTCGTTGAAGTAGAACTCCCGGTGCACCCGCCAGCCCGACCACTCGAGCAGCCGGGCGATAACGTCGCCCAGCGCGGCCTGGCGGCCGTGCCCGAGGTGCAGCGGCCCGGTCGGGTTGGCAGAGACGAACTCCACCATGATGCGGCGCCCGCCTCCGTCCCCGTTGCGGCCGTAGCGGGATCCCGCCTCTACGATGCGGGGCAACGTTCTCCCCACGGCGGCGGAATCGAGGAAGAAGTTCAGGAATCCGGGCCCCGCGACCTCGATCCTCTCGATGCCCTCGACGCCGCCGAGCCGCTCCTTCAGGTCGGTCGCGAGGTCCCGCGGCCGGCGCCGCAGCCGCGAGGCGAGCGTGAGGGCGATGTTCGACGCCAAGTCGCCGTGGGCGGCGTCCTTCGGGCGGTCGAGGCGGAAGCGCGCTCCCGGGGCGCCCAATCCCTCGGCGGCCTCCCGCAGCGCGTCCGAGATGCGCTCGGCGAACATGTCGATCAGGAGCCCTCTCCTCCCGGTGCGGCATCCCCCGAACCCGACGGGGAACCGGCCGGAGCGGCGTCGCCGGGCCGTGCCCGCCCTCCGGAACCGCCCGGAGCCTCGTCGCGTCGCCGTCGGTCCGGCGGCTCGGGCGCGCCGGAGGACGCCCCATCACCCTTGTCCGGCGCGTCGTTCGCCTTTCCGTCCCCAGCCCCGCCGGCTTCCTCGCGCGCCTTTCTGCGGTAGTCCTCCGACCGGTGGTCGGTGATGTAGAAGCCCTCGCCCCTGAAGAGGAATCCGGCACCGCCCGAGATCAGCCGCTCGGAGCGGCGCCCGCAGTCGGGACAGGGAGCCCCGGGCCGGTCGCTCATCCTCTGAAAGATCTCGAAATCGCGGCCGCAATCGCGGCATCGGTACTCGTACGTAGGCATGGCTCGGAGCCGGGCCGGCCTCCTTGCGGGGATTTTCGGCGGCGGGTTCGCAACAAAAATAACACGGGCGCGGAGCGCCTTCGCCCGCACGGTTCAACCCGCGCTGTCGTAGGTGCCCCAGACGCTCCCGAGCGCCTCGCTGATTTCCCCAAGCGTGACTCCGCCCTTCACGGCGGCGATCATCGCCGGCAGCACGTTGATGTCGCCGCGGGCGGCCGCGCGAACGTCATCCAGCGCCGCTCCGGCCGCGGCCGGATCCCGCGCCGACTTCAGCGCCCTCAAGGCCGCCGTCTGGCGGGCCTCCAGCTCGCGGAAGTCCGGTCCGCGAGGCGGCTCGTGCGAGTCCCCGGTCCGGTGGCGGTTGACCCCCACGACGACGCGCGTCCCCGCCTCCACCTCGAGCTGGTGCCGGTACGCGGCGCGGTGGATCTCCTCCCGCATGTGGTCGATGGCCCCCGACGACCCGCCCATCTCCTCGATCCGCGTCATCAGCGCCAGCGCCTCCTCCTCGACGCGGCTCGTCAGGCGCTCCACCAGGAAGCTCCCGCCGAGAGGATCGGCCCAGGCGGCGACACCCGACTCGTGCGCCAGGATCTGCTGCGTGCGCAGCGCCAGCCCGGCCGCTTCGGCGCTGGGCAGCGCAAGCGCCTCGTCATAGCCGTTGGTGTGCAGGGACTGGGTGCCTCCGAGAACTCCCGCCAGCGCCTGGACGGTAACCCGCACCACGTTGTTCAGGGGCTGCTGCGCGGTCAGGGTGGAGCCGCCGGTCTGGGTGTGGAAGCGCAGCCGGCAGGAGCGGTCGGAGGCGCCGAACCGCTCCCTCATGACGCGTGCCCAGATCCTTCGCGCCGCGCGGAACTTGGCGACTTCCCCGAGCAGGTCGTTGTGCGCTGCGAAAAAGAAGGAGATGCGGGGCGCGAAGTCCTCCAGCGCGATCCCGGCGGCCAGCGCCCGGCGCACGTACTCGACGCCGTTGGACAGCGTGAAGGCGACCTCCTGGGCCGCGGTGGAGCCCGCTTCGCGGATGTGGTAGCCTGAGACCGAGATGGTGTTCCAGCGGGGCAGCTCGGCCGCGGCGAAGGCCATCAGGTCGCTCACCAGGCGCAGCGAGGGCCGCACCGGGTAGATGTAGGTGCCGCGCGCTACGTATTCCTTGAGGATGTCGTTCTGGACGGTTCCCCGGAGCCGGTCGCGGGGCACCCCGGTCTCGTCGGCGACGGCGGTGTAGAGCGCAAGCAGGATCGGCGCGGTCGCGTTGATGGTCATGGAGCACGAGACCGAACCCAGGTCGATGCCCCTGAGCAGCGTGCGCATGTCCGCGATGGAGTCGATCGCGACGCCCGCGCGGCCCACCTCGCCCGCGGCCATCGCCGCATCGGAATCGTAGCCCATCTGCGTGGGGAGGTCGAAGGCGACGGACAGGCCGGTCGTTCCCCGGTTCAGGAGGAAGCGGTAGCGGGCGTTGGTCTCCTCGGCGGTGCCGAAGCCTGCGTACTGGCGCATGGTCCAGAGCCGTCCCCGGTACATGGACCGGTGGACGCCCCGGGTGAAGGGGAAGCCTCCGGGCGCGCCCAGATCCTCCCGGGAGCGGAAGCCCTCCGGAAGCCCGTCGAAGAAGGCGTCGCCGTCGTCCCGGCTCACGGCGCCCCCGGCTCGCCGAACTCCACCAGGACCTGTCCCTTCTCCACCGCCTCGCCCGGCGCCGCGTGCAGCCGCGTCACCTTGGCCGCTCCCGGCGCGCGCAGCTCGTTCTCCATCTTCATCGCCTCCACGATCAGCACCGTGTCGCCCTCTTCCACCGCGTCCCCCTCGCCCACCGCCACCCGCACCACCAGACCCGGCATGGGTGCCTTGAGGGCGGCCACCTTCACCCGCCCCGCGGCCGCCGCCGACAGCTCCCGCACCCTGGCCGTACGCGCGTCCAGAACCTCGGCGGAGACGCTCCGGCCGTCGAGCTGCAGCTCCCACGCGCCCCCGCCGGCGCACCGGGCCAGCAGCGCGAAGGAGGCACCGTCCAGCAGAAGGGAGCGGCCCCGCGGCGGGCTCGTCGCGGCCAGCGAGGCTGCATGCCCGCGCCCGTCCACGACGACCCGGCCATCCGGGAGGATATCGACCTCGTGCCGGTTCCCGAGCAGGGAGACCACGTATGCGGCTCCCCTCCCCGGACCTCGGTTCGGCGAACTCACCCGCGCCCGTCGAGTCGCGGCGCGGCGGACCCGGCCCACGGCGAGAAGGGGCGGGCGGCGCGGCGGATGCGCGGCGCGGCGCGGCGCTTTCGCCGCTCGTGTTCGAGGAGCGCGGCCGCCGCCGCCAACGCCTCGCGGCCCGAGTCCGCCACCTCCGCGCCGAACAGTTCCGGATGCTCCTCGAGGTACGCGGTCGAAAGCCGTCCGGCCAGAAAGTCGGGCTCCTCCATGATCCGGGCGAGGAGGGGAGCGCTGGTTGAGACGCCACCGATCCGGAGCTCCTTCAGCGCCCGCCGCATGCGCCGCACCGCGACCTCCCGGTCGGCGCCGTGCGCGACCAGCTTGCCCAGGAGCGGGTCGTAGTGCAGGCCTATCTCGGTACCCCGGGCGATTCCTCCGTCCCAGCGGACGCCCGGACCGCCGGGGACGTCCAGTTCGCCGACTAGGCCGGTGGCGGGCAGGAATCCGTCAAACGGAGATTCGCTGGTGATCCTGCACTCGATGGAGTGCCCGCGCAGCGGGATCTCACGCTGCCGCAGGGGCAGCGCCTCTCCGGACGCGACCCGGAACTGCCACTCCACCAGGTCGACGCCCGTGACCATCTCGGTGACCGGATGCTCCACCTGCAATCGCGTGTTCATCTCCAGGAAGAAGAACTCCCCGTCCCGATAGAGGAACTCGACCGTCCCCGCCCCCACGTAGTCCACAGCGCGAGCCGCCCGGACCGCCGCCTCCCCCATACTCCGCCGCTCCGCGGGGCTGAGCAGCACGGAGGGCGCCTCCTCGACCAGCTTCTGGTGCCGCCGCTGAATGGAGCATTCGCGTTCGAAGAGATGCACCGCGTTGCCGTGCCCGTCGCCGAAGATCTGCACTTCGACGTGGCGGGGCCGCTCCAGGAACCGCTCCATATAGACGCTGCCGTCTCCGAAGGAGGCCCCGGCTTCGCGCACCGCGCCCTCGTAGGCGCCCGTGACGTCCTCCGCCCGCCTGATCACGCGCATCCCCTTCCCCCCGCCCCCCGCCGCCGCCTTGAGCATGACCGGAAAGCCCAACGACTCGGCCTCCCGGCGCGCCTCCCGCGCCGAGATCAAAGGCGTGGCGGTCCCCGGCACCACCGGGACCCCCGCCGCCTCCATCCTCCGGCGCGCCCCGGTCTTTTCGCCCATGGCGCGGATGGTCGCCGGCGCCGGCCCCACGAAGACGAGCCCCGCGCCCGCGACGGCCTCGGCGAAGTCCGCGCGTTCGGCCAGGAATCCGTAGCCGGGATGGACGGCCTCGGCGTCGGCCGCGCGCGCCACGGCGAGCAGCGCGGCGATGTTCAGGTAGCTCTCCGCGGCGCGGGCCGGACCGATCGGGTACGCCTCGTCGGCGTGGAGGACATGGGGCGCCGCGCGGTCGGGCTCGGAGAAGACCGCGACGGTGCGGATCCCCAGTTCCCGGGCCCCGCGAATAACCCGCAACGCGATTTCCCCCCGGTTGGCGACGAGCACGGATTCGAACAACGCGGGGCCTCCCGGGGCCGGTTCGAGGTCAGCCTGGCGGGTCTCCGCCCCCGGTGCTGCTCGGGCCGTTCGCCCCAGGTCTGAAGGTTGCACGGGCGAGCGGTCCGCGGCGGAACCCCCACGTCGCGCGGGAAGGTCCGCCACGGGCCGCCGGGTGTCAGTTAATGGTACCCGTTACCGCCTTCTCCGCGCCATCGCGCCGGATCCGGAACCGAATCTCCTCGTCGTCCTCGTAGGAGCCCAGAATGCGGTGCAGATCGGCGATGTCGTCGACCCGCCGACCGCCGACCGCGACCACCACGTCGCCCGGCCGCAGGCCCAGCGGCGAGTCGTCCTCGACGTCCGCCACCAGAACGCCCTCTTCGGTGCCGAAGTAGGAACCGAGTCCGGGATTGAGTTCCACGAGGTCGAGTCCGCCGGCACCGGGCCAGCGGGCGCCGTGCCAGCGCAGCTCGACCCCCCGGGCGGGTCCATGGAACGGCGGCCGCTCCCGGATGCGGTCGTACCGCTGCCGAAACCGCTCGGTCTGTTCGCGAATCCGCTCGTTCAGTCCTCGCGCCAGCTCCATGGCTTCCTCGTAGTCCGGCGAGTCCATCCACGCCTGCAGCCGCTCGAACAGGGGACCCGCGTCGACATAGGTCCTGGGGACCACCGCGAAGGTCAGCGATTCCCCATCCCGTTCCACGGTCACTTCGACCGCCTCGCCTTCGGGCGCTTCTCTCAACAGGGCCCGAAGCCGCTGCACGGGCGTCAGACGGGAGCCGCCGGCCACCCCTTCCTCTTCGTCCTCCAGCCGCTCGACCAGCCGGTGGCCGTCGATCGACACGACGACGTCGTCCTTCCTGATACCCGCCTCTTCGGCGGGCCATCCGTCCATCACGCGGGCCACCCGAAGTCCGCCTTCGCCGGGGACGTCCACCATGTAGACGCCCAGGATCGTACGGGCGGTCGCTTCCGCCGACCGATACGGGCCGCCCGCCCGCCCTTCCTCCTCCCTCTCCTGCGCAACACCCGCCGGAGACCACGGCAGCGCCGCCGCCAGCGCCGGAACCGCAACCAATCCGAACTGCGCCAACCGTCTCATTCCCGTCTTCCGGATCATATTCGCCTTCTCCCTGTGCGTCGGGTCGTGGATGCCGCGGCTCCGGGGTCGGCCGGAGGCCGCGTCGTACGACCATGGGACGAACGCGCGGCGGCCCCGGGTTGCCTCCGGCAGTTCTCACAACGGTATGTTGCCATGCTTCTTAGGCGGATTCGAGTCCCGCTTTTCCGCCAGCATGTCGAGGGCGTTGATGAGCCGGGGACGGGTGTCGCGGGGATCGATCACGTCGTCCACGTACCCTCTCGCCGCGGCGACGTAGGGGTGCGCGAATCTATCGCTGTATTCGGCGATTCGGGCCTCGGTCTCCGCCTCCGGATCGTCGGAAGCGGCGATCTCCTTGCGGAAGAGGATCTCCACCGCACCCTTCGGACCCATTACCGCGATCTCCGCCGACGGCCAAGCGAGGTTGATGTCGCCGCGGATGTGCTTGGAGTTCATTACGTCGTAGGCCCCGCCGTAGGCCTTGCGCGTGATGACCGTGACCTTGGGAACGGTAGCCTCGCAGAAGGCGTAGAGCAGCTTGGCGCCGTGCCGGATGATGCCGCCGTGCTCCTGGCCGACGCCCGGAAGAAAGCCGGGTACGTCCTCGAAGACGACCAGGGGGATGTTGAAGGCGTCGCAGAACCGCACGAAACGCGCCCCCTTGTCGGAGGCGTCGATGTCCAACACTCCCGCGAGCACAGCGGGTTGGTTGGCCACGACACCGACGGCGTGTCCACCCAGGTGCGCGAAGCCGGTGACCAGGTTGCGGGCGAACCCGGAGTGCACTTCGTAGAACCCGCCGTCGTCCGCAACTTCATGGATGACATCGATCATGTCGTAGGGGCGGTTGGGATTGTCCGGGAAGAGTTCAAGCAGTTTCTCGCTGCGCCGGTCGTGCGGGTCGCCGTCCGGACCGGCGGGAGGACGTTCCGTGTTGTTTTGAGGGATGTATCCGAAGATCGCGCGCACGGCGGCCAGGCTCTCCGCTTCGCTGTCGTGCGCGAAGTGCGCGACGCCCGAAGTCCCGGCATGAACGTCGGCGCCGCCAAGCCCCTCCATGTCGATGTCCTCCTGGGTCACCGTCTTCACGACCCCCGGCCCCGTCACGAACATGAAACTCGTCCTCCTCACCATGTACACGAAGTCGGTGATGGCCGGCGAATACACGGCCCCCCCCGCGCAGGGACCCAGGATCACGCTGATCTGCGGGATCACCCCCGATGCAAGCGTGTTGCGCAGGAAGATGTCCGCGTACCCGCCCAGCGAGACGACCCCTTCCTGAATGCGCGCGCCCCCCGAGTCGTTGAGGCCGATCAGGGGCGCCCCGTTCCTGAGGGCCATCTCCTGGATCTTGACGATCTTCTCCGCGTGAGCCTCGCTGAGCGAACCGCCGAAGACGGTGAAGTCCTGCGAGAAGGCGTACACCAACCGGCCTCGGATCGTCCCGTAGCCGGTGATCACGCCGTCTCCGAGGACCTTTCTGGACCCGAGCCCGAACTCCGTCGAGCGGTGTGTGACGAACCGGTCCAGCTCCACGAACGAATCCTCGTCGAGGAGAAGTTCCAGTCTCTCCCTCGCAGACAGCTTGCCCCGCTCGCGTTGCGCCCGCAGACGCGCGTCGCCTCCGCCGAGCGAGGCTTCCCGCCCGAGAGCCTCGAGGCGCTCCAGGGCCTCGCCCAGTCCGGGGCGGGGGGGGTGGCCGCCGCGCCTCACCGGGCCGGCGGCGGCGCCTCGCGGACCTTGTCTCCGGAGGGCGGGATCGGGGTCGGGTCCGCGCCGGCCGGATGGAGGGCGCCTTGGAGAATCCGGACCGGAAAGTACCTGCGGCCGAGTCGGCCGGCGGCGAACGAGTACGTCCCGGTGGCACCCTCGAAGGAGCCGACGCGTTCCAGGCCCGCCGCCACCTCGGCGGGCTCGTCCGCGCCCTCGCCGTAGGCACCGAGCGCCATGCGCAGGAGATCGAGGCCGACGGCGGGCACGGGGCTGTTCAGCGACCGCCGAAAAAGGGTCTCGTACGCCGCGACGAACTCCGGAGGGGGCTCCCGTACCGCTCCGGGAGGCACCGTGCTCAAGGCGATGACGCCGTCGGTATGGCGATGCGGCACCCGCTCGATCACCGACGGTGCGGTCCACCCCGCCGTGCCCGCGACCTGAAGGTCCGTCTCATCGAGGCCGAAGAATGCGATTTGGGGCGCGAGCAGCTCCACGTCGGCGGGTGGCGCCGCCACGACGAGCAAGGAGGGGGCTAAGGATTTCACCTCGGCCAGGGACTGCTCGAAGGTCGTAGTGCCGGGCCGGTACCGTATTCGCCGCTCGACTACGCCTCCCAACGACGCGAACGTGCGCTGGAACGCGTCCATCTCGACATCGTCGCCCGGACTCCTCGGGTGAACGATCACGGCATTCGCGAAGCCGAGCTTCCAAACGGCCCGGGCCAGGGTCCGTCCCGCCTCCGGATCGCCCGCGGCCATGCTGTACACCCCTCGGCGCCCGTAGGGAACCTGCCTGGCGGTCGGCGAGAAGAAGGCCATCTCGCCGGGCGCGGCTCGTGCGGCCGCGCGCAGGTTGTTAGCGTCGAGCGGACCCAGGATCGCGAGCACGCCCAGCGCCACGAGCTCGGATGCCCCGCGCACGCTGCCGGACACCGTGCCCTGGTTGTCCTCGACCCGCAGCTCCACCCGAAGACCCGTCTCCCGGGCGAGCACGACGCCTGTCTCCAGTCCTTCGACCAAGAGCCGCGCGTAACGCCGGAGCGATGGCGATCCCGAGACCGGCAGGATGGCGCCGATGATCAGGTCGGCCGGGTTCTCCTCCTGGTCGCCGACCCGCGGTCCGGGGTCCTCTTCCCCGGGAGCGGCCGCCTCCCCGGGCGGCAGGCCGAGTTCCTCTCCGACCCGCTCCGTCGCGCCGGCGCCGGTCGCGGCCGCCCCGGTGGAGCACGAGGTCCCGAGGAAGCCGGCGGTACAGGCGAACACCGAACAGATCGGCAGGCCCCCGAACAACAGACGCGCCACCGGCGGCCAAGGTGCGACGCCCGGCCTCGCTTCGGGCTCACGGCGGCCCCCGGACGACTCCGCGCTCCGGCGCCGGATGCATCGGTGCTCGAAGGTCTTGTCCACGAGTCCTAGCAGCCGCCGGGAGGGGGCGTCCACTCCATCGTGGATAACGGTCATGGCCACGCCGGTTGGGGTGGCCACCCCGCGTGAGCTGAAACCATGCCCCCCGAGTTTCGCGGAAAAGCCGCCCGAGCACCGAGAGCGGCGAGGCGCCGGGCCGGCAAGGCGCGACGAAGGGGGAATGGCAGCGCTATTCGCCCGAGGAGCAACGCAGAGCGCAGCCTTGGAGTGGCAAAATGTATAGCAGACATTACATAGTGTAATGTATACTTTACAGCGTGGACGGGTGAAGCGAAGCGGCCAGCTCGGATGCGTCGCCGTTCGAATGCCGGGGGGATTATGTCCACGGGCTGCTACCCTTCCGTCCGCTCCTCTCGCTCATCCGGCTCAACGGACTCGGAAGCCTCTTCGGGCTCCGCGGTCTTCGCATCCTCGGGAGCCTTTTCGGGCCCGGCGGGGTCGGCCGACCCGGCAGCCTCTTCGGACTCGGCGCCGTCGTCGGACTCGGCGTCGGTCCCGGCAGCCTCTTCGGACTCGGCGCCGTCGTCGGACCCGGCGGCCTCCCGGGACACGGCGGACTCCTCCGCCACCTGCTTCCTTCGCCGTTTCGGCGGCTTGACGACTTCGAGAACAATGCGCCTATCGGAGACGGAGGAGGAGATCACGCGCAACGAGACGACGTCGCCCGGTTCGAAATGGTCGTCCAGAGCATTCGCGGCGACGCCGGCATGGGAGCCCGGGACGAATCCCTCCACTCCCTCCCCCAGATCCACGACCACTCCCCTGTCCTGAATGCGCGCGACGCGCGCGTCCGTTTCGAAGCCCTTGACATAGCGCGTCACCAGCCCCGGCCAGGGGTCCTCGTGCAACTGCTTGATTCCGAGCGAAATACGCTTGTTGTCGGTGTCGACGTCCAACACCATGACTTCGACCTGGGCGCCCTTCCGCACTACCTCGGAGGGGTGTTCGACGCGCCGGGTCCAGCTCATGTCCGAAACGTGAACCAGACCGTCGATTCCGGATTCGATCTCCACGAACGCCCCGAAGGAAGTGAGGTTTCGGACGGTTCCGGTGAGCCGCGTCCGGTTGGGGTACTTCAGCGGCAGCGCGAGCCAGGGATCCTCCTCGATCTGTTTCATGCCGAGGGAGATCTTCTCGTTGTTCGGATCCACCTTGAGGACGACGGCTTCGATTTCGTCTCCGACCGAGACGAGCTTGGAGGGGTGGCGCACGTTGCGCGTCCAGGACATCTCGGAGATGTGGACGAGACCCTCCACGCCCTTCTGCAACTCCACGAACGCACCGTAGTTCGTGATCGACACCACGTTGCCGCGCACCCTCGCGCCAACGGGATACCGATCCTCGATGTCCGTCCACGGGTACGGCAGCAACTGCTTCAGACCGAGGGAGATGCGCTCGCGGTCCCAGTCGATGTCGAGCACCTTCACATCCAGGCGGCTGCCGATTTCGACCACCTCCGACGGATGGCCGACCCGTCCCCACGACATGTCGGTGATGTGCAGCAGTCCGTCCAGGCCGCCCAGATCGATGAAGGCTCCGAAATCGGTTATGTTCTTCACCACTCCTTCCCGGACCTGTCCCGTGAGCAGCTCCTTGACCAGCGTGGACCGCTTCTCCCTTCGTTCGCGCTCGAGGATCACGCGGCGCGACACGACGATGTTGCGACGCCGCTTGTTGAGCTTGATGATCATGAAATCGTAGCTCTCGCCTATCAGGTCCTCGATGTTGGGGACCCGCCTGAGCGCGATCTGGGAGCCCGGAAGGAAGGCGTCGACGCCCATGATGTCGACGGTGACGCCCCCCTTGATCTTGCGGGTCAACAGACCCTTTACGGGGCGGTCGTTCTCGTAGGAGTCCCTGATCAGCTCCCAGACCCGCAGGAAGTCGGCCTTCTTCTTGGACAGGACCACCACCCCGTCCTCGTCCTCGAGGCTCTCGAGGAGAACGTCCACCTCCTGGCCGGGCTTGACGCTGTCCGGATCCTTGAATTCGTCCAGGGGAACGGCGCCCTCGCTCTTGAAGCCGAACTCGAGGATGACCGCGGACTCGGTTGTCCGCAGTACCCGGGCCTGGACGATCTGTCCTTCGCTGATATCGCCGCCGGCGGTTCGATGCTCGTCGAGCATGGCCTCGAAGTCGTCCCGCGAGACGTCGAGGACTTCTTCGCCGTAGGGGTCGTGGAGCAGTTCCGGAGAAATGTCGTCCGGGGGGAAGCGCCCCGCGGGACGGGGATTGGAGGGAGGGTCCGGGGTGTCGGCCGCCGACTGGGGGTCCTGGGGTTCGTTCATCTTGCGCATCGCCAGCATGCAGCTAGCGCTCCGGGTATCGCTCCGGCTGGGCGGGAGATCGCGGGCGAGCCGGGTTGAATGAATGTTCCGGGGCTCACTGACCCGACCCGCGGGGCCCGGAGCCACTTCTGTCGTCTTCTACGTTGGCGTAGCGAACATCGGGGAGCGCCGGCCGCGCGACCGGCGTCCCGTCTGGCACAGTCACTAATAGTAGCGGAAATCCGAAATCAACGGGATGCTCGCCGGGCGTCTCGCGCCAGCCGCACGATCCGGTCGATCTGCTCGGCCGGGTCAAGACCGGTCGTGTCGATGACGACCGCGTCCTCCGCACGGCGCATCGGCGCCACGGAGCGGGAGGAGTCGCGTTCGTCGCGCCGCCCGAGCCGGGCGGCCTCCGTCTCTATCTCGGCGGGACCCGGCGACCGCGTACCGCGCTGCAGGATGCGTCTGCGCGCCCGCTCCCGGGGATCGGCGTCCAGATAGACCTTCACCTCCGCCTTGGGGAACACCACCGAGCCCATGTCCCGACCCTCGGCAACGAGGCCGGGCCCCGCCGCGGCGGAGCGCTGCAGATCCAGAAGGCAGGCTCGCACTGCCGGAATGGCCGAAACCCGCGATACCAGGGCCGTGACCCGTTCGCTCCGCAGATCCTCGTCGCGTATCCGGTCACCTAGCGCCCACACCTCGGCGCGTCCGCCTAGCCACTTCAAGTCGATCGCCAGGGCCGCCAACTCGGCCGGCGTGACCCGGTGCGGCGCCGCGTCCCCCGGCCGCACCTCCAGGAGTCCCAGGGTGACGGCCCGGTAGATCGCGCCCGAGTCCAGGTGGCGGAATCCCAGACGAGCGGCGACGGCGGCGGCGGTGGTGGACTTGCCCGAGCCGGCGGACCCGTCGATGGCGACCACCAGGCAGCCCCGGCCGGGGGCCGCACCGTCACCTTCGGGCGCGGAACCGGAATTCGCGGCCGCCGCCCGCCCGCCGCGGGCGGTCTCGCTCCGACGCCTCAAGCTGGCCAGCAGCTTCCAGAAGCCCGGGAAGCTCACGTCGGACGTCCCCGGATCGTCCACCCGGACATCGCACCCGGGAGTGGCGCCCAATACGCCGAAGGCCATGGCGATGCGGTGGTCGCGGAAGCACTCGGCGACTCCGGAGAGCCGGTCGCGCGTGCCTTCGATCTCCAGCCCGTCCGGCAGCTCCTCCACCGCCACGCCGATCCGCCTCAGGGTGACGGCCAGCGCCGCTAGGCGGTCCGATTCCTTCACCCTGAGCTCGCGAGCTCCCGCGATTCGCGTGACGCCCTCGGCCCGGGCGGCCAGAACGGCCAGAACCGGCACCTCGTCGATCATCGCCGGAATCTCATCGCCCCCGACCTCCACCGCCTGCGGCGGACCCGCCAACGCATCCACCCGCAGGTCGCCCACAGGCTCACCCCCCGCGGTCTCGCGCGGCACTACCTCCACCGCCACCCCCATGCGGGCCAGCACGGACAGGAGGCCCGTCCGCGTCCCGTTCAGCCCCACCGCGCGCACCGTGAGCGCATCCCGCCCGCCGGCCAGCGCGGCCCACACCAGCAGGAACGCAGCCGAGGAGAAGTCCCCCGGGACCCTCATGTCCAGCGGCGCCAGACGCGGGGGGGGCGCCGGAACCCGGACGCTCCAGCGCCCCGCGACCGCCCTCTCGACGACCTCCACCCCCATCGACTCGAGCATCCGCTCGCTGTGGTCCCGCGACCGCCTCGGCTCGCTCACCTCCACCGCCACCTCCGCTCCCACCCCGGCCAGCAGCACCGCGCCCTTCACCTGCGCGCTCGACACCGCGCTTTCGTGGCGCAACGGAGTCAGCGGAGCCCCCCCGATCCTCATCGGCAGGCGGCCCGGGAGCTCGGGATACTCGATCCCCGCCCCCATCCGCCTCAGGGGCGCGGCAATCCTCTCCATCGGACGTGCCGAAAGCGACTTGTCGCCCGCGAGCACGGCATCGAGCGGCTGCGGGGCCAGGGCGCCGGCCAGGAGTCGCGCGCCGGTTCCGCTGTTTCCCAGGTCGAGCACCGCGTTCGGTTGCCGCCAGCCCCGAAGTCCCCGCCCCCGGATCCGCAGATCGTCGTCCGCCGACCCTTCCAGACCGGTGATCTGAACGCCCAGGGCGGCCAGCGCCCGTCCGGTAGCCAGCGGATCCGCGCCCCGGAGCGCCCCTCCGATGCGGCTCTCGCCTTCCGCAAGGGCCCCCAGGACGAGGGCCCGCTGGGTGATCGACTTGTCTCCGGGAACACGGACGCTCAACTCCCGGCCGCCGCCCGCCGTCGCCCCCGATCTCACGATCTCTCCGGGCTCAGCCACGGTAGCCGATCTCCACTTCGAGGCCGTCCCGCGCGACCCTGGAAGCCGGGAAGACCGCCTTCGCCTGCTCCTCGAGCCGAACGGGCGTTTCGGAGTAGCGGGCGGAGACGTGGGTCAGCAGGAGCTCCCGCACGCCGGCCCTCGCCGCCACCCGGGCCGCTTCGGCGGCGGTGGAGTGGCGGGTCTCCCGGGCCCGCTTCTCCTCGTCGGCGCCGAATGTGGCTTCGTGGATGAGCAGGTCCGCGCCCATCGCCATCTCGACGGCTTCGCGGGTGGGCCGCGAGTCGCCGCCGTATACCACTCGCCGCCCCGGGCGCGGCGGCCCCACCACGTCGTCCGGCGAGACGATCCTCCCCTCGACCGCGATGGACTCGCCCCGGTGCAGGCGGCCGAAGAGGGGGCCTTCGGGAACGCCCAGTCGGCGGGCCGTCTCCACATCGAAGCGGCCCGGCCGGGCCTCCTCGACCAGGGCGTACCCGAGCGCCGGCACGCCGTGGTCGGCACGGAAGGCGTGTACGGCCCACCCGGCGAAATCCACCCTCCCGCCGGGTGGCAGACCCCGTATCTCGACGGGAAAGGCCTGACGCACCGCGCCGAGACGCACCGCCGCGCGCAGCGTCGCTTCAGTGCCGGCGGGACCGTATACCGTCATCCCCTGCCGCCGGCCCTGCAGTCCCATCGTCCTGAGGAGGCCGGGCAGGCCGAGCAAATGGTCGGCGTGCGCGTGCGTGATGAAGATGTGGTCGAAGGAGAATCCGGTCCCGTAGCGCATGATCTGGCGCTGCGTCCCCTCGCCGCAGTCCCAAAGCAACGACCGCCCCTCCCGCTGGACGGCGATCCCCGACACGTTCCGGCGCACGGTCGGCAGGGCGGCGGCGGTGCCGAGAAAACGGACTCGGATCATTGGACGGGATTCCCTTTGGAGTTGGCGGCGGCACGGGGTCGCGCCGGGCGCCCGCGGAGGAACCTCCGTCGGCGTGCGAGCGGTGCTCGCGCGGATAGTTCGTCCGCGGACTCGTAAACTGTGGCAGGCCGGTCCCGAGGGGGAGTCCCCGGCGGCCCCGAGGGGGAGTCCCCGGCGGTCCCGGCGGCTTGCCCGCCCGTTGGCGCGGGTGCTACGATGCGGGATCAGGGCCCGCAAGTGACGCACCCCGTTCGTCCCGGTTGCCGCGCCGGCCGGCCGGGAAAAAAGTCGTCCGCGCCCAGGCCGCATATCCCATACCGGAGCACACGATGCGCAAGGTCATACCAGGACGTAGCGGAAGCCGGCGATCCCCGAACCGGCGCGACTTCCTCGGCTCGGCGGCCGCCGTTCTCGGCGCCTCCCGGCTCCCGGCCTTCAACGGTCGCGCCGCAGACATCGCCCGGGACCTCGCCGGCCACCCGGGATCGCCCTCCGAAACCGCCGCGGACGAGAGGTTCTGGGCCGAGGTCGCCCGCGCCTTCACCGTCGACCGCACGCTGGTAAACCTGAACAACGGCGGCGTAAGTCCCTCGCCCTCCTTCGTTCAGGAGGCCATGAAGCGTCACCTGGACTACTCCAACAAGGCTCCCACCTACACAATGTGGAGGATCCTGGAACCCCAGCGCGAGGGAGTCCGCGCCCGCATGGCGCGGGAGTGGGGCGTGGACGCGGAGGAGGTGGCCTTCACGCGCAACGCCTCGGAGGGGCTGCAGACCTGCCAGTTCGGCTACGACCTCGGATTTGGCGACGAAGTGCTCACGACCACCCAGGACTACGGCCGCATGCTCACCACCTTCCGGCAGCGGGAGCGCCGCGAGGGGATCGTGATGAGGCAGATCAGGATCCCCGTGCCGGCCGAGGATCCCGCCGAAGTGGTGCGGCGGTTCGAGGAGGCCGTCACGCCCCGCACGCGCCTGATCCTCATGTGCCACATGATCAACCTGACGGGCCAGATCCTGCCCGTGCGGGAAATCGTGCGGATGGCGCGGCGCCACGACATCCCGGTCATCGTTGACGGCGCGCACGCTCTGGCCCACTTCCCCTTCAGGCTGAGCGACCTCGACTGCGACAACTATTCCACCAGCCTTCACAAGTGGCTCTTCGCCCCCCACGGCACGGGACTGCTCTACGTGCGCCGCGAGAAGATCCCCGGAATCTGGCCGCTCATGGCGGCCCCCGACCTCATGGACGGGGACATACGCAAGTACGAGGAGATCGGCACCCACCCCGCCGCCAACCACCTGGCCATCGGCGAGGCTCTCACCTTCCACCAGGGGATCGGCGCCGAACGCAAGGCCGCCCGCCTGGTGTACCTGCGCGACCGCTGGGCGGATCGTCTGCTGGAGAACGACCGGGTGAGCCTGAACACGAGCCGGCGTCCCGGCTTCGCCTGCGGGATCGGCAACGTCCACGTCGAGGGATTCGACCCGGGGGCGACGAGCACCTGGTTGTGGAACGCCCACCGGATCATCACGACTCCGGTCGGCCACGAGGAGTGCAGCGGGATCCGGATCTCGCCGAGCGTGTACACGACGCTGGAAGAGGTGGACCGCTTCTGCGAGGCGATGGAGTGGGCGATCGCGAACGGGTTGCCCGAGGCGTAGTCCGCAGGCGGCACCGCCGGGCGCGCGAGCCCCGGCTCGCCCGCGGGCTTTCGGTGCCGGTGTCCTGCCGGCACGGAGTCGCGGCCGCTCTCTTCGCCGTCGCAGCGACCGCAGGATGGGGCTGGCTTCACACCGAACTCAGGGCGTCGCACCCGGAGGCTGACGGCGTAATCGAGTCGTCGCCTGCGGCTGTCACGCTGACGTACACGACCGCGGTTCTGCTCCGGCTCAGCAGCGCGGCGGTGTGGCGCGCCGGCGGCGACGGGGCGGCGGTGGCGGCCGGAAAGCTGGCCCACCTCTCCGACGACCGCCCGGACGTGCTGGTGCTGCCGCTGAGCGAACGGCTGGGCACGGGCGCGTACACGGTGACGTGGACCACCGCCGGGCCCGACGGCCACCGCATCCACGGCGAATTCGACTTCCACGTGGACCTGCGCTTCGCGGAGACGCCGGTGCCGCAGGGCGATGCGGGCGCCGGGAGCGATATGCAGGCGGCCGGCGGCGGCTCCGAGTCCGGCTTCCCCTTCGGACGGGCATTCCAGCGGTTCGCTCTCTACGTGGGGATCATGGGGCTTCTCGGCACGGTGACCTTGCGGTTCCTGGTGCTCGGCCGGTTCGCCCGGACGGGCGCTTCCCGGAAGGCCGTCTGCGCCGCCGAGCACCGGGCGTTGCTCGTCGGCGGCCTGGGTTCGGGGATGCTGCTGGCGCTTCTGCCCGTCCGCCTCCTGCGCCGGGCGGCGGCCTTCTTTCCCGACGACCCGCTCGGCAACCTGTTCGCGGTCGTCGCGGGGACGCCGTGGGCCGCGGGCTGGTGGCTGCAGCTCGCGGGCGCACTGCTGGCAACCGGAGGACTCCTTGTTGCGGCCAAGGGCGGAGCGCGCCCCGCAGGGTGGAGGATCGCCGCTCTGGGTGCGCTTCTGCTCCCGTTGGTGCCCGTGCTCTCCGGGCACGGGTGGTCGGACAGCCCGCGCGCTCTCTCGGCCGTCGCCACGTACCTGCATGTCGTGGCCGCCGGAGGATGGGTGGGGGGACTTCTGTGCCTGCTGTGCGCCGCTCTTCCAGCCCTGCGCGGGAATGGCGGCCGGAAGGCGCCGCACCCGCCCGGACCGGCCGCCATGGTCGGCGCGTTCTCGCGGGTGGCGCAGGTGGCCGTCGCGCTGCTGCTGGTCACCGGCGGGATCAAGGTCTGGATCCACATCGGATCCCCATCCGACCTGTGGACCACGGAGTGGGGAAGGTCGCTTCTCGCCAAGGATGCGATCGTGGCCGGGGTCCTGGCGCTCGGCTTCTACAACTGGCGTTTCGCGAGCCCGGCTCTGGCGGACAGCACGCGTCCGGGGCGCCTGCGGGGGTCGGCGTTGATCGAGCTGGCGCTGGGCGCGGCCGCCGTGGCCGCCACTTCGCACCTCGTAGCCCAGCCATTGAGCTGACCGGGAGAGCCGGCCGGCTTTTCAACGGGCCGGAGCCACTGTTGGCACTATGTGCGGGAGAGCGGGTCCGCACCCCCCCCGCGAGTACCAAGCGGATCCGCCCCCCCCCTTGCGGAGTCTAATGCTCCCCCGCATGTTTTGCGTTCCCGCTTTCGTTGCACGCACCGGCTTCCCGGCACGGATCGAAGCTCGGTCGGAAACCCCAATGATCCACATGAAAGGAGATCACACGGTCGAATGGATGCAAACGCGAGACGGAATTACAGAGTGGCCCTGAAGCAGGCCGAAGCGGAGTTGGCGGCCCACGAGCAGCGCGGCGGCGCGCTGCGGGCCGCGGTCGAAGGACTCGGACGCCTCGTCGCGGCGGACGCGCCCCCGCCTCGGTCGCCGGCTCCGGCGAAGCGCCGGAAACGGAAGCGCCGGAGTGCGGGTGCCGGACACCCGGACGTTGCCAAGGGCACCTTCGAGGGCATCGGCCCGACGGATGCCTATCACAAGTTCACCGAGATGTACGGGGACAACTACACCCCGCCCCAGATCAGGGACGCGCTGATCCAAGGCGGGGTCAAGTCCAAGTCCCCCAAGTCGGTAATCACGGTGATCTATCAGATCCGTGACCAGCTCAAGGCGAAGGAAGCCGAAAACCGGAGGAAGGCGGAGGAATCCGACGCCGCGTGAGCCGGCAGCCCGGGGACGGACCAGCCTAGCCTGGGCAGCCCGTAGACAAAATCCCCCCGGCATTCGAACGGCGACGCATCCGCGCTGGATCGCTGCGCT